>NZ_LKAQ01000004.1:2446729-2803249 GCF_001874525.1 Pseudodesulfovibrio hydrargyri | reverse complement strand
TGCCTTGTCTCTCAAAGAACGTCCCGCGCATTGCGGGAAATTACAATCTAGATTTTTCTAGATCAACCGTCAACCACTTTTTGAAACTTTTTTCAAATTTCCGGAGCGGCCAACCATTCATTATGCTTGAGAAAGAACGAGCCGCCGGGTCGTTCCAACAGGGCTTCCCCGTGCGGCGAAAGAGGTTCTAGGTGAATCGCACTCGGAGGTCAAGCGCTTTTTTAAACTTTTTTCAACTCTTTCTCCGCTGCATTTTTAACACACTGAAATAGCATAAGTTTTTTTGAGTACTGCGAAGTGCAAATCCTTGCCGGTCCGCTTGCGCCCCTCTGATGGACGCCCGATTCACCCCCTGGTTCCCTCAAACCACCCTGCCTTTTTCCTGGTCTGGACACCGATCCATTCATCCCAATTTCCCCCAAGACAAGCTTCACTCTCCCAGCGCGCATCCCTTCACCAACAGGAAAGGCCCGGCGGTTTTCCGCCGGGCCTCCCGAAATTGACCATTACTAATATATTTAGAACTCAAGGCTCTTGGGCGTCCTGGGGAACGGGATGACGTCGCGGATGTTGTGCACCCCCGTGACAAGCATGAGCATGCGCTCGAAGCCCATGCCGAACCCGGCGTGGGGCGCGGAGCCGTATCGGCGGGAGTCGAGGTACCACCAATACTCCTCCTTGTTCAGACCCACTTCGCCCATACGCGCCGTGAGCACGTCCAGACGCTCCTCGCGCTGGCTGCCGCCGATGATCTCGCCGATGCGCGGCACCAGGCAGTCCATGGCGGCCACGGTCTTGCCGTCGTCGTTCATGCGCATGTAGAACGGCTTGATGGTCTTGGGATAGTCGTAGACGTAGACCGGCTTCTTGAACTTCTCCTCGCACAGGAACCGCTCGTGCTCGGTCTGCAGGTCGATGCCCCACTCCACCGGGTACTCGAACTGCTTCTTGGTCTTCTTCAATATATTGATGGCTTCGGTGTAGGGCAGCCGTTCGAACGGCTCCTTGAGGATGGTCTCGAGCGTGGGCATGAGGGACTTGTCCACCCACTGGGCGAACAGCTCCACGTCCTCGGCGCAGTTGTCGAGCATATGCCCGACCAGGTACTTGATCATCTCCTCGCCCAGATCCATGTCGTCGGCCAGGTCCGCGAAGCAGATCTCCGGCTCGATCATCCAGAACTCGGCCGCGTGGCGCGGGGTGTTGGAGTTCTCGGCCCGGAAGGTCGGGCCGAAGGTGTAGCAGTCGCCCAATGACAGGGCGAACATCTCCACCGAGAGCTGGCCGGACACGGTCAGGTTGGACGGCTTGCCGAAGAAGTCGTTTTCCACCGGCTCCCTGCTGCCCGCCTCAAGCGAGGTCACGCGGAACATCTCGCCCGCACCCTCGCAGTCGCTGCCGGTGATGATCGGGGTATGGACGTAGAAGAAGCCCTTGTCCGCGAAGAACCGATGCACGGCCTGAGCCAGGCGCGAACGCATGCGAAACATGGCCCCGAACTTGTTGGTCCGGGGACGCAGGTGGGCGATGGTCCGCAAGAATTCGTCGGAGTGGCGCTTCTTCTGCAGGGGAAAGGTCTCCTGGTCCGCTTCGCCGAGAACCTCAACGGTCTTTCCGCGCACCTCCCACTTCTGCCCCTTGCCCGGAGACTCCACCAATTCGCCGGTGACGGCCACGGACGCCCCGGTGCCGGTGCGCTCCAGGGCGGCCTCGATCTCCGGGGTGTGGTCCACGATGACCTGGATGGTGCCCAGGCAGGAGCCATCGTTCAGGGCCAGGAAGGAAAAGCCCTTGTTGTCGCGCTTGGAGCGGACCCAGCCCATGATGCGGATGTCCTCCACCGGGGCCTGTGCGTTCAGCGCGTCGATTATCTTGGTTCGTTTCATGAATTCGTCCTCTGGGTGAATTTTTTCCTCGCTCTTAGCCGCTTGGACGCATAATGGCAATACGTAGGGGGCGACATCGTCTATTGCCACCTACAACGAGGTAGGCTATTAACTACGCCCGAACTGACAACGTTATCAATATAAGAGGCCCTGATGGGATTTTTTAGCAAACTGAAAAAAGCCTGGGCAAGACCGGAAGACGCGGCGCAGCAGGCCCTGGACGAATACAAGCGGGAAAAAGGGCTGGAACTCGACGAACCGGCCAAGGCCGAGCCCGCTCCCGAACCCGCGCCCCAGGCCGCCTCGGCCCCGGAAACACCCGCAAGCGACGTGGCCGCGCCCACGCCAGGCGAGGACTGGCAGGCCGGGCTGACCCTGGCCCTGCGCCAAGCCGAACCCAAGCTCTCCCAATGGCTGAACATCATCGTCGAAGGCGTGGACCGCAAAGGGCAACCCCTGTGGGACCGGTTGGCCTTCCTGTTCAAGGCCTTGGGCGCGCCCGAGGCCGAAGCCGGCGACTTCATCACCAAGTTCGAGGCCTGGCTCGACGACATGGGCTACGACGCCGTGGCCGACTTCAAGTCCGAGCTGCAATACCGGTTGGCCCTGGCCCTTGACCTGGAGGACGAGGAGGACGAACGCGACCGCCTGTTCCTCAAGCTCTCCGAAGGCATCTCCAAGACCCGCGAACAGATCACCAAGCGCATCGACGGCCTGCTCTCCTCCCACTCCTCCCTGGACGACGACTTCTGGGAGGAATTCGAGGAAATTCTGATCATGGCCGACGTGGGCATGGAGGCGGCGGGCCAGCTCATGAACAACCTGAAGGCCCGCGCCCGCAAGGCCGGGACCGACAATCCCGAGGATTTCAAGGACATCCTGCGCGAGGAACTGGAGGACATCTTCAAGGTTCCGAAACGCATCGAGGCCGTGAACCCGCCCGAGGTGCTGATGATGATCGGCGTCAACGGCGTGGGCAAGACCACGACCATCGCCAAGCTGGCCTACCGCGCCCAGATGCAGGGCCGCAAGGTGCTCATCGCCGCGGGCGACACCTTCCGGGCCGCGGCCATCGACCAGCTGCGCGTCTGGGCCGACCGCCTGGGGACCGGCTTCTTCGCCAAGGCCGAAGGGTCCGACCCGGCGGCCGTGGCCTACGAAGCCATGGACAAGGCCGTCAACGAGGGGTACGACCTGCTGCTCCTGGACACCGCAGGGCGGCTGCATACCAAGGCCAACCTCATGGAGGAGCTGACCAAGATCAAGCGCGTGGTGGGCAAGAAGCACGAAGGCGCGCCCCACCGCAACATCCTGGTCATCGACGCAACCACAGGCCAGAACGCCCTGAGCCAGACCAAATTGTTCAATCAGGCCGTGGGCGTGGACGAGATTATCCTGACCAAATTGGACGGCACGGCCAAAGGCGGCGTGGTGGTCGCCGTGACCCTGCAGAACAAACTGCCGATCACCTTTGTGGGGCTCGGCGAGAAGATGGAAGACCTCCGTCCCTTTGACGGCAAGGACTTCGCCAAGGCCCTGCTGACTTAACCCTTTTACCCAACGGTAGAGACAACGTGTCCGAAGAATTCAAAGAGCGTAATGGCGTGGAAGAAGGCGAAGAGTCCTTCGCCGAACTGTTCGAACAGTACAGCGAAGGCGGCGGTGACGATCTGTCGGTCGGCGACAAGGTGACCGGCACCGTCATCCAGGTGGGCGAGAACACGGTCTTCGTGGACACCGGCACCAAGCTGGACGGCATTGTCGAGCGCGAGGAACTGCTGGACGAGGACGGCAACTGCACCGTGGCCGAAGGCGACAAGGTGGAGTTGTACGTGGTCGGCAAGGACTCCGGCGGCATCAAGCTCTCCCGCGCCATCTCCGGCATCGGCGGACTGGCCATGCTCGAGGAGGCCAAGGCGGGAGCCCTGCCCGTGGAAGGCAAGGTGGAGTCCACCTGCAAGGGCGGCTTCAACGTGGCCATCCTGCAGCGCCGGGCGTTTTGCCCCGTGAGCCAGATCGACGCCCGCTTCGTGGAGAACACCGAGGAGTACGTGGGCCAGACCTACGAATTCCTGATCACCAAGCTGGAAAGCCACGGCCGCAACATCGTGGTCTCCCGCCGCGCCCTGCTGGAACGCGAGGCCGCCGAGTCCGCCCAGTCCTTCGTCAGCGAGACAAAGGTGGGCGATGAGGTTGAAGGCATCGTCACCCGGCTGGCCGCCTTCGGCGCGTTCGTCGAGATCATGCCCGGCCTGGAAGGGCTGGTGCACATCTCCCAGCTCGGCTACGGCCGCGTGGGACATCCCGAGGAGGCGGTCTCCGTGGGCCAGAAGGTCCGGGCCAAGATCACCCGCCTGGAGCATGACGACAAGGGCCGACTGAAGATTTCCCTGTCCATGAAGGAACTGGCCCAGGACCCCTGGGACACCCTGTCCGCCACCTTCGCCCCCGGCGACATCGTCACCGGCAAGGTCGTCCGGCTGGCCGAATTCGGAGCCTTCGTGGAGATCGCCCCGGGCGTGGACGGCTTGGTCCACGTCTCCGAGATGAGCTACACCAAGCGCGTGAACAAGCCCTCGGACATGGTCAAGGAAGGCGACTCGGTCCCGGTCAAAATCAAGTCCATCGACCCGGACAAACGGCGCATCAGCCTGTCCATGAAGGACGCCGAGGGCGACCCGTGGTCCGGCGTGGCCGACCGCTACCAGGCGGGCCGGAAGGTCGAGGGCGTGGTCGAGAAGCAGGAGCAGTTCGGCATCTTCATCCAGCTGGAACCCGGCATCACCGGCCTGCTGCCCAAGTCGGTCATCTCCCGTTCCGAAAAGCCCGCCGCCTTCGAGAAGTTGCACGCCGGGGACACCGTCGAGGTGGTTATCGGCGAGGTCAAGGCCGGGGAGCGCAAAATATCCCTGACCACCGGCGACGCCCGCGAGGACGGCGACTGGAAGGAGTTCGCGCCCAAGCGCAAGGCCGAGACCGGCTCCATGGGCCTGCTCGGCGCCAAGCTCCAGGAAGCCTTCGACAAGAAGAAATAACGCGGCCCGGCCGCGAGACGAGAAGACCCGGCCTCCCTGCGGAAGCCGGGTCTTCCCTTTTTTACCCGTTCCACTTTTTCGTTTTTTGGTATAGACTTTCCTCAGCCCGAGGAATACGCCATGAAATGCCTGACCAGCCTTGTCCTGCTCGCCCTGCTGCTCCCCTTTCCGGCTTATGCGCGAGACGTGGACGTGGCCACGTCCATGTACTGCCCCCTGGCCTGCGATCCCTCCGAGGCACCGCACGACGGCATCATGCACGAGGTCCTGCGCCGGACCTTCGAAGGCACGAAATACCGCCTGATCTTCCATGAAATGCCCTATGTCCGTGCCATCCAGGAGACCCTGGACGGCCGGTACGACGCGATCTCCTATGCGGGCACGGCCCATGCCGAGGACTTTATCTTCGTGCGCAACCTGGACATGATCAACGTGGTCCAGTTCGCCACCCGCGCGGACAGCGCCTGGCAATACCAAGGCGTCGAGTCCCTGGACCAAATCCGCTTTTCCATCCCCAAAGGGTTCAGGACCGGCAACAGCGAGATGGACGACTACCTGGCCCGCTACGAACGCGACCCGTCCAGAATCAAGATGACCTCCTGCGACAACCCGACCATGGCCCAGTGCTCCAACCTCGAGTGCATGCTCAACGACCGCATCGACGCCATGCTCGTGGGCTCACTGGCCTTCCGCTTCATCACTCGGCAGGCAGGCGTGGCCGACCGCGTCCGGGTGGACCCGGAGCCGGTGGCCATGTTCTACAACCGCATCGCCTTTTCGCCCCGCAGCCCCGACGGCGAGGAACTGCGCGGCATGGTCGAGCGGAAGATCAGGGAGATGCGGGCCTCGGGTGAACTGAAGGGGATTTTCGACCATTACGGGATCGGCCCCTGAGCCGGAACCGCCCCCGCCGGAATCAGAACAGCGGAATGGCCTCGGCCTGAAAGCCGGGCATCTCGATGCGCTGGTGCTGGAGCATCAGCCCGCGCGGGCTCTCGCCCCCGCCGTACAGGGGGTCGCCCAGGATGGGATGGCCGATGGAGGAGAGGTGCGCCCGGATCTGGTGGCGCGCGCCTTTCATTATCAGGCAACGGACCAGGGAGGTGCCCGCCGCGTTGTCGTGGGACAGGGCCGTGATTCCGGTCCATCGGCGGGAATCCGGGTCCGGCTCGGCCAGGACGCGGGTCGTCTTGCGGTCGTCCGTGTCGAGTCGGCTGCGCACGGACACGATCCCGTCGAGCCGCCCCTGCACGCGGGCCAGGTAGAATTTCTTGATGGCCCCATCGGCCTCGCAGCGCAGGTACGCCTCGCGGGCCTCGGGTGTCAGGGCCACCAGCAGCAGCCCGGAAGTGAGATAGTCCAACCGGTTGAGCAGCACGGGTTCGCAGCCCGGGAACAGTTCGGCCAGGACGCCTTCGGCGCTGGGCTCGTCCTTGCCCGAGATGGCCGCCGAGTGCACGCCGCCGGGCTTGTTCACGGCCGCGAAGCCCCCTTCCAACCTGACGATTCTCAGGCCCAGTTCGTCCGCTGTCGTCATTGCCCGCACTTCCCCTATTTCCACCGTTTGTCCGGCCCGGACCTTGTAGCCGGGCTTCCTGGCCCGGCCATCCACCGACACGTGTCCTTCGTCGCACAGCCGACGCCGCAGGCGCAGCCCGGAACCGGGCATGACCGCCTCGAGGGCCCGGTCCAGGCGGCTGCCGTCGCCGGACGCGTCGATGCTGAACGTCCCCTCGAAAAACATGCGTCGAGCATACGCGCAACCACCCTCCCCGGCAAGGGTTTCCGGTTGCGTTGGCAAGGAAATTGAAGCATCCTTGCGCGATGTTTCAATGAACTGATTGCGGCGCGAAGGGAGTAAAATGGGTTCGGAAGTTCGCATCATATCGGCAGGGGACATGGATCGCCTGGAGATCTCCATGGCCGAGTTCATGGACGCGGTGGAGACCGGTTTCGCGGCCCTGGGCAAGGGGCTGGGCAGCATGCCCGCCAAGATCGGGGTGCACCCGCGCGAGGACAGTTTCATCCACGCCATGCCCTGCCATCTCGGCGGGCGCATCGACCGCGCCGGGGTCAAGTGCATCGCGGGCTACCCGGCCAACCCGGCCAAGGGGCTGCCCTACATCTCCGGCGTCATGGTCGTGAACGACCCCGAAACCGGACTGCCCCTGGCGATCATGGACGCGGCCCGGCTCACGGCCTGGCGCACGGGCGCGGCGTCGGGCGTCTACGCACGCCACTTCGGCGCCCCCGAGACCTCCCGCCTGGCCATCGTTGGAACCGGCGTCCAGGCCCGGACCAATCTCCTGGCCATGAAGGAGGTCTTCCCCGAGTTGAACGAGATCCGCTGCTGCGGCCTCCGCGCCCCCTCGGTCCAGCGGTTCATCGACGAGATGGCCCCGCAGCTTCCGGGCGCGGTCTTCTCCCTGCACACCGACATCGAAACCGCCGTGCGCGACGCCGACGTGCTGATCACCTGCACGCCCATGATCGAGGAGCCGGACCGGCCCGTGCGCAGGAAGTGGCTCAAGGACGACTGCCTGGTCATCGCCGTGGACTACGATGCCTGCGTGAACGAGGACGTCTTCGCCGGCGCGCACTTCACCTGCGACCACCGCGAGCAATACGTAAGAACCCAGGAAGCGGGCACCTATTTCCGGAACGGTTACCCCCTGCCCGAGGAGATCGACGCGGACATGTGCGAGGTCTGCGCGGGCGGCAAGCGCGCCCTGCGAAAGGGACGCCGGGGGGCCGTGCTCATGGGCATCGCCGCCCACGACGTGATGGCCTCCGCCCTGATTTATGAACGCGCCGCCAAAGCCGGGGCCGGGACCCTGGTCGAGTTGTAGCCATGACCGGATTCCTCTATGTCCTCGCCGCCGCCTTCATGTGGGGCGTCATCGGCGTATTCACCAAGTTCGTTCTGGCCGAGGGCGTCAGCGCCCTGGAAATCGCCTTCTGGCGGGCCATGTTCGGCTGGATGTTCTTCCTGGTCCACGCCGCCGTGGCCGGGCAGCTCAAGGCCCACCGCTCTGACCTGCCCGCCCTGCTCGGCTTCGGGGTCATCTGCGTGACCCTGTTCTACGGGGCCTACCAGATAGCCATCCGCGACGTGGGCATGGCCATGGCCGCCGTGCTGCTGTACACGGCCCCGGCCTGGGTGGCCCTGCTCTCCCGGCTGGTCCTCAAGGAGGAGATGACCCTGATCAAGGCCGCCTGCGTGGCCATGACCATCCTGGGTGTGGCCTGCATCAGCCTGGGCCCCAAGCTGACAAGCGGCTCGGCCTTCGACCTGAACCTCTTCGGCCTGGCCGCCGGGCTGCTCTCGGGCTTCACCTACGCCCTCTACTACATCTTCGGGAAGAAATTCCTGTACCGTTATCCCACGCCGACCATCTTCGTCTACGCCCTGCCTTTCGGCGCGCTCCTGCTGTGGCCGTTCATCCATTTCGTGGACAAGTCGCCCCAGGCGTGGCTGCTTTTGATCGGCATGGCCCTGGTCACCTCCTACGGCGCGTTTTCGGTCTACTACGCGGGCCTCAAGCGCATGGACGCCACCCACGCCTCGGTCATCGCCACCTTCGAACCGCTGGTGGCCGCAATCCTGGCCTACGGACTGTTCGGCGAGAAGTTCTCCCTGCTCGGCTACGCGGGCTCGTCTCTGATCATCGTCGCCGTGCTCATGGTCGTGTTGTCCGGCACCCGCAACCGCAAGACCGCGCGAAGCGAGGCCTAGCCGTGTCCGAACTGCGACAGGTCAAGGCCTCGGCGGGCTCGGGCAAGACGTACCAGCTGACCCGCCGCTTCCTGGCCCTGCTGGACGCCGCGGACGAGCGGGATACGCCGTTCGTCTGCACCAACCGGCCGGGCCGGGGATTCACCTGGCCCGAGATCATGGCCGTGACCTTCACCAACAAGGCCGCCGCCGAGATGAAGGAGCGCGTGGTCGGCGGACTCAAGGCGAGCGCGCTCGGCATCCAGGAAAACCCGGCCTGCTCCCCGGAAACGGCCCGGACCACGGTGGGCGCGATCCTGCGCCGCTACCACAGGCTGAACATCCGGACCATCGATTCCCTGCTGGTCCTCCTGCTCCGCCTCTTCGCCCTGGAATTCGGGGTGCGCCCGGACTTCGAGATCGTCTTTGACGAGCGCGAGCTGTTCGACGCGGTCTTCGACCACTTCCTGGCTCTGTGCGAGGAAGACGAGAACGCCGCGGGGCTGCTGGACAGTGCGGTGGGCACCCTCATCCGCCAGGAGGGGCGCAACGGCTTCTGGGTCCAGGACACGGTCCGCGATCGCTTGCGCGAGCTGACCGGCTGCGTCGAAACCCGATCAAGCGACCTGCTGACGGATCAAGCGGCCATCGTCGAACTGCTCACCGGCGAGTACGCGTCTTTCAGGCAATCGGTTGAAGCCATGGGTGCCCACGCCGAGGAAACCGGCCTGCCTCTGAATAAATATTTCCGTGATTTCCTGACCAACTGCCTGGACATGGAGCTGTTCGACCCGGTCCCGGATTCCGCGTCCATCAAGAAGACCACCGTGGCGGACTGCGTCCTGGCCAAGGGCAAAGGACTGGTGGACGAACGCACCGAGTCCTTCTACGCCCATCTGCAAGGCAAATGGGCCGAGTACCGCCAGAGCCGCGCCGTCCTGGCCGGAGCCTACTTCCTGGCCCCGGCCATCGACATCGCCCTGCGCCTGGAAAACGGGCTGGAGGAGCTGCAACGCAAGCAGGGCATGGTCCTGAACAGCGGCGTGGCCGGGCACGTCATCGACCTTCTGGCCGAAGGCGGGGCCGTGTCCGAGGCCTACTGCCGGTTGGGCTGCCGCTTGCACCACCTGCTGGTGGACGAGTTCCAGGACACCAACCGCGACCAGTGGCGGGCCATCACCCCGCTGGCCGGGGAATGTTTGGGCAAGGGCGGCAGCCTGTTCTTCGTGGGCGACGTCAAGCAGGCCATCTACGGCTGGCGCGGCGGGGACTCCGCTCTGTTCGACGAGGTCATGGCCCAGCCCGAGATCGCCGGGCTGGTGGAGCGCCCCGAGGCCGAGAACCTGCCGGACAACTGGCGCAGCCACCGCAACGTGGTCGAGTTCAACAACACGTTTTTCGCCAACCTGGAGGACCCGGACCAGGCGGCGGAGCTGGCCGAGCGCGTCCTGCCCGACGCGGACGCCGGTTTCCGCGCCGAGTTCGCCGACCAGCTTTCGCAAAGCTTTTGCGACTGCGCCCAGTCCCTGCCGGACAAGCACCGGAACACCGGCGGCTACGTGCGCATGGAGCGGATAGAGGGCGGCGGCTCGGGCGAGATCGAGGAGCAGACCCTGGAGCGGCTGAACGCGCTCATGGACGACCTGACCGCTCGGCGCAACTACCGGGACATCGGTATCCTGGTCCGCTCCCACACCCACGCCTCCCTGGTCTGCGACCTGCTGGTGCGCAAGAACATCCCGGTCATCACCGAGAACTCCCTGCAACTGGACCGCCATCCCGTGATCCGACAGCTGGCCGGATTCCTCGGCTTCCTGGACTTCCCCCGCGACGACGCGGCCTTCCTGGCCTTCATCGGCGGGCACGAACTCTTCCTGGCCGAATCCGGCCTGGACGAGGCCGAGCTGCTGGACTGGCTCATCAGGCCGCGCAAGCGGCCGCTGGGCGTGCAGTTCCGCGAGGACTTCCCCGGCCCCTGGCAGCGGCTCATCGAGCCCTTCTACAACCAGTCCGGGCTGATGACGCCCTATGACCTGACCATGGAGGCCGTGCGCGTCTTCCGGGTCCTTACGCGCCACCCCGAGGCCGAGCTGTACGTGCGCCGCTTCCTGGAGGTCGTCCATCTGGCCGAAGAGAACGGGTACGGCTCCCTGTCCGCCTTCCTGGAATACTGGGAGGAGAAGTCGGACCAGGAAAAGGTCCCCCTGCCGGAGAACATCGACGCGGTGCGCATCATGACCATCCACAAGGCCAAGGGGTTGGAATTTCCGGTGACCATCGTGCCCTTCCACCACTGGAAGACAGACACGGACCGCAACTTCGCGGTCCGGGAGTTCAAGGGACACAGCTTGCTCGTGCCCATGAAGAAGGACCTGGGCCGCCCCTACCAGGAGAGCCTGGGCCGGGCCGTGCGCGAACAGCTCAATCTGCTCTACGTGGCCTGGACCCGGGCGCGGGAGGAGTTGTACGGCTTCTATCCCGAGACGGCGCGGGTCGCCAATCCGGTGGTCCTCAAGGCCATGGACCAGTTCCTGGAGCCGGACGACGACGGCGTGTTCGAGCTGGGGGACACCCCGGCCGGGACGCACCCGTCGGCGCAGGCCGTCCGACCCGAGCCGGTTGAGTTGGCCCCTGCCACGGGCGAGGCGGACCTCATGGGCTGGCTGCCCAGGCTGCGGGTCTACCGCCACAACCTGGACGACTATTTCTTCAACGAGCGCATGCGTGGCGAGGTGGCCCACCGGGTCATGGAACACATGCTGGTCACCGGCGACGACGCGGCCGACATCAAGCGGGCCATGGCCCTGGCCGTCCAGGATTTTCCGGAACTGGACGCGCTGCCCGACGCGGAACGGGAAAAGCTCGGCCAGGACCTGCGCGCCATGGCCCAATGGGCGCTGGGCGACGACCGCCTGCGCGGCTGGCTGGCCGTGGGCACACGCGAACCCGAGGTCCTGGCCCCGGGCGGCGAGTTCAAGCGGTTCGACCTGCTCGTCACCGGCGAAGAGGCGGTCATCGTGGACTTCAAGACCGGCCGCCCGGACCCGCACAACGAGGTCCAGGTCCGCGAATACATGGACATCCTCGGGGCCATGGGCGGATACGGCTCGCCTCGCGGCTTCCTGGTCTACCTGGACCTGCGCGAAATCCGCGAAGTCGGGGGGGAGGCCTAGATGCGGTCCATCCTCCTCGTCCCCTGGCAGATCGATTTCATGCCCGTGCTGGCCGACATGGTCGCCGCCTCGGACAATCCGGCCAAGCTGACCATACTATTCCCGCACAACCGCCCGCGCCGCCACCTGAAAGGGCTGCTCGCCGCACATCCGGCCATGAAGAAGCCCGCGTTCATGCCGGAGATGACCTCCATCGCGGACTTCGTTTCCGGACTGCACCGCCGCCTTTCGCCCGTCCCGCCGGTCAAGGCCGCCCAGCTCGATCTGGTGGAGATGCTGCGCACCATCGTCGCGGACCTGCGCGGGCGCAAGGGCAGCCTGCTCTCCCGCCTGCCCGAACTCGACCGCGAGGCGTTCCTGCCGTGGGGCATGCTGCTGGCACGGCTCATGGACGACCTCCTGCGCCAGGATCTAGCCCCCCAGGACCTGGAATACATGGAGGGCGAGGTCTCGGCCTATGCGGCCGGGCTCCTGGAGCAGCTGCGCGCCATCCACCACGAGTACCTGACCCGGCTCGACGCCCGGGGCTGGACCACGCCCGGCCTGTCCGCCCGCTTCGTCCTCGACCACCTGGACGAGGTGGCCGACGCCCTGGACGGCAGGACTCTGCTGGCCGCCGGATTCTACGCCCTGAGCGGGACCGAGGACCGGCTCTTCCGCGCCCTCTGGGAGCGCGGTATCCTGACCCCGGTGCTGCACTCGGACCCGGCCCTGGCCGAGGGCGGCCGCGCCCACTGGGCCACGGCCGAACACACGGCCTGGCTCGCCCGCTGGGGAGTGCGCCCGGAGATACCATTTAACCTCGACACCGCGCCGCACGCCCCGGACATCCGCTTTTGCGAGGGCTACGACCGCCACTCGCAGCTGGCCGGGCTGGCCGGGGACATGCGCGAGGTCAAGGGGCGCGACAGCCTGGAGCGCACCGCCGTGGTCCTGCCCGACGAGGGCGCGCTGTTGCCCGTGCTGCACATGCTCCCGAACGTGGACCCGGACCTGGAGCCGAACATCTCCATGGGCTACCCGCTGGCCCGCACCTCCCTGGCCCGGCTCATCGAGACCCTGCTGGTCCTGCGCGAGAACCGCTCGCCGGACGGCCGCTACTACTGGAAGGATCTGATCGCCCTGATCCGCCACCCCTACCTGCGGCTGCTCGGCCCCGAGGACAAGCCCCTGCGCACCGTGTTCCACCTCTGGGAGGCGGCCATCCGCCAGGGCGAGAAGTTTATCGATCCCACGGCGTTCGAGCCGGAATGGGACGGCGACGCGCTCAAGGACGTGGACCGGGCCGTGGCCGAACCGCTGCTCGCGGAAATCCTGGACCGCTGCCTGACCGCGTTCGCGTCCGTGAACACCCTGGCCGAGGTGGGCGGGGCCCTGGCCGGACTGGCCGGGATGCTCCATGCGCGCGGGGAGCGGCTGTGGCACACCTACCTTATGGACGCCGAATGCCTGTTCCGGCTGACCAACTCGGTTATCCCGCAACTCAAAAGCGCCGAGACCTGCTTCGAGCCTTTGGGGCAGTCCACCCTGCACTCGTTCCTGCGCCGGTTGCTCGACCAGGAGCGCGTCTCCTTCGAACCCGACCCGCTGACCGGCCTCCAGGTCTTGGGCGTGCTCGAGACCCGGCTGCTCCATTTCGACAAGCTCTTTGTCCTCGACGCCGTGGAGGAGCGGCTGCCCGGAACCAACCCGTTCGACCCGCTGCTGCCCGACCCGCTGCGCAAGCTCCTCGGCCTGCCCGACGCCCGCGAACGGGACAACGTCTCGGGCTACAACTTCTACCGCCTGCTCATGGGCGCCAAGGAGGCGGTCGTCTACTACCAGAACGGCATCCAGCCCGGCGTGCTCGACGGCAAGTCCGTGCGCAGCCGGTTCGTCGAACAGCTGTTGTGGGAACGCGAACTGGCCTCGGGCAAACTCATCACCCCCGAGGACGGCGTGGTCCGCGCCGTGACCTTCCCGGCCAGCTCCCTGCCCGCCGGGCCGCCGTCCGTCCCGGCCACCGAGGCCGTGCGCTCGGCCCTGGCCGAGTTCCTGACCGCCAAAGGGCTGTCGCCGTCCGGCCTGGACATCTACATGAACTGCCCCAAGCGGTTCTTCTACCAGTATCTCTCGGGCGTGCGCCCGGTGGACGCCGTGGACGAGGACGGCGACCGCAGCGAGTTCGGCTCCCTGGTCCATGACGTGCTCAAGGAGTTCCTCCTGCCCCATGTCGGGACCGGCGAGGACCTTTCCGCCCTGGACCCGGCCCCGCTGCTCGCGGCCTTTAGCGAGACCTTCCGGGCCGGGCCGCTCCACGCCCGGCTGTCGCTGGACACGCGCACGGCCCTGATGGAGGCCGGCCGCTACCGGCTGGAGCGGTTCGTGGCCGCGCAACAGCCCGCCACCCTGCTCGGCCTCGAGCACCCCCTGGAAACCACCCTGACCGTGGACGGTCTGGAGATCCCGTTCAAGGGGCGCATCGACCGCGTGGAACGGCGCGAACAGGGCGTGGTCATCCTGGACTACAAGACCGGCGGCGCGCTCCTGCCCAAGGCGCGCTTCTGGGGGGACGTAGAGCTTGCGGACCGCATGGCCGGTTTCCTGGAGGGCGACGTGGACCCGGACCTGCTCCTGCACCTGGCCGACGCCGTGCGCTCGGTCCAGCTCCCGGCCTACCTCCATCTCTATGCTCGGGCCGAAGGGGAATCCCCGGTCAACGCGGGTCTGGTCAAGCTGGGCGAAAACGGCAGGGAGCAACTGCTCTTCCCGGCCAAGTGGACCGAGGAGGAAGTGGACGAGGCAGTGGACGACACCGCCCCGCTCCTGGTACGAACACTGGTCCGGCACATGCTCACGGCCTCCCGGTTCGATCCCCGGCCCGGAGACCGCTGCAAGTGGTGCGATTTCACCAAACCGTGCGGGCAAACCCCGCCCAAGGACAAATAGGAATTCCCAATGCAGTACAGCCAAGGCAATGTGGGCAGGGTCTTCACCCTGCGCCTGGAAAGCGGTGAGCGGCTCCCGGACTGTCTCGAACAGTTCGCCAAGGAACACGAAATCAGGACCGCCCTGTGCACCTTCATCGGCGGCGCTGGCCAGGGCAACCTGGTGGCCGGGCCCAAGGACGGCGACTCCCCGATCATCGACCCCATCCTCTGCCCGGTACGTGGCGTCCACGAGGTGCTCGGCCTGGGCACCCTGTTCCCGGACGAGTCCGGCGCGCCGATCCTGCACATGCACGCGGCGCTCGGCCGCGACGGTGAGACACTGACCGGCTGCATCCGCCCCGGCCTGGACGTCTGGCTGGTGGGCGAGGTCGTCATCATGGAGCTTGAGGGCACCGGCATGCTGCGCAAGAAGGACCCGAAAAGCGGCCTTTCCCTGCTGACCAAGGAATAGGGCGCATGTACCGCGCGCATACCGTCATCTGCGGGGCGGGCATCCTCGGGCTGACCATCGCCCGGGAACTGATAGAGGCCGGCTGTGACGATGTCATCATCTTCGACAAGGAACCTTGCCTGGGCATGCACGCTTCGGGCCGCAACAGCGGCGTGCTCCACGCGGGCATCTACTACGATCCCGGCACGCTGAAGGCCAAGATGTGCCTGGAGGGCAACCGCCGCATGCAGGCCTACTGCGAGGAACGGGGGCTGCCCCTGTTCAAGTCCGGCAAGGTCATCGTGGCCCGCACCGAAGACGAACTGGACACCCTGGACGAACTCGAGCGACGGGCCACGGCCAACGGCGGCGTGGTCGAAATGATCGACGAAAAGCGGCTGGCCGAAATCGAGCCCAACGCCTTCACCGTGGGCCGCGCCCTGTACTCGCCCCTGACCAGCGTGGTCGACCCCAAGCGCATCCTTGCCGCCATGCGCGAGGAACTGGAGAACAGCGGCAGGGTCCGCTTCTTCTTCGACACCCGGTTCACCGGCACGGCCGGGCCGAACAAGGTCGCCACCTCCCAGGGCAGAATCGGCTACAAGCTGTTCATCAACGCGGCCGGAGCGTACAGCGACAAGGTGGCCCAGGCCTTCGGCATCGCCGGAGACTACCGACTGCTGCCCTTCAAGGGCATCTACCGCGTGCTCGCAAAGCCCGCCGCCGACCGCATTAAGGGTTCCATCTACCCGGTCCCGAACATCAAGAACCCGTTCCTGGGCGTGCACTTCACCCGTAGCGCGCACGGCGACGTGTACGTCGGCCCCACGGCCATCCCGGCCTTCGGGCGCGAGAACTACGGCATCCTCAAGGGGCTGGACCGCGAGGTCCTGAGCATCCTCTTCCGCGACATGCGCATGTTCATGGAAAACAAAAAGTTCCGGACCATCGCCCTGGAGGAGCCGCGCAAGTACTTCTTCAAGCACTTCTTCAACGACGCGGCCAAGCTGGTCAGGGAAATCGCCCCCGAAGACATGCTGCCCACGGCCAAGGCGGGCATACGGCCCCAGCTCGTGAATATCAAAACCAGCCAGCTGGTCATGGATTTCGTCATCGAGGAGGCGGAAAACAGCGTCCACATCCTCAATTCCATCTCTCCGGCCTTCACCAGCTCCATGTATTTCGCCGAATTGGTGGTCAAGGAACACGTCACCAATTCGTAACGTCTATTTGAAACATTCGTTTGTCTTGACTTGATCTTAAATTCAGAGCAAGGGACACCTAATTATCAGCTTTACGCGAGGTATATATAAATGAAACTTCCCAGTCTCAATTTCGGTGATATAACCGCCCGCCTGCCCATCATCCAGGGCGGCATGGGCGTGGGCATCTCCCTTTCCGGGCTGGCCAGCGCCGTGGCCAACGAAGGCGGCGTGGGCGTCATCGCCACCTCCATGATCGGCATGCGCGACCCGCAGCGCGCCAAGGACCCTGAAGGGGCCGACCGTCGCAGCCTCATCGATGAAATCCGCAAGGCGCGGGCCAAGATGACCGACGGGCTGCTCGGCGTGAACATCATGTGCGCCCTGACCAACTACGGCGACATGGTCCGCACCTCCATCCGCGAAAAGGTGGACGTGATCATCTCAGGCGCGGGCCTGCCGCTGGAAATGCCCAGATACCTGCGCGAGGTCTCCGACGAGATGAAGGAGGAACTGCGCACCAAGCTCGTGCCCATCGTCTCCTCGGGCCGCGCGGCCTCCATCCTCTGCCGCAAGTGGGCCAGCCGCTTCAACTACCTGCCCGACGGCTTCGTGGTCGAAGGCCCCAAGGCGGGCGGTCACCTCGGCTTCAAGGCCGAACAGATCGACGACCCCGAGTACCAGCTGGAAAACATCCTGGCCCAGGTGGTCGAAGCCGTTCAGCCCTACCGCGACAAGCACGAAAAGCCGATCCCGGTCATCGCCGCCGGCGGCGTGTACACCGGCGAGGACATTGCCCGCTACCTCGAGATGGGCGCCTCCGGCGTGCAGATGGGCACCCGGTTCGTGGCCACCGAGGAATGCGACGCGGACATGGCCTTCAAACAGGCCTACATCAACGCCAAGGCCGAGGACGTGACCATCATCAAAAGCCCGGTGGGCATGCCCGGCCGCGCCCTGAAGAACACCTTCCTCGACGCCGTGACCGCAGGCCTCAAGCACCCCAAGAAGTGCGTGCACAAATGCCTGCACTCCTGCGCCGAGGACAAGTCGCCCTACTGCATCGCCCAGGCCCTGGTCAACGCCTACAAGGGCAAGCTCAAGAACGGCTTCGCCTTCTGCGGAGCCAACGCCTACCTGGTGGACAAGATCATCACCGTCAAGGAACTGATGTCCTCCCTCAGCGAAGAGGCCGAACGCAAATACCAGGAAGTCGGCCAGAAAATCGCCGACACCAAGGAACAGGCCGCCCAACGCATCAAGGACGTCCTCAACAAGTAGCCTGACGTATTACTTGAATAAAAAGGCCGCCCAACGCATCAAGGACGTCCTCAACAAGTAGCCTGACGTATTACTTGAATAAAAAAAGCCGCCCAAATGGGCGGCTTTTTTTATTCAAGAATGCCTCCGGCGGCCAGAGGGGAAACTTTTGGAAAAGTTTCCCCTCTGGACTCCCCTTCCAAACTTTTTGTTGCCGCTTCGCGGGGTAGGGGTACATTTTTATACCCCCGACGCATAGGAGACCGCATGGGGGAGCGCTCTTCTTCTCTGAAAGGAATGAATCGAGTGCGCAGCACCCGACAACGGCTCAGTCCTCCGCGCTCGGAATAGGCTTTCGAGAGTGGGTCATATGTGCATTTTCTTCCGGGGGCTTTCACCGCAGCGTAGCCGTCTACGTGAGGATGGAAGCCCCCGGAAAAAATGTGCAGATGGCCCGCTATCGGAAGCCGCGCTACTCAAACCGGCGGGCGGTGATGATTGAGACGGGGTCTTTGGGGACGTCGTCGAAGCCCTGGTAGGAGTGGGTGCGGGTCTTGCTGATCTTTTCGGCCACGTTCATGCCGTCCGCAACCTCGCCGAACACGCAGTAGCCGAAGTTCTCGTCGTCCTCGCCGGTGTGGTCCAGGTCTGGGTTGTCGGCCACGTTGATGTAGAACTGGGAAGTGGCGCTGTGCGGCTCGGGCAGGCGGCCCATGGCCACGGTGCCCTTGACGTTCTTCAGGCCGTTGGTGGCCTCGTTCTCGATGGGCTCACGGGTTTCCTTTTCCTGCATGGAAAAGGTCAGGCCGCCGGTCTGGATCATGAATCCCTTGATGACCCGGTGGAACAGGGTGCCGTCGTAGAACTCGTCGTCCACGTACTGGAGGAAGTTCTCCACGGTCTTCGGGGCCTTGTCAGGGAAAAGTTCGATCAGTATTTCGCCTTCCGGGGTTTCCAGAAGGACCAGGGGATTGTCCATGGGTGGTCTCCGTTCAGTCTTTGTCGGTATCGGTTTTACGCTCGCCCGCCAGCGGGTGCGCGTGGTCGTATACCTGCATGATGCGCTGCATGTCCAGATGCGTGTAGCGCTGGGTCGTGGTCAGGTTCTCGTGGCCGAGCAACTCCTGCACGCTGCGCAGGTCGGCCCCGGCCTCGAGCATGTGGGTGGCGAAACTGTGGCGGAGCATGTGCGGATGCACGTCCTTGGGCAGCCCGGCCAGTTTGGCGAGCTTGGCCACGATGCGGTTGGCCTGGCGGCGGTCCAGCCGCTTGCCCGCGCGGGAGCTGAGGAACAGGGCCTGCTCGGCGTAGTTGTCGTGAAGAAAGGCGTGGCGCTGCCCCATGTAGCGGCGGATGCGCTCGACGGCCGCATCGGACAGGGGCACTATGCGCTCCTTGCTGCCCTTGCCGGTGACGCGGATCACGTCGGAGTCCACGTCGTTGAGGTCCAGCCCGATGGCTTCGCTGATGCGCAGCCCCGAGCCGTAGAGCAGCTCGGCCAGGGCGACGTCGCGCAGCCCCTCGGGGTCCGGGTCCACCCGCGCCTCCATGAGGGCGACGGCCTGGTCCACGTTGAGCACCTGCGGGTGGCGCTTTTCCTGCTTGGGATTGCGGATACCCGCGGCCGGGTCCTTGGTGATGAGCTTGTGGCGCAGGAGATACTTGAAATAGGCGCGCAGGCTGGACAGTTTGCGGCCCATGGAGGTCTTGGTCAGCTGCCTGCGATGCAGTTCGGCCAGAAAGGCGCGGACATGGTCGCGGTTGAGCCGGACCGGGCGCTCCAGGGTGACCTTGCGGCCCTTGAGGAATTCCTCGAACTGGTCGAGATCCGTGGAATAGGAGCGGATGGTGGCCGGGGAATACCCCTTCTCCACCTCCAGGTAGGCGAGGAACCCCCGGACGAGTTCGCCCTGCTGATTACGATTGGCGTCGGTCGATGACATAGCTGCTCTTCGGGTCCTCCTTGGCCTTTTTCTTCAGTTCCATGGCGATGGCCGAGACCTCGCCGTAATGTGCGATGCGCTGGTCGGTGTTGACCACCACGGCCAGGGAGATGGCCATGAGCGGAAAGACCTTGGTGTTCCCCTCCCGGTCCACGGAGGTGATGTTGCCGCGCTTGCGGTCGTCGGGGTCGTAGAAATGGGGCACGATCTCGTCGAACGCCTTGATGATCCGCCTGCAGGCGTCCTCGACTTTGTCCGGCGGCAGGATGAAGACGAAGTCGTCACCGCCCACGTGGCCCACGAAGCTCAGGACGCCCTGGTAGCTGCGGATGGTGTTGACGATGACCCGGGCGGCCATCATGAGCACTTCGTCCCCGCGCGAGAAGCCGTACTTGTCGTTGTAGGACTTGAAATAGTCGAGGTCGCAGTATGCCAGGGCGAAGTCGTCGCCGTTGTCAATGAGCTGCTGGATGCGCTGGATGATGGAGGTGTTGCCCGGCAGCTTGGACAGCGGGTTGGCGTCCAGGGCGCGCATGGCCCGGCACAGGGTCAAGTTGATGCGGTCGCGCACCTCGGACGGGTTGAAGGGCCGGACCAGGAAGTCGTCCACCTCGATCTGGTTCCAGTTCCACGGCTCCTCCACATCCACCGGGTCCACGCACATGACCACCGGGAGCTGGCGGTAGACGTTCTCGCTCTTGACCAGGTTGGCCACCTCGCGGCCGGAGATGTCGGACAAGCGGTTGTCCACCACGAGCAGGTCCGGCGGGTCGGTGAACATCAGCTCGATGGCCCGCGCGCCCCTGTCGAAGACCCTGAACTCCAGGACCTCCGGAGACCAGAGTTTTTGCAGCATCTCGGCCAGGGACTTGTCCGGGGAGAGCAAAAAGCCCGTCTGCTTGCGCTGGAACAGGGATTCTTCAAGGGTCTGGTTCATCTTCGGAATCTAGCACCGGTCCGGGGGCGCGTCAAAGCAAGAACCCTCCCATCCGGACCGGACGGGAGGGTTCTTTTATACATATTGGCGGGCGTCCGGCCTAGTCGTCGTCCTGGCCGATGCGCGTGGTGATCTGCTTGAGTTCCTCGGCCAGCCGGGCCAGATCGCTCACGGCGGTGGTCGATTCGGTCATGGCCGCGGCGATGCCGTTGGACACCTCGTTGACCTCCTCCACGCTGCGGCTGACCTCGGAGGTGGTCGCGGCCTGCTCCTCGGAGGCGGTGGCGATGCTGCGGATCTGGTCGTCGGCCACCTTGACCACCTTGAGGATGTCGTCCAGGGCCTCACCTGCCTTGGCGGCCAGGTCCGTGGACTCGTCGATGGCCTCGGTGGCGCTCTGGAAGGCGGCCAGGTTACGGCGGGTACCGTCCTGGATGGACTTGATGGCCCCGCCCACCTCCTGGGTGGCGTTCATGGTCTTTTCGGCCAGCTTGCGGACCTCGTCGGCGACCACGGCGAAGCCGCGCCCGGCGTCGCCCGCCCGGGCGGCCTCGATGGCCGCGTTGAGCGCGAGCAGGTTGGTCTGATCCGCGATGTCGGAGATGACGGTCATGATCGCGCCAATGGCCTCCACCTCGGTGCCGAGGTCGCGGATGTTGCGGTCCACCAGCCCGGCGCGTTCACGCAGCTGTTCGATGGAATTGACCACGGCCGTGACCACCTCGCCGCCCCGAGTGGCGTTCTCGCGCATCTCGTCCGCGTTCTGGGCGGCGTTGGAGGCGTTGCGGGCGATCTCGAGCACGGTGGCGTTCATCTGCTCCATGGCCGAGGCCACGTCCCCGGACATGGCCTGCTGGCGTTCCGCGCCCTGAGTGGTCTGCTCCACCTGGGCGGCCAGCTCCTGGGAGGCGGCGGACAACATGGTGGCCACGGAATCGGCCTGAGTGGCGGTTTCGAGCATCTCGCGCTGGACCCGACGGATTTCGGTCTGGTCCATGATGACCTTGACCGCGCCGAGCACCTCGCCCTTCTCGTCGCGAAGGGGCATGCCGAAATAGTCGATCTCCATGGACCGGGAGCCGGGGTGCGCCTCGGTGTTGGAGGCGACCATCTCCCCGCTGCGCATGGCCTTGTCGCAGGCGCATTTTTCCGGATTGCAGTCGCCGGTCAGGAAGTAGTCGGAGCAGGTGGTCCCGGTAAGTTCCTCCAAATCGGCCCCGCCCAGGGCCGCGCCCGCCTTGTTCATGAACAGGATGGTGTGGTCCTTGGAAATGGCCATCAGCGGCAGGGGCAATTCGTCGAGCAGGTTGACCATGCCGTCGAGCATGTAGTTGGAGCCGTTGATCAGCCCGGCGAAATCGCCTTCGAATCCTTGGGCGTCGCCCCGTTCGTTGAAGTGGCCGCGCTCGATCAGACGGGCCACCTCGGCGAAGTTTCCGGTCATGGCCCGCACGGTCCGGCGGATGTCGATGAGCGCGGACTGCATGCTGGCGATCTCGTCGCCGTTCTCGTTCTGTTTGTAGACCTGGGCCAGATCGCCGTGTGCCGTGGCCTCGGCCATGGCCACGGTCTTCTTGACCGGGCGGAAAACGAATATGGCCAGCATGAGGTGGACCAGGAGCATGACCGCCAGGATCAGCCCGACGCCGACCATCTGCATGACCTGGCCCTGCCGGGCGGCCACGGCGGCGATGTCGTCCACCGAGGCGCTCATGCACACGAACCAGCCGGTCACCGGGTCCTGGGCCACGGCCATGAACTTGCGGGCCCCCTCCCACTCGTAGGCGACGACCCCTTCCTTCTTCTCCATGGCCGTCTTGATGAACTCGAACCCGCTGGCGTCCTTGCGGAACTGCTTGTCGTCCGGGTGGTGGATGAAGCGGCCGTCGCCATCCAGGACATAGCCGTAGCCGTTTTGGCCGATGTGGACCGGAGAGACGAACTGCTTCACGAAGGCATCCCAGGAGCAGAACAGGACCACCCCGCCGCGCACCTGGCCCTCGCCGTCGCGGATGGGATAGCTGATGCTGAAGATATGCGCCCCGGACTTGCGATCCGAGACGATGGTCTTGTCCATGACCCCGGTGTCGTTGCCCTTGAGCACTTCCTTGGCGAAGTGACGGGACGCGACGTAGAGCCCGACCATTTTGACGTCGTTGGAATTGGCCCCGGCCTTGACCTGGCCCCTGGCGTCGAAGACCTCGACGCCCCAGACATTGGGGTTGGTCTTGACCACGGTGTCGCAGGCCCGCTGGGCCGCCTCGGTGGCGTCCTGCACCGCGGCGAGCATGTCCGGGTTCCCGGCCAGTATCCGGGCCATGGACCGCTGGTCCCTGAGGAACATGCTCAAGGAACGGGCGGCGGACACCGCCTGTTCCTGGGCCGTGCTTTCGGTGGCCGAATAGGCCATGTCGAAAGTGGACTCGGTAACGTAGTAGACCAGACCGCCGATGCCCGCCACGATGACCAGGCACAGGGGGATGAGCAGCTTAAGAGATAGCCGCCGTCGAATGAATGAAAGCATGCACCGCCTCACAATGCTTTGAAAGGAAAACGCCGCCGAGAACGGATGCGCCCGGCATCAGGGCCTTCGCTCGGATCACGAATATGTCAGCCCCTCCCCCACAGGCAGACCAACGTACTTTTTATATCCAGCACCCGGCCCTATGCGACGTAAATATCTCCGTTAATCTGATAACTTAACGACATTGATTGGTCAATCACAGAAGTAGGAATCATTCTTGTTTACTAGTTTTCCACAGCTAAGTTATGTGATTATCGAACGAAAAAAAATGGCCGGTCGTCACCTTGCGGGAACAACCAGCCAAATCGTAGGCTCAAATCTGACAAAAAAGAAAAATCAGAAGGTCACATCCGAAACTTCGAGGAGTTGCCCGGTCATTTCGTCCATGACCTTGTCCAAGTCGCTCATGCGGAACTTGAGTTCGATGAGGGCCTCGGGCCTGAGGTAGGCGGTCTGGTCGTCCCCGGAGTTTCCGAACTCCAGTAAACGGACCAGAAAATCGGCAAGGTGGACCACGCAGGACATGGGCTTGTAGAACTCGGCCAACTGCGGGGCGTGGTGGCGGGTCATGGCTTCGCGGATGTTCGGCGGCAGCCCCCAGTGGCGGGCAAGCCAGGCGTTGATCCGGTCGTGGCCGAAGCCGAGCACATCCTTCTCGGCCTGGAAGTAGGTCAGATCCTTGGCCTTGACCGTGTCGAGGATGGCCGTGTGGGTGTCCGGCAGCTGGACGGCGGTGACCACCTTGCCCAGGTCGTGGAGCAACCCGGCCACGGCGTACTCCTCCGGATCCTCGAATCCGGCCCGGCGGGCGATGATGTTGCAGGCCGTGGCGCAGCCCAGCGAGTGCTCCCACAGCCCCTTCATGGCCTGGACCATCATGTCGAAGACCGAGGTGGAGATGATGATCCCGCGCACCACGTTGAAGCCGAGCAGGACCAGAGCGTGCTGAATGGAACTGATCCGGCCGGGGAAGCCGTAAATGGGCGAATTGACCATCTTGAGCACCTTGGCCGACAGGACCTGGTCCGTGGCGATGACCTTGGCGATGGCCTCGGTCGATGCGTCCGGGTCCTCCACCAGTTGGGTGATCTTGTCCAGGACGTTGGGCAGGGTCGGCAGGTCCTTGACCTGGAGAATCTCCCCCTTGACCCGGGTTTTCAGATCGTCGTCCACGCTCATGCCTCTTCTCCGTCGTTGCCGCCGTCCGCAACGGACTCCTCGCCCGAGGCCCCGGCCCGCACGGCCCGCATCTTGGCCTCCTGGGCGGCGGCCTTGATCTGGAAATACTGGCGCATGCGTTCCCGGACCCGGATCATCCACTTGTCCTCACCGTAGCGCCGGAACAGATGGTCCAGCCGGTCCAGGCGCTCGCCCCAATGCGTCCCGGCCCCGGCCCCGCCCATTTCCACGGGATGGCCCTGCACGGTGATGCGCTCGATGTTCATGCCCTCCAGCCGCGAAATGAGGCTGTCGGTCAACTCCATGCCCTCGGCCATGATGGTCATGCCGTTTTCCCTGGTCACGGCCTTGGCCAGCTTCATGCCCGGGGCGGCGAGGTTGATGGGTATCTTCTGCATGGCGTTCCGGTCAGGGGGTGGGGATTCCGGATTGAAAATACACTGCGGTCCGGCTTCCCACAACCCCGCTTGTCAAATCTTGTCAAAGAAGATCAGACAACCCATGACCACGAAGGCCACGGCCGCTATCTTCTTGATGATGTCCGTGGGCACGTACTGGCAGATGAACTGGGCGAACATAACCCCCAGGAAGCTGACCAGGACCAGGGCCAGGGACGAACCCAGGAACACGGTCCAGGGTTTCTGGGTCTTGGCCGTCATGAGCATGCAGGCGAGCTGCGTCTTGTCGCCGAGTTCGGCCACGAACAGGGTGCCGAAAGTGGTGGCAAGCAGTTTCCAATCCATAATAACCTCAAATAGTTAGTCTTCCCTGGCCAGATACCACATGCCGGGCAGCTGCCGCACGGCGCCGCGCATCTCCAGCAGGAGCAGGACCCGGCTGACCGTGGACGAATCCCAGCCGAGTTCCCGGCCCAGGGCGTCTATGTGCATCTTGTCGGCGTCGTCGAGCATGTCCAGGACGCGTTTTTCGTCCGGGCTCAGCCCCATGGCCTCCCGATCCACGAGAGGCGACCGCCGCCGTTGCCTCCGTTCCGCTCCTTCAACGGGCGCGGTGGATGCCTTCTTCTTTTTGACTACGGCACGTTCCACGTCAACCCCGTTTTCCGTATCTTCCGCATCGGGGTCGGGCACCTCCGCCAACTCGCGGGCGAAATCGAAGCGCAGAATCTCGACGATGTCCGAGGCGGACTCCACCAGGGCGGCCCCCTGCTTGATCAGCCTGTGGCAGCCGGTGAAGGTCGGCTGGCCTATGGGGCCGGGCACGGCGAACACGTCCCTGCCCTGCTCCCCGGCCAGCCGGGCGGTGATCAGGCTGCCGCTGTTGTGGGCGGCCTCGGCCACCAGCACCCCCAGCGACAGCCCGCTGATGAGCCGGTTGCGCACCGGGAAATGTCCGCCCCTGGGCTTCACGCCGGGCCCGTATTCGCTGACAACTAGTCCTTTTGCGTAAAGCTCGCCGCGCACGTCCGCGTTGCCCTGGGGATACTCCACATCCAGGCCGCAGCCGAGCACCGCGATGGACGAGCCCACGCCCTTGAGCCCGCCCAGGTGGGCCTGCCGATCGATGCCCAGCGCCAGCCCGGAGACCACGGTGATGCCGATCTTCGAGAGCTGCGCGCTGATCCGCCCGGCGGTTTCCAGTCCCAACCGGGTGCACTCCCTGGCGCCGACCACGGCCACGCCCGGATTGCCGAGCAGGGACGCGTCCCCGCGCAGATACAACATGGCCGGGGGATCGGGAATCTCCTTCAGGCGCTCGGGGAACCGGGGATCGAACCAGGTGACCACGTCCATCCCCGACCGCCGGGCCTCCTTGTATTCGGCCTCGGCCTTTTCCCGCCAGACCTCCGCCGCGCAGGCCCTGGCCTGAGCCTTGGACGACAGTTCCCGGTCGTGCCAGGATGCCGCGTCGCGCACCGCCTCATAGGCGCTCGGAAACGCGGCAAACAGCTCCCGCCACACCTTGGGCCCCAGCCGGGGGGTGTGCTTCAGGGCCAGACAGGCGAAGAATTCTTGTTGCAGGTCCATGGGCCCGCCGATCCTCTTCGAAAAAAGACAAGGCCGGGCCCCTCGGGGAGACCGGCCTTACGGGAAAAACAAGGGCGGGACGGCGGGCTAGCCGCCCAGCCGGGCCAATTCCTTGCGCCCGAGCCCGGCGGCGGATGACTCGGGGAAATCCTCCACCAGGGCGCGCAGATAGAAAATCGCGTTGTCCGGGTCGCCCACCCGGTCGTAGGACATGCCGATCTTGAGCAGGGCCGCAGCGGCCTTGTCGTGCTTGGGAAACCTGCCCGTGACCTCCTTGAAGGCCAGGATGGCCTGGGCGTAATTCCGCTCGGAATAATAGGTCTCCCCCTTCCAGTACAGGGCGTTGGCCGCCAGATCGTCGTGCGGGTACTTGGCCGTGAACTCGTCAAAAGTGGCCCGAGCGGCCTGGAACTGACCCGCGTTGTACTGGCCGTACCCCCGCTCGTACAGCGCCTTGGCGCCGGATGCCCTGGGCGCGGGTTTCGCGGGTTTGGGCGTCGGCTTGGCAACGGCCGGGGCCGGTTTGGGGGCCTGGGCGCGGGTGATCACCTCGGGTTCGGGGATGGTCTGGGGCGGTTCAGGCACGGCGGGCGGCTCGGGCACCTTGGCCCACGGCTTTTCCGCGTCGTTCTCCACCTTGGGAGCGTCCTTTTCCGCGTTTTTGCCGCCCTCCACCCAGCCGTCCTCCTCGGGTTGGAGGTCCGAGGACCAGGTCTCGCCGCGCGGCGCGTCGGACGGAGCCTGCCCGCCGCGCAGGGCGGCCAGTTCGGCCTCCACCTCGGCCATGCGCTTCTCCAGCTTCTCACGCGAGCGCGCGTCCTCGTCGGCCATCTTGCGCTGTTGCTCGCGGAAGTTCAGGAAACTCTCCTCAAGGCTCTTGATGCGCCACTCGGTGCTCGCCGACTCGGTCTCGGCACTCTTCTGCGAGGTTATGCAGCCCACCAGGGGCAGGCAGAAGGCGGCAAGCAGAAGAAGTTTCAGGCATTTCATCGGGGAGGTCTCCGCGCGGTCTCGTTTGGGCGTTTCATAGGCAATAGGCGATACCCGGACTTTTTGCAAGGAATCTGACGGACATCATGCCCTTCTACCCGGGAAATGCGCCCTTGCGCGCAGCTCGTTTTTCAGGCAAAAAAGCGCCCACGGGGCACGGTCCGTCCCGCAACCTACCGGAGTCCGATCGACCATGAGCACCCAAGAAACCCTGACCCTCATCGCCTACATGCTGGCCCCGGCCTTTTTCAGCCTGCTCGGCATGGCGGCCCTCGGCAGCCCGGCCATCGCGGTCCTGGGCGAAATCTCGGCCAAGACCCGCCAAAAAGTCTTCTTCGACAAATACGGCCAGCAGACCGCCGCCATGGGTCTGATCCTGACCGTGGCCCTGATCCTCATCGGGGGCGCCTCCTTCGGCCTCGCCATGGTCAAGTTCCCGAAACTGTTCCAGGCCTACTTCACCCCGGGCTCGCCCTTCTTCCAGGGCATGCTGGCCTTCGGCGTGTTCCTGGTGGCAGGTCTGCTCTATTTCACCACCTGGAAAAAACTGCGCTCGGCCAAGGCCGCCCACATCGCCCTCGGGCTGGTGGCCACCTTCGGCGCGCTCATCGGCCTGGCCGTCATCATCCCGGCCAAGCTGCTCTTCAACTTCTCCCTGAACGGGTCGACCGGCGACGCCCTGACCAACACCGCCATCCTGGCCCAGCCCATGTCCGCCATGTACGCCCTGCTCGTCCTGTCGGCCGCCGCGGCCCTTTCCCTGGGCTACCTCGTCCTGCGTCGCAAAAAGGACGACTTCGGGCGCGACTACTACGGCTTCGCCCTGCGCATGGCCGCCCGCTGGGCCCTGCTGCCCATGATCGGCTTTCTCGGCTGCCAGGGCTGGCTCTACTCCCGGCTGCCCGCCGACATCCAGACCCTCATCCTGGGCACCCCCCTGGCCTTTGTCTGGACCGCCCTGGTGTGCATAGGCGCCGTCTGCTGCTTCATCTGGCTGTTCCTGAGCCGCAGCGAATCGCCCATGCGCTTCAAGGGCCTCGCCGTCCTGACCATCGCCCTCTTCTGGGTCATGCACGCCCTCAACGTCACCCTGTTCGTCAACTTCATGACCATGCTGTAGGCGACGGAACAGACGACGCAAAAAGGCCGGGGAGCATTGCTCCCCGGCCTTTTTGCGTGTGCCGCACATTGTCAAAAGATGCCTCCGGCGGCTTAAGAACCTCTTGGAAGAGGTTCTTAAGAATCTCCAGAACTTTTTGTGCCGCTTCGCGGAGGCCGTGGGAACGCGTCCAACCCTCCTTCTTCCATCGCCCGGCCGCGCACTCACAAAATCAGGCGAAAAGCACAGCACACCTTTACCCACAGCTCACGCGAAGCGTATACAAAAGATTTGGGAGGGGAGAGAGGATGGGGGGTTCGGGGGAAGGAGAGAGGGGAACCCTTTTCCCAAAGGGTTCCCCTCTCTCCTTCCCCCGGCCGCCGGAGGCTCTTCTACTTGCCGTTGATCGCGCCGCTTACGACCAGGGGTTCCTTGCGGCCGAGCTGGGTGGACAGGCTGTAGATCTCGTGGGGATCGAGGATGAGGACCACGGAGCCGTCGCCCATGATGGTCGCGCCGGACAATCCCTTGAGATTGAAGTTGTTCAGGTACTGGCCGAGCGGTTTGATGACGATCTCCTGGCGTTCCAGGAGGCGGTCCACCACCAGGCCGAGCCGACGGTCGTTGTCCTGGATGACGACCATGGGCAGGACGTCGCGTTCGTCCATGGACTGGGGCATGTCGAGCAGTTCGGCCAGTTCGACGATGCCGAGGACTTCGCCGCGCAGGGTGACGGCCTTGCGGTTGTTGACGTCCGAGAGCTTTTCGACCTCGATCTTGGTGGTCTCGGACACCGCGTCCAGGGGGATGGCGAAGGTGTCGCCGCCGACCTGGACCATGAGCGCGTCGATGATGGCCAGGGTCAGGGGCAGGGTCAGGGTCAGCTTGGACCCCTTGCCCACTTCGGACTGGGTGTTCACGCTGCCCTTGAGGTTCTTGATGTTGGTCTTGACCACATCCATGCCCACGCCGCGCCCGGAGATGTCCGTGACCTTTTCGGCGGACGAGAAGCCCGGGGCGAAGATCAGGTCCAGGGCCTCGCGGTCGTCCATGGCGTTGGCCTCTTCCTGGGTGATGACGCCCTTGCGCACCGCCACGTCCTTGAGCTTTTCCGGATCCATGCCCCGTCCGTCGTCCTCGACCTCGATGGCAACGGAGTTGCCTTTGTGGTAGGCCCGCAGCCACACGTGGCCCTTGGGCTTCTTGCCCGCCGCGATACGGGTCTCCTCGTCCTCGAGGCCGTGGTCGACCGCGTTGCGCACGAGGTGGACCAGCGGATCGCCGATCTCCTCGACCACGGACTTGTCGAATTCGGTCTCCTCGCCTTCCATGATCAACTCCACCTGTTTGCCGGACTTGCGGCTCAGGTCCCGGACAAGGCGGGGGAAGCGGGAAAAGACGGTCTGTACCGGGACCATGCGGACCTTCATGATCGTGTCCTGCAGGTCGTCGGAAATACGGGCCATGGCGTAGGTGGTCTCGGTGAGCTGCTGGGCGACCACATGCACATCCTCCTGGCCCTCCTCCAAGGCGCGGGCGAGCATGGCGTAGCGGTTGCGGTTGATGATCAGCTCGCCGATGACGTTCATCAGGTGGTCCAGCTTGTGATGATCCACTCGGATGGTGCTCGACGCCTTGGGCTTGGCCGGAGCCTGGGCCTGGCTGGGGGTGTTCTTTGCGGCCGTGGTGGGCATGGTCGTCTTTGCCGCCGGAGCGGGCTTGGCTGCGGGTTTGGCCGCGGGCGGCGCGGCCGGAGCGGGCTTGGCCTCGACGCGCGGCCTGGGAGCCGGGGCCGGAGCCGGTTTCGGTGCGGACGCCGGTTTGGGGGCCGGTTCGCGGCGGGGAGCCGAGGCCGCGGCCTTGGGTTTGGCCTCGGGTGCACCCTTGGCTGCCGGTTCGGATAAGACGGCGCCGGGCAAGGTGTCAATAGCCGCGGTGATCATGTCCTTGAGAATAGCGTATTCCTGCTCGAGGATATCGAGCATCAGCGAAAAATCCATGTCCGAATTGCGGGCCTGGTCCACCAGCCCCACGGTCCGGCCCGCGTACTCCTTGATCTCGTCGAACCCCATGTATCCCGTGGAGTTCTGGATGGTCTGGAAGGTCCGGAACAGGCCGTCGACGATGTCCTTCTGTCCGGCGTCCTCGCGGAGCAGCTTGAAGGCCACGATCACAGCCTCGAACTGCTGCTCGATGGTCTGGACGAACAGAGCCACGTCCTCGGGGTCGTACTCGGGCGCCGGCGTTGCGGACTCGGCCGCCGGAGCCGCAGGCTCGACGTCGGCCGCAGCCGCAGCCTTGGGAGCGGGCTCGTCCGGTTCAGCGGCCTGATCGGGCGCGGTCTCGGCGGCCTGCCTGGCCACGGGCACTATGCCGCTGACCGCGTCCACGTTGCCGTCCTCGGTGACCTTCCTGAGCACTTGGACCATGACGCTGGTGTCCAGCGGCTCCACCCGGCTGGTCTCGGTGTCCACCTTGGAGACCAGGGCCTCGATGAGATCCACGGCCGAAAGGAGCAGGTCGATGAGCCCCTGGCTGGAGGCGATCTCGCCCTTGCGGACCTTGTTCAGCAGGGTTTCGGCCTCGTGGGTCAGGGAGTTGAGCTCCTTGAATCCGATGATGCCGCTGTTGCCCTTGAGGTTGTGGAAATACCGGAAGGTGTCGTTGATCAACTCGTCGTTCCCGCCCGGGTCCCCTTCCAGGGCCAGGAGACAGCGGTTCAGGTTCTCGACGATCTCCTGCGCCTCTTCGAGAAAGTCGGCCAGATGGCCTTCGCCGACGGTGGTCAGGGCATAGGGAGTGGGGTCGAAGTCGGGATCGGGTTGCGGGTGAAAAGCGGTCATGTCGGCGTCCCCGGCGTCTTCCGCCGCCACGGCGGGTTCTTGTTCGATGTATTCGGGCTCGGCAACGGCTTCCTCGGCGGGCGCTTCGGATGTTTCGACCGTCTCGGCCTGGGGTTCGGGTTCGTCCCCGCCCTCGGCCGAAAGCTGGCCGAGCAGGGCCGCCTCGATCCGGGCGATAATGGGCGCGGTGTCCACATCGCCCTCCACCCCGCTGGTCTCCAGGTTGTCCACCATGGTCCGCAGGGCGTCGGTGGCCGAGAGGATCAGATCCATGATGGCCCCGGTCACGCGCATGGACCCCTGGCGCAGTTCGTCCAGGATGTTCTCGGCCTTGTGGGCAAGCCCGTTGATCTTGTTCAGGCCGAGAAAGCCCGATGCCCCCTTGAGGGAGTGCATGGGCCTGAAAATCTCGTTGAGGAGTCCGAGGTTGTCGGGGCTCTTCTCCAACTCGAGCAGGTTGGGCTCGATGGTCTCCAAGTGCTCTTTGGCTTCAATGAAAAAGTCGGATAAGATTTCCGGATCGAGAAAGTCCTGGCTCATCGAAGTTCCTCATGCGGCAACGGGGCTCTGTTGGCGGGCCCGTATCCCCTGCCGCGTCGGTTGCGTTATATCGCCGTCCCGCGCGCGGACGGCTACCCCAGCAGCATCTTGACGTTCCGGACAAGCTTTTCCGGCTGGGCGGGTTTGATCATGTACAGATTCGCCCCCACGGTCAATCCCGTCTGGATGTCCTTGTCCTGGCCCTCGGTGGACAGCACCACGATGGGGATGTCCCGGTAGGCGGCCTGTTCCCGGACCGTCTTGATGAAGGTCAGCCCGTCCATGCGGGGCATGTTCACGTCGGACACGATCAGGTCGACCTCGGACAGGCTGTACAGCTTTTCCAGGCCGTCCAGGCCGTCCTCGGCCGTGGTCACCTTGAACCCTTCCTTCTTCATGATGAAGGCCACCAGGTTCCTGACGGTCTTCGAATCGTCCACTATGAGAATATGTTTAGGCATAACTCCCCCTGATTAGCACGGCAGGCGTCACCTTATCAAATCCGCCATGGAACATGTCCTACTCCTCCTTCTGATAGATGATGGCGCCCGGATAGTGAATGGGCTTGAACGCGCGCGTGATGTTGTGCAGCGATTCGGAATGCCCGATGATCAAATACCCGCCCGGCAGCAGGTTGTCGTAAAAGGCGTTGATGACCCGTTTTTTCATCTCGTCGTCGAAATAGATGATGACGTTTCGGCAGAAAACGATCTGCGACCGCTCCACCCGCTTGAGCTGCACCCGGTCGCGGAGGTTGATCTGGCCGAAGCTGACCAGCCGCTTGACCTCCGGCCTAATCCGGTTCTGCCCGTTGTCCATGTCGAAATAGCGGGCGGCGACATCCTCCGGGGTGGTCCGCAGCGTGTAGTCGTTGTACACGCCCCGGCGGGCCGACTCCAGGACCCGCTCCGACAGGTCGTTGGCCGTGATGCGGATGTCCCATGTAGGCAGCTCGGCCTTGAGCATCTCGTGGATGATGATCGAGATGGTGTAGGGCTCCTCGCCGGTGGAACACCCCGCCGACCAGATGCGCAGCTTTCTGCCCTTGCGGCGGCAGGAGTCGAGCATCCCGGGCATGATCTCCTCCTGGAAGACCTTGAGCTGGGGCGGGTTGCGGTAGAAGCTGGTCTCGTTGGTGGTGATGACCTCGTAGAGCTTCTTCATCTCCGCGCCCCGGGCCGGGTCGAACCGCAGGAGGTTGTAGTATTCGTCGAAATTCTTCAAGTTGAGTTTCTTGAGCCTGTTTCCGAGTCTGTTTTCCAATAAATACTTTCGGTTGTCAGCAATATGGATACCGCATTCGGCATAGATGAAATCCCGCAGGTTGGCGAACTCCTGATCCGTGATCCGGAGTTCCTTGCCAAGAGAGATGGTCTTCGAAAAAAGAGACGACATTCCGGTCGGTTGCTCCTACATTTCCTGTATCTTGGAGATGGCTTCCTCAGCGGCGCTGACCAGTTCGTACTCGTCGCTGTTGGTCACCTCCAGCAGGGCCGAAAAGGCCTCGCTGCCGCCGATGTTGCCCAGGGCCTCGATGGCCTTCATGACAACGAACCGGTTGGAGTTGTTCAGCATGTCGATCATCAGCGGCGCGGCCTCGGGCGTGCCGTGCTCGCCCAGGGCGTCCATGGCCCGGACCTTGACCCAGTCGTCCTCGTCGTTCAGGGCGTCGATAAGATGGGGAATCATCTCCTCGTCGTAGTGCTGGCCCATGATCTCGATGACCGTCAACCGCACGTCCTTGCTCTCGTCGGACATCCGATGGAGGATCAGGGGCCGCCACACGGCGTCGTCGCCGCCGGACGCGGCCAGGGCCTCCACGGCCACCTTGCGGATGTCCGGGATCTCGTCCTCCACGGCCTGGGTCAGGATGTCCAGGTTCTCCATGGGGCCGAGTTTGCCCAGGGCGTAGGTGGCCATGAGCCGCCGGATGGGCTCCGCGCTGCCGAACATCTCCTGAAAGCGGGCCTTCACCTCCGGGCCGTCTATGGCGATGCACGCCTCCAGCGCGGCCTCCTTGACGTCGTCGTACTGGTGGTCCATGAGCGGGAATATCTGGTCCACCACCTCGGGCAGCCTGAGCTTTTCGCCGAGCAGGTAGACCGCGCTCTTGAGCACGGTGCCGTCCTCGTGTTCGTTCAGGACGCGAATGAAAAAGTCCTTGGACTGCTCCTCGCCCTTGGCGGCGACCACGCTGACGATCTGCCGCTGCACGGGCAACGCGGCCTTCCAGAAGGCCTCCATAAGCACCTGGCAGACGCAGTCCTCCTCGGTGCAGGCGGCGGGCGCTATCTGCGACAGGACCTGAACGGACACGCGGGCCACGTCCTGGTCCTCGCCGAGCAGCCCCTCCCTGAGGGCGTCGGTCAGGCCGATCTGGGCCAAAAAGCCGATAATCAACCGCAACCGGTCCTGGTCGCGGTCCTGGTCGAGCCCGCCCGCGATGTGGAGGATGCCCGAGGATGCCTCCTCGCCGCCGACAAAGGCCAGTCCCTGGATGGCGGCGTCCTGGATCTCCTCGTCCTCGTCCTGCAGGGCCACCAGCAAATACTCCCGGAACCGCTCGCGCTCGTCGTCGCTGAGCAGGGTCAGTGACTTGCCGCCGAGTATCTTGACGATGGCCTTGACGATCTTGTTGCGCAGGGCCGTGGGCGCGTCGGCCATGCGCTTGAGCAGCATGGTCACGGCCTTGACGTTGCCCATCTCGCCCAGGGAGTCGATGATCATGGAGGCGACCAGGTCGGACGCCCCGTCCAGGGCCTTGACCAGGGCGTTCACCGAACTGGTGTGGCCGATCTTGGTCAGGGCCTCGATCACGGAATACTGGACCCACTCCTCGTCGTTGATGGCCTTGTTCAGGCAGGGGGTGGCGTCCTCCATGCCCAACTCGCCCAGGCTCACGGCCGCCTGGTAGCGGACGTTGACCTCCGGGTCCTTGAGCAGGGCCTCGCACAGGGGCTGGACCGCCAGAAGATTCCCGGTGGAGCCGAGGATGTCGGCCACGAAAATCCGTATGTCCGGGTCCTCGTCCAGGGTCAGGTCGATGAGCGACGGCATGTCCTGGTTGCCCACTTCGCGCAGGATGTCCATGGCCAGGTTGCGCACCGGGGCCTCGTCGGACCGCAGCAGCGGTATGACCGCCTCGACCGTCTCCCGGCCGCCGATCTTGCGCAGGGAACTGTCCACCGCCTCCTGGATGCCCAGATGGTTTGTCTTGAGCAGTTCCGCCAGTTTGGGAACGGCTTCGACACAATTATCCTCCCCGGCCCTGAATGCGCTCTCCCGAACGATTTCCTTGTTGTCGCTGCTCAGCAGGGCCAGATACTCGGTACAATCCGCCATGTTGTCAGACCTCCCCCTTCCTATTGGGGCATACTTATTTATAAAGATTCGCCATGATGGACTCGGCCATGTCGTCGAGATCCACGATTTCGTCCGCCAGATTGTTCTCCACCACCGCCTTGGGCATGCCGTAGACCACGCAAGTGGAGTCGCTCTGCGCCAAGGCCCTGCCCCCCTTCCCCTTGAGGGCGCGGATTCCTTCGCAGCCGTCGTTGCCCATGCCGGTCAGGATGACCCCGAGCCCCCTGCGGCCGACCGCCTGGGCCACCGAGCCGATGAGCACGTTGGCCGAGGGTTTGTACAGGGCGTCCGCGGGCTCGTCCGTGACCAGCACGTTGATGTGGCTGACCTTCTGGTCGAGAATGATGTGCCTGCCGCCGGGCGCCACATAGGCGTGGCCGGGCCGGAGCACGTCGCCGTTCTCGGCCTCCTTGACCGTGATCTGGCTGACGCTGTCCAGCCTGGCCGCGAACGGCCCGGTGAAGGCGGCGGGCATGTGCTGGGCAATGAGAATGCCGGCCGGGAAATCGGCGGGCAGCGAGGACAAGATTTTCTGGACCACGGGCGGCCCGCCCGTGGACACGCCGATGGCCACCACGTCGCGGACCGGCCGTCCTCCGGCGCGGGTCGCTGTCACGGGCCTGCGGACCTTGCGTGGGGCGGCTGCCCGGGCGGCCACGTGGCGCATCTTGCGCGCGGCCACGGTCTTGACCTTCTCGATGAGGTCCCGCTCGATCTTGATGATGTCCAGGGAGACCTTGGAAAGCTGCTTGGGGATGAAGTCCACCGCGCCGAGCTCCATGGCCTTCAGGGTGGATTCCGCCCCCTCGGTGGTCAGGGAACTGACCATGAGCACGGGCCTGGGGCACTCCATCATGATGTGCCTGAGGGCGGTCAGGCCGTCCATCTCGGGCATCTCGATGTCCATGGTCACCACATCGGGATCGAGCTTGCGCACCATGTCCAGGCCGACCCGGCCGTTGCGCGCCACCCCCACCACGGTGATGCCGGGGTCCTTGTCGAGCATCGTGCTGATGGCCTTGCGCATGAACGCGGAATCATCAACAACGAGAACTTTGATCACGTATACAACTCCTTAACAACCCCATATTCCGTCCCGCCACCGCTCCGGGGACCCATACGGCCGCTTGAAGGCGGCAACCGTGCGACACTACCCGGCCGCGACACGGCGGGATATTATTTTGTCTTGCAAATTCCCATTTTAGGGGGCTTTAGCCCCTTTGTCCACAACCTTGAACTTTCATTGAAATTTTGTCTTGCCTTTTAACCAACCGTGCGCTAAACACCCCTTCTCACGTGCATCGGGATGTGGCTCAGTCTGGTAGAGCGCTGCGTTCGGGACGCAGAGATCGGAGGTTCAAATCCTCTCATCCCGACCAGAAAAGACAGGCACTTGCGAATATTTTTCGCAAGTGCCTTTTCTTTTGTCCTGCCGGGCGGCGATACTGCGAAAAAAAGATGGGATTGATATGTTGCCCGGACAACACAGGCGCGTCCCTGGGGGCTGAGAGGCGTCCGGACGGGCACCCCGCTCCCATCCGCCCGGGGGCCGGCCGCTTTTTTCGTCACAATCCGGCGCCGGGGCCATATTCGTGTTGACATTCGCGGACCCCGCCCCTACATGCCGCCGGAACATGCCGGATTTCCCGGCCCATATTTTGAGGGAGGATATATGAGTGACCCATGCACACGAAGGCTGGACCGCTGAGCGGTCCGCGGAACTCTACCGCGTCCGGGAATGGGGCGCGGGCTTCTTCGGCGTCTCCGAGAACGGAGACCTCCAGGTGACCGCCACCCCCGACGACTTCGCCGGGGCGGTGTCCATCCCCGACATCATCGCCGGAATCCAGGCGCGCGGCCTGGACCTGCCGGTGCTCCTGCGCATCGAGAACCTGCTCGACACGCAGATATCCCTGCTCAACGACAGCTTCATCCAGGCCATGAAGAGCCTGGACTACGGGGGCGCCTACCTCGGCGCGTACCCCATCAAGGTCAACCAGCAGCAACAGGTGGTCGAGGCCGTGACCCGCCACGGCCGCAAGTACCACCACGGGCTCGAGGCCGGCAGCAAGGCCGAGCTCATCGCGGCCATGGGCATGCACAGCGACCCCGGGGCCGTGCTGGTCTGCAACGGGTACAAGGACGAGGAGTTCGTGGACCTGGCCCTGCACGCCGTGCAGCTCGGCTTCAAATGCGTCCTGGTCATCGAAATGCCGGGCGAGCTGCCGCTGATCATCGAACGCTCCAGGGCGCTGGGCGTGGAGCCCATCCTCGGCGTGCGCGCCAAGCTCGCCTCCCAGGCCACGGGCCAGTGGGCCGAGTCCGGCGGGGACCGCTCCATCTTCGGGCTCAACGCGGCCCAGATCATCGAGGTCATCGACCGTCTCAAGGAGGCCGGGATGCTCGGCTGCCTGCAGCTGCTCCACTACCACCTGGGCTCGCAGATCCCGAACATCCGCGAGATCCGCTCGGGCGTGGCCGAGGCCAGCCGCATCTACGCGGGGCTCGCGGCCGAGGGCGCGGGCATGCGCTACCTTGATCTCGGCGGCGGCCTGGCCGTGGACTACGACGGCACCCGGACCAGCTTGTCCAGCAGCCGCAACTATTCGGTCTACGAGTACTGCGCGGACGTCATCGAGGGTGTCATGACCGTGCTCGACGAGCAGGGCGTCCCCCACCCGACCATCATCACCGAATCCGGCCGGGCCCTGGTGGCCTACTACTCCATGCTGCTCTTCAACGTGCTCGACGCCGCCCGGTTCGAGCCCGAGCCGCTCCCGGACAGCCTGCCCGAGGACACCAACGTCCACATCCGGCACATGCACCAGACCATGCTCGCCCTGACCCCGGACAACGTCCAGGAGAGCTTCAACGACGCCCTCTACTACCGGGACGAGGTCCGCCAGGCCTTCAACCAGGGGACCATCTCCTTCCGCGAGCGCGCCCTGGGCGAGAACGTCTTCTGGCAGACCGTGCGGAACATCGCGATCCTGGCCCGGGACCTGCCCGCCCTGCCCCTGGAGCTGGAGGGTATCGCCCGCACCCTGTCGGACATCTACTACTGCAATTTCAGCGTGTTCCAATCTCTGCCCGACGCCTGGGCCATCGACCAGCTCTTCCCGGTCATGCCCGTGCACCGGCTGGACGAGGAGCCCACCCGCGAGGGGTCCCTGGCCGACATCACCTGCGACTGCGACGGCAAGATCGACCGCTTCATCGAAGGGCCCGGCGTGAACCGGACCATGCGCCTGCACGCCCTCAGGAGTTCGGAGGAATACTGCCTCGGGGCCTTCCTGGTGGGCGCGTACCAGGAGACGCTGGGCGACCTGCACAACCTGTTCGGCGACACCAACGTGGTCACCATCCGCATCCTGGAGGACGGCAAGTACGAGTTCGTGGGCGAGTTGGAAGGCGACACCGTGGAGGACGTGCTCTCCTATGTGGAGTACGACACCAAGGCGTTGCTCACCCGCTTCCGCGAAACCGCCGAACAGAGCGTGCGCAAGGGGCTGATCACCCCGGCCCAGCGCCGCGAAATCCTCCAGGCCTACAAGAACGGCCTGCGGGGCTACACCTACCTGGAACGGTAGCTTTCGCCTCGAACGACACTAAAAAAAGGCCTTGCGGTTTCGCCGCAAGGCCTTTTTTCGCTGGTCATATTTGAACAAGGAAGGGAAATCTGGATTTGAACCCGGAATTCCCCCGTGAGCTACCGGATGCCGAATCCGCCCTCGCGGCCCAGGCGGAGGAAGGCGTCGCGGGCCGGATTATCCCGGCCGGGGTCCCAGGAAAGCAGCAGCGGGATGGGCTCGGGCGACGGATCGAGCGGGACGTAGGCCACCTGCTTTTCGCGCAGGTTGCGGACGCCCTCCGGGACCACGCTCACGCCCTGCTCGGCCGCGACCATCATGAGCAGCGTGGCCATCAGGTCCGGCGTGTGCTCGACCAGCGGCGAGAACCCGGCCTCGCGGCACAGGGCGATGATCTGGTCGTACAGAGTGACGGCCACGGGGCGGGCCATGAGCACGAAGGGCTCGCCCGCCAGCTCCTTCAGGCCTATCCGCCCGCGTCCGGCCAGGGGGTGCGTCTCGGCCATGACCGCCAGAAACCGCTCCTTGAACAACTCCTCGCACTCAAGATACGGATGGCCGGGCGGCAGAGGCCGGGTGAACCCCACGTCGATCTCGTTCCGCTCAAAGGCATCGAGCTGTCTGTCCGGGGTCAGCTCCCGCAGCCGCAGGCTCACGGCCGGGTATGCGGCCCGGAAACGGCGGACCAGTTCCGGCAGGAAAAACATGGTCGGCGCGGCGAAGAAACTGACGGTCAGCTCCCCCTCCTCGCCCCGGGCTGTGCGCGTGGCCCGCTGCCGGGCCGCCTCCGCCCGGCGCAGGATGTCCTCGGCCTCTTCCAGGAAGACCTCCCCGGCGGCCGTCAGCCGGACTTGGCGCGTGCTGCGGATGAACAACTGCACGCCGAGATCCTCTTCCAGGTCCACTATCTGGGTGCTCAAGGCGGGCTGGGAGACCAGCAGCTTTTCCGCCGCCTTGGAAAAATTGAGCTCGCGGGCCACGCCCACGAAGTAGCGGAGATGTCTGAGTTCCATGCCTATTAATAGGTTAAAATTATTAAATCTACAACAACAATATATTTCACAAACAACTCGTCCATGACTACCTCTGCATCGGAACGAATCGGCGGTTGGCAATCACGCCGCCGCATGCAAAGGAGAATAACAATGACCGCTTCCCATACCATCCCACCGACCGCTCCCGTCAGGGACCATACGCCCCCCGCGTCACTGGTCCTCTTCCTGGCGGCCGGGGCGGGCGCGGCCGTGGCCGCGCTCTACTACTGCCAGCCGCTGATGGGCGTGCTCGGGGCCGACATCGGCGCGTCCGGCGGCGAGGTCGGCTGGGTGCCGACCCTGACGCAGCTGGGCTATGCCCTCGGCATCCTGTTCCTGGCCCCCCTGGGCGACCGCTTCGACCGGCGCAATCTCATCATGCTCAAGGCCGCCCTGCTCGCCGGCGCACTGCTCCTGTCCGCCATGTCGCCGTCCATCGTCCCGCTGCTGGCCGCCAGCCTGGGCATCGGCGTCACGGCCACCCTGGCCCAGGACATCGTGCCCATGGCCGCGCACCTGGCCCCGGACGCACAGCGCGGCAGGATCGTGGGCACGATCATGACCGGCCTGCTGCTGGGCATTGTCCTGTCGCGCGTGGCCAGCGGCTACCTGGCCGCGCATTTCGGCTGGCGCTCGGTCTTCTACGCGTCGTCCGCCAGCATCGTGCTCGTCGGCATCGGCGCGTGGCGCAAGCTGCCCCGGGTCGCCCCGACCATCCGGCATTCCTACGGCGCTCTGCTGCGCTCCCTGGCCGTGCTGTGGCGGGCCCATCCCGGGCTGCGCCGCGCGGCCGTGGCCCAGGGGCTGCTCTCCCTGGGGTTCAGCGCGTTCTGGTCCACCCTGGCGCTGATGCTCTTCAACGCTCCCTTCCACCTCGGCAGCGAGGCGGCCGGGGCCTTCGGGCTGGCGGGAGCGGCCGGAGCCCTGGCCGCCCCGGTGGCCGGACGCATGGCCGACAGGAAGGGACCCGAGTCCGTGACCCGACTGGGGGCCGCCCTGGTGGCCGCGTCCTTCGCGGCCATGTTCCTCATGCCCGCCCTCCCGCCCGTGGCGCAGCTCATCCTCCTCGGCGTCGCGGCCGTGGGCTTCGACCTCGGCGTCCAGGCCTCGCTCATCGCCCACCAGACCATCATCTACGCCCTGGACCCCGAGGCGCGCAGCCGCCTCAACGCGGTGCTCTTCGTGGGCATGTTCAGCGGCATGTCCGCGGGCTCGGCCCTGGGCAGCGCCCTGCAGGCCCGCTGGGGCTGGGGGGCCGTAACCGCCCTGGCCACCCTGTCCGCCCTCGGCGCCCTGGCCGTGCGGCTCGCCCCCCGGAGCAAGGCGGACTGACCCGCTCCCATCGCCCCAAACGATTGCAGCCCCGGACACCATATGGTGTCCGGGGCTGCTTCTTTATGCGCCTGTCCTCCGGGCGACAGGGGGCGCTATCCCCGAAGTGCGGCGCATCCGAGCTCGATCGGGGGATCGTTCGAGGTTGACGGCCTACTCCCCGCCCGGCGCGTTGATGACCGTGACGTCCTCGTCCAGGGTGTATTCGGCCCCGGCGTCGGCGTCGTAACAGGTCAATCCGCAACGCAGGCAGCGGCTCGCCTCTTTGCGTGCCTTTTCGTAGGCGATGGAACCGGCCACTTCCTCCTTGAAGGTGTGCCTGCGCTCGTCCATGCTGATCAGGGGCTCCTGCACCCTGGGGATGGAGTAGTTCACACGCATGTCCTTGAGGATCGACTCCGGGATGACCTGGACCTGCTGGTTGTCAGGTTCCGGAACGGCCCCTTCGGTCACGTGGAAGTGAATGGCGCGGGCGGCCCGGCGGCCGTCGGCCACCGCCTGGATCAGGATGCTGCGGCCGGTATGCACCTCTCCGCCCACGAACACGTTGGGGATGTCGGTTTGCAACGTGGTCGGGTTTGCGGTGATCCCACCGGTCTTCTTGTCTTTCTTGAACATCGGCTTGCCCTCGGCGTCGCACAGCGGACCGTCGTCCACCAGGCGGTCCGTGGCCGCGATGACCATGTCGGCCCGGACGAACGCCTTGGTCCCGGACACGGGCTTGGGTTCGCCCACGGGCTTCTCGGGGTTGTCGTAGGCCAGGTCGCAATAGGTCACGCCGCTGACCGCGCCGTTCTCCACCTCGATGGCCAGGGGCGCGGTCATGTACCGCAGATCCCCGCCGATCTCGACGGCGCGGAGGATCTCCTCCTTGTTGGCGGACATCTTGCGCTGGATGCACGGCACCAGGGCGACGACCTCGGCTCCCAGGCGGGCGGCGGAACGGACCACGTCCATGGCGGTGTTGCTGCCGCCCACCACGGCCACGGTCTTGCCGCGCAGGTCGGTGTACACATGGCCCACGCCGTGCAGGAACGAGATGGAGTCCAGCACGCCCTCGGCGTCGTCGTTGTCTATGCCGAGCGGCGGCACCTTCCACGCGCCCGTGGCGATGAACACAGCCTCGAACCCTTCCTTCTCGAGATCGGCCAGGGTCACGTCCCGGCCGAAGGCCACGCCGGTGCGGGTCTCCACGCCGAGATTGAGGATGGTCTGGACCTCCCAGTCCACCACCTTGGCGGGCAGGCGGTACTCGGGGATGATGCCGCGCATCATGCCGCCGATGTGCTCGCGCTTCTCGAAGATGACCGGCTCATGGCCCACGCGGCGCAGGAAGTAGGCGCAGGACAGCCCGGCCGGGCCGCCGCCTATGATCGCCACCTTGTGCCCGCTGGGCGGGTTGCAGTGCAGGTTCACGCGCGTTCCGCTCTGCATCTCCCAATCGGCCACGTAGCGGTGCAGGGTGTGGATGGCCACGCCCTCGTCCACGATCTTGCGGCGGCAGATGTTTTCGCACGGCGCGGGGCAGACCCTGCCCACGGCCAGCGGCAGCGGATTGTGCTCCTTGATGGTCAGCATGGCGCCGCGCATGTCGCCCTGCTTGAGCTGCTGGATGTAGCGCCGGACGTTGATCTGGGCCGGGCACTTCTGCATGCACGGGGCCAGGCAGTCATCGGTCTGGTTGAGGTGCAGGAGCACGCTGGCCACGCTGGAGATGCGGATGGCCCCGGTGGGGCACGCTTCGGCGCACTTGCCGCAGGACCGGCAGGCGTTCCAGTCCACCACGGGCAGCCCGGCGTCGCTCAGGCGGATGGCGTTGAAGCCGCAGACCTTGACGCAGGTGCCGAGCCCGATGCAGCCGATGCCGCAGGACTTCTCGCCGCCATAGAGCAAGGCTTCGGCGCGGCAGTCCTCCACGCCCTTGTAGTCGAACAGGAGGTTGGCCCGGGAGCCGCCGCTGCAGATGTTCGTGGCCACCTTGGGCTCCTTGAACTGCACTTCGGATCCCATGATCGCGGCTATGCGCGTGGCGGTTTCCATGTTGGCCGCCACACAGAGCTCGGGGGGCGCGTCGCCGTTGACCACGGCCGTGGCCGCGGCCGAGCACCCGGGATATCCGCAGCCGCCGCAGTTGGCGCCGGGCAGGCATGCCTCGACACTGACCACGCGGGGGTCTTCCTTGACGTGGAGTATACGGGCGGCAACCGCCAGGACGGACGCCGCCGTCAACCCCAGGAGAAACAGAACCAGTATGGATGAGGTTACCATATATGCGTCCTTGAACTTGTTTCGGTTAAGCGGCCATGCCCTGGAAAGCCAGGAAGACCAACGACATTACGCCCGCCGTGATGAGGGCCACCGGAATGCCCCGGAAGACCGTCGGCACCGGGGAGACGTCCAGCCGCTCGCGAATGGAGGAGATGATCACCAGGGCGATGAGGAATCCGATGCCCGAGGCAAGGGAAAAGGCCATCGCCTTGACGAACGAATAGTTGCTGCGTTGCACCATGATGGCCACGCCCATGACCGCGCAGTTGGTGGTGATCAGGGGCAGGAACAGCCCGAGCGAGGCGTGCAGGGGCGGAATGACCTTCTTCAGGAACAGCTCCACGAACTGGACCAGGGAGGCGATGACCAGGATGAACACGATGGTCTGCAGATAGCCGATCCCATACGGGGTCAGCACGTAATGCTGCAGGGGCCAGGTGAAGGCCGTGGCCATGAGCATGACGAAGATGACCGCCGCGCCCATGCCGATGGCCACGTCCGTGGACTTGGACGTGCCCATGAACGGACAGGTGCCCAGATACTGGACCAGGACGATGTTGTTGATGAAGATCGCCGAGACGAACAGCATGAAGTAATCCATGGCTACCCTTCCTTCTTGCCCGTGATGCACAGGTTGCAGCCGGCGCAGGAGGCGCAGGCCGCGTTCTGCGGTTCAGTGAGCGGTTCGCCCTTCTTCCGGCTCAGATACCGATTGAAGGCGTTCATGCCCGCCAGGATGACGCCCAGGCAGACGAACGCGCCCGGGGCCATGACCATGAAGTGGGCGGGCCGGAAGGTCTCCCAGGCCACCGGGACACCGAAGACGGTGCCGCTGCCCAGTCCCTCGCGCAACGCGCCCAGAAAGGTCAGGGACAGGGTGAAGCCGAGCCCCATGCCCAGGCCGTCGGCGATGGACGGCAGGACCGGATTCCTGGAGGCGAACGCCTCGGCCCGGCCCAGGATGATGCAGTTGACCACGATCAGCGGCACGAAGATGCCGAGCTTCTGGTACAGGGAATAGGTGTAGGCCTGCATGAGCAGCTCCACGGCCACGACCAGGGAGGCCGCGATGACGATGAAGCAGGCGATGCGCACCTTGCCGGGGATGATCTTGCGCAGGGCCGAGATGATCGCGTTGGACAGGGTCAGGACGAAGAGCACGGCCACGCCCATTCCCAACCCGTTCTCGGCCGTGGAGGTCACGGCCAGCGTGGGACACAGGCCCAGCACCACGCGGAACGGCGGCAGCTCGTCCCACAATCCCTTGAGGAATTCCTTCTTGATGGAACTCATGTATTGCTCCCTAGGACGCCGGCCAGAGGGCGGCGATTTGCGGCTTGATGTCCTTGTAGACGGTTAAGGCCTTGCGCACCGCGTCCACCGCGCCGGTGGACGAATAGGTCGCCCCGGCCACGGCGTCGATGTCGCCGCCCTTGGAACTCAGGGCCAGGGAATCGACCTTGTGGCCCTTGAACTGCTTGAGGAACGCGGGCTTCATGATGCGGGTGCCCACGCCCGGGGTCTCGGTCTGGGTGGTGATGCCGATGCCGATGAGCCGGTCCGCGTCCAGGTCGAATCCGACCATGACGCCGACATCGCCGGAATAACCGGGAGCGGCGGTCTCGAAGGCCACGCCCACGAGCTTGCCGGAACGCCGGGCCGGGAACACGGTCACGCCGTCCACGGTCTGGCGCTCGGCGATGGGATCGTTGTCGCATCCGGCGAGCACGGTCATCAGCGCCGGTCCCTGGACGTTGACGAGCACCTGTTGTTCGATCTTGTCCTTGGTGGCCCGCTTCAGGTTGACCAACAGGGTGCCGGAGGCGGCACAGATGAGCGACAGGACCACTATCATATTGATGATTTCACGCATGGCTATCTGACTCCGAAGTACTTGGGACGGAGGCGGTCCAGCAACGGGCTGAGCAGGTTCGCCACCATGATGGCGAAGGGCACGCCGTCGGGATACACCCCGTAGGTGCGGATGATCACGACCATGGCCCCGGCGAGAAGGCCGAACACGGTCTGGGGAATCTTGCCCACCGGGCTGGACGCGGTGTCCGGGGCCAGGAAGAACGCACCGAAGATGGTGCTTCCGGCCAGCAGGTGGAACATGGGATCGGCATAGGCCGTGGGATCGATGGTCCAGTACACGGCGGCCGTGCCGGCCACGCCGATCAAAAAGCCCACCGGGATGAACAGGCGGATCCAGCGGGTGGCCAGCAGGAAGAGGCCGCCCGCGGTCAGGGCCACAACCTGGGACGAACCCAGGCCGCCGAGCCCGCGGCCCATGAACAGATCCATGTAGTCGAACTGGCCGAGGCTGGACACGCCGAAGTGCATGAGCTGGTCAACCGGGCTGTTGGCCATGTAGGCCGCCAGATTCAGGTCGATGTCCATGGCCTCGGGCCAGGAGAACCGGCACACGGCCCAGGCCACCAGCGGGGCGCAGACCGGATTGCAGCCGAAGCCGCCGAACACGGTCCGGCCCAGGGCGATGGTCAGCACCCCGCCGACGACCGCCAGCCACCAAGGCGCGGTGGCCGGAAGCAGGAAGGCGAAGAGCACGCCCGCGTACAGGGCCGTATAGTTGTCCACGTCCACATCGCGCTTCTGGAGCCGGAGGCAGACGGCCTCGGTGAGCACGGCGGCGGTTCCGGCCATGCCCATGACCGAAAAGGCGCGGTAGCCGTACATGACCACCGCCATGACGGCGGCCGGAGCCAGGGCCAGCAGGTGGGCCCGCATCATGCCCTGGATGGTCCGCCCGCTGCGCCAGTGCGGCGGCGGCGAAACCGTCAGGCGAAGCGAGATGTCGGACATCGCCTTGAGAATTGGAGGATTCATATCGTGTATCTCTCTTGTGTTGTCGATCTTGCTTGATCGGGATCCGGCCTAGGCCTTGGTTCCCTGCCCCTTGGCGCGGATCTGCGCCTTCGCGAAGCGGATGTACTGGAGCAGCGGCCGTCTGGCGAAACAGTTGAAGGCGCACAGGCCGCACTCGAAACAGCTGTTCAGGCCGTATCGCTCAGCCTCCTCGAACCGCTCGTACTCGGCGTAGCGGCTGATGAGGTGGGGCTGCACCCGGGCCGGGCACTGCAGGACGCATTCGCCGCAGTTCATGCACGCCGCGTCCTGGACCTCGGGAATGGCGTCGGAGGAGGTGATGAACATGCCGTAGTCCTCCTTCTTGACCCCCTGGTCGAGGCTATAGATGGACTCGCCCCTGAACGGTCCGCCCAGGACGATGGTGTCGCCCGGTTCGACGTTCAGTTCGAGGGCCTCCAGAATATGGCGAACGGGCGTGCCCACGGGCACCCGGTAGTTGTGTCCGTCGATGGTCATGAAGGTCTCGGTGACGGGCAGTCCGGTCAGGGCCACCTTGCCGAGATCGAACAGATCCATGACGTTGATGACCCGGGTGTGCTCGGGGAACTCCTTGCGGGTCACGGCGCGGACCACCAGGGCGTCCAGGGAATACGGATACTTGGCCCGGATGCCCACGGTTTCCGCACCGGGTATGGAGACGGCTTCGCCCTTGGGCGCGGCCAGGATGGTGCGGTCGGGGGAAAGCAGCTTGCGGGCCATGTCCAATCCGGCGCGCAGTTCCTCGCCGCCGTCGCGCAGGAGCTGCTGGGCCACGGACACGCCCGGCTCGGGGTTCAGACCGTTGATCACCAGGACCTCGGCGCGTCCCGACAGCGGAGAGACATCCACGCCCAGCTCCTGCAGGGCCCGGATCAGTTCCGATCCCTTGCCCATGGACGCCACGTCCACGGGTTCGACGGTTTCGGCGCCGCCGGAGCATTCCACGGTCAGGCTGTGGTAGTTGACGGCCTTGACCTTGCCGCCCAGTGCCGCATGGCAGGCCCCGCCGCAGGGAGACGGATGTTCGGCGACCAGGTCGCCCTTGGCCAGCACGCTGCCCTTCTTGGTCTTCAGGACGAGATTGCGCACCGATATGTTCAAGACCTTGGGCGGTTCCAGGTCACGGATGGAATCGGCCGGTTTCTGATCCAGGGAATAGTGTATCTTCAGCATGGATTACCTCGCGTGGCACTGGTAGCAGGCATCTTCCCCGTAGGGACCGCCGTTTTCCTCGTGGCAGCCCATGCACAGGGAGTGGAAGGCCTCGCCACGGGTCGGGATGGATTCGATGTCCGGCCGTTCATCCTCGGGAAGCGGCCCGGTGGGCACTTCGTCGTGACAGCGCAGACAGGCCTCCTTGTCCGGGAACGCCTTGGGGTGTTCGCGGCGGAACGTTTCGTCGAACTCCGCCGGGTGGCAGGCTCCGCACGGCAGGTACTCCCTGCCCTCGAGTCCGTCATGGTGACAGTCCGCGCAGTCGGCCCCGTAGTCATCCGCGTGCGTCCGGTGGGAAAACACGACCCGCCCCCCGGTGTTGTCCAGGATGATCCGGGCGGGAACCTCCTGTTTTTCCTCCGGGATGGCGTAGCCGACCACGGCTCCCACAAAGAGAAGCGCTACGACTGCCGAAATTATGAAGTATCTATTTTGCAACTGGTCAATCCTCACTCAATAGCTGTTTACATTGTTCGTCGGGCCGCCTTCCGCCCTTTTTCCGGGGACGGGCTAGCACGTCCAGATTGATTAATCAATCAGTTCGTTTTTAGCAGAAAACGTGCCACTACCGGTGGCAATTGCACCAACAGGTAAAATAACCACAATGCGTTAAAATACATTGTTTTTTAGTTGCAAAACAGGCGTTTTATCACGCCAAGATCGCGCAATGACAGGACATATGAAGTTTTTTTCACATCGGGTACAATGGTCGACACAACAAGAGCGCTACTGCTGGGCAGAGATGCCCTTTTTTCGCCCTCATGTGATTTTTCGCACAAATAAAACGGCAATTCGCTGGATTAAGCATGTCGACGAACGGCCTCGCCTTGTTTTGCCAGACCGCCTTCACGTCTCGGCAAAAAAATGAATTTGGCAAAAATAATAGAATGGACGTTGCTAAAAAAAATTTAGAATTTTTTTGGACGTCATCCCAGGCCCCGGTTTTTCAGGTCTTCCGCAGTCCGGGTCAGCTATCGCGGCAACGCGCAAACGCGCCTCTTAGGCAAGACTATTTCGGCAAGACAAGGTGGACGAAAACCCAATGCGGCCGCGTACTTTTTTTCACAAGACAGTGGAGAATCTCGAACTCTTCACCCGCCTCGTCTGGGCCGCAGCCCCCCTCCCGGCCGGAATTACGCGTCTCCACGCAAAAGAGGCCCGCGGCTGTCCGCCGCAGGCCTCTATCTGAGAAGATCGGAAGGCTATACGGTTCCGCGCGGCTTGTTCAGGACAACCAGGAGGAATTCGCCCAGGTGCTGTACGGTGTTGATGAAGCTCATGACCTGGAAGTACCGGCGCACCTCGAACCGTTCGATGACGCCCTGCTCGCGCAGTTCGATGAACCGCTGCTCCACCCTGTCCACGGCCCGGGCCAGGGGGTGGGGATCGTACTGCACGCCCCGTCCGATGGAGCGCAGAGCCACGGCCAGATGCCGGGCCAGGAGGTTCAGTTCCGGTGTCATGATGATGTCGAAGCCGTCGCCCTCCACCTCGTTGAGCAAGGAAGGCGTGGATTGCAGCCGCTCGACCACGGAATTGAGCGTGTTGACCTGCAGGGAGAGCTTGGCCATGTCGTCTCGGAAGACGCGCCGCTCGGTGGAATATATCTTGTTGTAGAGATCCCGGTTGGCCTGGACCTCGCGGGCCAGGTCAAAGAACAGATCCGGGTCGGTCTTGCGTTGACGGTGCAGGAAATTGTCCATGAGCAGCAGGACGTCGTCGGCCACTTGGTCATATTGTCCGCACAGCCGGTCGAGCAGGACCGAGGTGGTCCGGTTGGGCCAGACCGCCACCGAGACCACGAAGGCGCAGAGCACACCGACGCCGATCTCGGCCACCCGGAACAGGGAGTATTCGATGCGGTTCTCCGCCTGCAGACTGGACAGGAAGACGATGGCCATGGTGATGGCCGCCATGCGGTAGCGCGCGTCGTAGCGGGTCAGGTAGGCGCATACGCCCGTGCCCACGAACACGGCGATGAGCGTATAAAGGTGGGTGGGCGGGAAGACGAGGATCATCAGGATGCCCATGCCCGCGCCGATGGCCGTGCCGGTGAACCGGTACAGGCACATCTGGATGGAGTCGGCCACATGCATCTGCATGACGATGACCGTGGTGATGACCGCCCAGTACCCGTAGGGCAGGCCGATAAGTTCCGCCCCGACGTAGGCCAGAACGCTGGCCAGTCCGACCTTCATGCCATGCCGGACGTGGCTGCTGAGGTATTTTTCCACGTTGAAAGCCATGATGCGCCTTGGATATGGTTGTGCGTTGCACCATACCCGACTGTGCGGACAGGTCAACGCCGTCCGGCCCTTTCGCATAAGGACAGGGCCGGGTCAACCCCAAAGGTTCACCCCGGGGCGGCCGGGATGGGCTATTCGCCCTGCCCGGCCATCCCTTCGAAGCGCTTGAGTTTTTCCCGCAAGGTCTTGCGGTTGATGCCGAGGATCTCGGCCGCGCGGGTCTTGTTGTCTCCGGTCATGACCAGGACGTTGCGGATGTGTTCGAGCTCCACTTCCTCCAGGGTCCGGTTGACGCTGCCCTCGCGCGGCAGGCTGAAGCGCATGGCTTCGGGCAGGTCCGTGATCTCGATGGTGTCGTGATCCACGATGACCACCAGCCGCTGGATGAGGTTCTCCAGCTCGCGGACGTTGCCGGGCCAGTCGAAACGGCGCATGGCGTGCAGGGCCTCGTCCGAGATGGTCGGCGGCTCGCGGTGCATGGCCCTGGAGAACTCGGCCAGAAAATGGTTGATGAGCACGAGTATGTCGTCCTCGCGCTCGGACAGGGGCGGCACGTTGATGTCGATGACGTTGATCCGGTAGAACAGGTCCTCGCGGAAAGAGCCCTCCCCGACCATGCGCCGCAGGTCCTTGTGGGTGGCGGCCAGGATGCGCACGTCCACGGTCTTGACGATGCTCGACCCCACCTTGCAGAACTCCTTGGACTGGAGGACCCGCAGCAGCTTGGCCTGCATGGTCGGGCTGGCGTCGCCGATCTCGTCCAGGAAAATGGACCCGCCGTTGGCGACCTCGAAGAAGCCCGCCCTGGACTCCTTGGCCCCGGTGAAGGCCCCCTTGACGTGGCCGAACAGCTCGCTCTCCACCAGGCTGTCCGGGATGGCCGTGCAGTTGACCGGCACGAACGACGCGGTCCGCCGGTCGCTGTTGTAGTGCACGGCCCGGGCCACCAGCTCCTTGCCGGTGCCGGACTCGCCGTTGATGAGCACGTTGGCGTCCGAAGCCGCGGCCTTGCCGATGCGCTGGAAGACCAGTTCCATCTCCGGAGAGGTGCCGATGATCCCGAAATTGTCGGGTGGAGTGTCGGCCGAGGCCAGGACCCGCCTGCGCTGCAGCCGCTCCACGATGCGCCCCACGGACGAAAGCAGCTCCTCGGTGGTAAACGGCTTGGCCAGGTACTCCCCCGCCCCGTCCTTGATGGCCTCCACCGCGCCGGGAATGGACGGGTAGCCGGTTATCATCATGATTTCCACGTCCGGCAGGTTGGCTCGCACGTGCTTGATCAAATCCAACCCCGAGGCCGCGGGCATGCGGTAGTCGGTGATGACCAGGTCGATGACCAGGTCCTCGAGCAGGGCAACGGCCTCGTCCACCCGGCCGCAGGTAAAAACCTCGTAGCCCGCGGGCACGAGATTGCGCTTGAGCACCTCCAGAGTCGATTTGCTGTCGTCCACCGCGAGAATGCGGACAGTCCTGCTCATGGCTCATCCTCCGGGTCGCGCAGATGGCAGGGAAAGGCGACCTCCACCCTGGTCCCCCCGTCCGGCGAGCTTTCCACCTGAATGAATCCCCCGTGGGCCTTGACGATGCCGTGTATCACGGACAGCCCCAGGCCGGAACCCTTGTCCACGTCCTTGGTGGTGAAAAACGGGGTGAAGATCATCTTGAGCACGTCCGGGGTCATGCCCGGGCCGGTGTCCTCCACCACCAGGTAGGCGTCGCTGTCGAGCCCGATGGTTCGGACGGTCACGGTACCGCCGTCGACCATGGCCTGGATGGCGTTGACCACCAGATTGACCACCACCTGCTTCATGTGCTGGGGATCGGCCAATATCTTGGGCAGGCTCCGGTCATACTCCCGGACGATCTCGATGTCGCCGCGCCGGGCCCCGGATTCGGTGATGCGCAGGGCCTGCTCCACCGTGTCGTTGAAGTCGATGAACGCGGGCTGGGGCGGTAGCTGGCGGCCGAAAAACATGAGCTTGCGGATGATCTCGCGGGCGTGCAGGGAGGACTCCACGATATTGTTCAGGTCCGTGGCAACCTGCTCGGGCAGGTCCGGGCTCTGCAGGGCGAGTTCGGCGAAGCCGAGGATGTTGGCCAGGGGCTCGTTGATCTCGTGGGCCACCCCGGCGGAGAACTGGCCGATCTTGGCCAGCCGGTCCGACTGCCTGAGCTGGCGCTCCAGCTCCTGTTTGGCCAACCGCGTCTCCCGTTTGGAGACCAGGATGACCACCTGCTGGACCACGGTGGTGAACAGGTCCCGCTCGTCCTCCAGAAAACCGGGCCGGGCCGCGTCGTTGCGCACGGCGACCGTCAGCGACCCGCGCTTCTCGCCGTTGATCACCAGGTCGGACTTGAGCATGAAATCGCTCTCCTCGAAGCCCGGGGTCTCGTAGATCTTGTGCCCGAGGCGCAGCCGGGCGTAGGTCATCTCCGGGTTCTGGAAGGCCGCCGGGAGCAGTTCCACCACCTGGGTCAGGAGGTCGTCCATGGTCCGGTGGATCTCGCCCATGAGCTGGCTCAGGGAATAGAGGCAGTTGAGCTCCTTGTTGCGCTCAAGCAGCGTGAACCGCTCGCGCAAAAGGCCCTTCTCGCGCAGGACCAGGTCGGTCACGTCCTGGCCCACGCACAGCAGGCTGACGATCTCGCCGTTGGAGTCGGTCAGCGGCTTGAGGTTCCAGTTGACGTAGACCGTGTCCCCGTCCTTGGCCCGGATGCGTCCGGCAAAGGCGGTCACTCCCCTGTCCTGGACGCTCTCGAGCAGGGCGCGCCGGGCCATGTCCCGCTCGTCCCTGGGGATGAAGACCTCGAACCAGTCGCGGCCCGCCAGTTCCTGGAGATGATACCCGGAGAGGTGCTCCAGCTCGGAGTTGCCGTGGATGATCCCCCCGTCGAGATCGAGCGTGACCACGATGCCGTGGGTCAGCTCCATAACGGTGTCGTAATAGTTCTGGAGATTCATGCACGCTTCCTCATGTGAAGAAAATACAATCATTTCGGACAGGAGTAAATCCCCTCATGGCTCGGGACGCGGTCCGACGGCCGGGGGAGGCCGCCGGACCGCGCAGGGCTAGGGTATGATGCGCATTCCGAGACTTAGTGACTGAGCTTGAGTCCCCATCCCTCGAAGACGAACAGGATGGCGAACCCGTACCACAAGGTGTAAAGCACATAGAAGACCAGGGAGAAGATGACCAGGCCTATGTCGTCCGTGATGCTCTGGGCCTCGACCCCGTAGTAGTTGTAGGAGGCCTCCACCGACTTGGTCTGGACCGTGTCCACGGCCTTGGCCGCCGCGAATTCCTTCTGGTTGCCCAAGGCCTTGTTCATCAGCTTGTAGGATATCCACCAGTTGTACAGGACGCGGCGCGGCTCAATGCCGTACCGGGCCTGGATGGCCTCGCCGTCGTTGTCGTACATGACCTGGGCGTCGTCCAGGCTGCTCTTCAGGATCGCGCCCAGGGAACCGGCCAGATGCAGCGCCTTGCCGTCGGCCGAAGCCTGCGCCCCGGCCTTGGCGAACATGTCGGCCGACTGGGCCGCCTGGACTTCGGTGCCGTAGTTCAGGGTCACGTCTATGGCCTTGCCGTCGAACTTGGCCATGTCGTCCTTCAACTGCGAGGAGTAGTTGATGGACCCCTTGGAGATGGAGTTGTAGAGATTGTCCAAAAACTGCATGCCGTTGTGCCCGTGGTAGATGGGCTGGAACATCATGAACAGGATCACGAAAAAGACCACCAGCAGGCTCGCCCCGCCGTAGAATTCCTTCTTGTTGTAGATCATGGCCTTAGGCCTCCTTTCTCTTGAGCTTGGAAATGTTCATCAGGAAGGTGCCCACCACCCAGACGGAGAACCCGCCGATGACGATGAAGAACGCCCAGATGCCGATGGTGTTGAGCACGGCCCCGGCGCCTGGCGAGAGCGAGATGATGTCCATATCGGCCAGCTTGCTCGGCAGGGCGAATATCCGGTTCATGAAACCGGCCAGCACGGCCATGGCGTAGAAGCCCCGGATGGTGATGCCGGGCACGATCTTGGTCACCAGCGCGCCGATCTGGATGCCCAGCAGCGAACCGATGAGCATGCCCATGGCCAGGGTGTAGAAGATGAAGCCGTAGATGGCGTACTGGGTGATGGACGCGAAGCCCGCCGTGAACACGATCTGGAAGATGTCGGTACCCACCGTGGTCATGGAGGACACGCCGAGCACGTAAACGAAGATCGGGAAGGTCAGAAAGCCGCCGCCCACGCCCATGATGCCCGCGGCCAGGCCGACCAGCGCGCCGGACAGGACCAGGAATATCCAGGAGATCTGGCGGCCGCCGGCGACCAGGTCCTGGTCGAACTTGATCATGGGCGGGCACTTGACGTCCTGCAGGTTGCGGCACAGGGCTCCGAGTTCGGCCCCTTCCCCGCCGCCGTGGGCGTCGCCGCCCTTGTCCGCCTTGCGCGAACGCAGGAAGTCGGCCAGGGCGTAGAAGCCCAGGAAGCCGAGCATCAGCGAATAGACGGTGGTGATGAAGGCGTCGCTCAGGATCGGGTTGATCTCGTAGAGCACGCGGTTGATGACGCCGCCCGCCGTGGCCCCGAGCACGGCCCCGACCAGGAAGACCACGGCCAGGGACACGGACACGTTGCCGAGCTTGCGGTGGATGACGCTGCCCATGATCGCCTTGGCGAAGATGTGGAACAGGTCTGTGCCCACGGCCAGGATGCCCTTGATGCCGGCGGACATGAGCGCCGGGGCGATGATGAAGCCGCCGCCCGCGCCGATGCAGCCGGTGATCAGTCCCGCGCCCACGCCGATGGCGATGGAGACCATGAAGATGCCCAGGCTGTAGAAGGCCGGGCTATAGGCCTTCTTGCCGCCGAGCAGATGCGGCAGGGCCGGGCCGATGTCGTCGGCAAAGGCCACGCCGATCAGGATGATGGGTATGATCATCAGCCCGATGAGCAGCAGCTTCTTGCGGCTGCCCACTATGGACTTGGCGTTGTCGATCTCCCACTGGGCAAGGGCTCCGGCCCCGGCCATCATGAATCTACCCCATTGGCTGAAAAATCGCATGACTATCCTCGCTTCCTCTTGTTTTGTTCAACCCGTCCGAAGCACCCACCCTCGGGCCGATCACTTCGAATTGCTTCTTTTTTTCATGGCCGCATCTTCGATCTTGCGGACCAGTTCCTCCACGTCCGCCGGCTTCATAAGGTAATCGAACGCCCCCATGGCCAGACTGGAAATAACGATGTCCGTGTCGGCATGGGCGGTCAGCATGACCACCTCCACCTCCGGGTGTTGCCGCTTGATGGCGCTCAGGGTCTTGATCCCGTCCATGCCCGCCATCTTGATGTCGAGCAGGATCACATCAAAGGACCTTTGGCCCATGATCTCGAGGGCCTGCGCCCCACCGCCCGCAGTGGCCACGGACAGCCCCCTGCGGTCAAGACGCTTGGCCAGGGCATCGGTGTACCCGCCCTCGTCGTCAATGAGCAGCACCCTCACGCCGTTCATGCCCGCTCCCTTCCGGCGCTCAATTCCAGCGCCTTGTCGAGCAGTCTGTCGAACTCCACGGGCTTGGACAGATAGCCCGCCGCGCCGAGCTTGATGCACTCGTCGCGGGCCTCCTCGCTGCCGTGGCCGGTAAGCATGAGCACCGGCATTTCCGGGACCATCAGCCGGAAGACCTTGAGGATCTCGATTCCGTTCATGCCCTGGAGCTTGAGGTCCACGATGGCCACGTCGAACTCCTCGCGGCGCAGCAGCCGGACCGCCTCGTCGCCGCTTTCCGCCGACGCCGCCTCCACGCCCCGGCGGCGCATGCGCTTGCACAGGACCTCGGCGAACCCTGTCTCATCGTCCACGATGAGCAGGCGCACGTCGCGATCCGGTCCGCCGGAGATTTCTCTGGCCCTGTCCACGCCGCTACCCCATGCGCCCGGTGATGTCGCTCAGCCGGGCCTCCACGGCTTCTTCCTCGTGCTCGCTCTTGAGCTCGACGGCCTCGGCGATCTTCTGGTTCAGGTCCTCGAAGCTGCACGGCTTCATCAGGTAGTCGTAGGCCCCGTGCTGGATGCCTTCGACCGCCGAGGGGACCGTGGCGTGGCCGGTCAGCATGATGACCTCGACCAGGGGATGGGCCTCCTTGATCTCCTGCAGGACGACCAGGCCGTCCTTGCCGGGCATCTTCATATCCAGGATGACCACCTGGATACTCGGCTGCTCGGCCAGCCGGGCCATGGCCTCGTCACCGTCAAAGGCTTGGAAAACCGTCATGTTGCGCTTTTCGAGCCGCTTGGCCATGGTCTCGACGAACCCGCGCTCGTCGTCCACGATCAACACAGTGGCATCAGTCATGTCTCATCTCCTGTCGCGTTTCAGGTTGCCGTGCGGGCGGCGGCACCGGCAGACGGATGGTGAACCGGGTGCCCCTGCCCACTGTGCTTTCCACGTCTATCTCTCCACCCATCTGGTGGATAATTCCGAAACATATGGACAATCCCAGGCCGCTCCCCTTGCCCACCGGCTTGGTGGTGAAGAACGGGTCGAAGATACGGCCCAGGTTGGCCGCCGGAATGCCGGGCCCGGTGTCGGCCACGGTGATGGCCGCCTGTCCCTCGTCCATGGCGCAGCCGATGGACAGCCTGCCGCCCTCGGGCTCCATGGCCTGGATGGCGTTGTTGACCAGGTTGAGCAGAACCTGTTGCAGTTCGGTGGCCGAGGCCGAAATACGCGGCATGGTCTCGTCCAGGTCCAGGTCGAACTCCACCTGGGCGAAACGGGCCTGCTGCATGGAGATGTCGACCACCTCGCGGATGAATTCGGGCACCGACATCTCGGTCGCCCGGGAGTCGCTCTGCCGGGCGAAGGAGAGCAGCTTGTGGGTGATGTCCTTGCACCGCCGCCCCTGGTTGCCCACCTGGGTCAGCGCCCGCTGGATTTCGGCGTAGGACGGCAGTTCGCCGCCCTCGTCCTCCATGAGGTCGCTGACCCAGCCCGCCTCCTCGATCATGATGGCCACCGGATTGTTGATCTCGTGTGCGATGCCCGCTGCCAGCTCGCCGATGGCCGCCAGCTTGCCGGTCTCCACGATCTGCTTGCTCATGAGCTCGGACTCCTGGTCGATGGCCTGGAAACGGACCACCAGCTTGCGGGAGATGAGCAGGGCCATGACCACGATGGCCAGGCCGCCGATGAGGAAGATGCCCAGGGTGACGAGTTCGGTGCGGGTCATGGCCGAAAAGGCGTCCGAGGACTTCTGCTGGTAGACCAGCTGCCACTCCCCGCCCTTGATGGGCGCGGTCACCGTGACGTAGGCGTCGCCCTCGCGGTCCACGGACTCGAAGATGGACACCCCGGCCAGGGAGCCCACCCGCCCGAGCTGGCGGCGCGGGGTCAGTTCCAGATCCTGGTTGCGCTCGTCCCTGGGCCGGGTCTGGTACACGCCCCGGCTGTTCAGGATGTAGGCGAACCCGGTCTCGCCGATACGGATGTTCTGGACCAGGTAGCTGAAGGCCAGAAAGTCGATGGTCGCGCGCAGGGTCCAGCGCGCCTCGCCTCGCCCCTGGCTGACGGAAATGATGAAGTGGGGGGACTGGCGCAACCCCTCGAAGACGTCGCTGATGATGGCGTCGCTCTCCTTGGAGTTGCGGAACCAGTCCGCCCCCGAGTAGTCCGCGCCCAAAAGGCTGAACGGACCGGCATAGGCCACCTGGCGGCCGTGGCTGTCGACCACGCCCAGGTCGACGAAGATGCGGCCGTACTGCTGCTGCATCCCGCGCAGGGCCATGGCCAGGTGGCTCGAGGTGGCCAGATGGTCGAACGACGAGGTCCGGCTGACGTATTGGACTTCGGTGAGCTTGTCCCGCAGAAAGGTGTTGATGTCGGCCGCGTGCTTGTCCACCACCTCGGCCAGGTGGGCGAAGACCTTCTCAGTATATATGGAACGGAACTGATGGAAGATGAGCCCGCCCACCAGGATGAGCGGAGCAAAGGACACCGTGATGACCGTCAGCGACAGGTTGCGCGACAGGTTGTCGTAGGAGGACTTCTTTTCAGGATGCATGGCCCCGCTCTCGGTCGCAGTCCCGGGCTCGCTGCCCGATACCCAATACCTCTGCCTGTCCTGCCATGAGCAATCCGTGTGCCACGATCCCGTCCCCGGCCTCTGCCCGGCGACCCCATCTCTGATGTGATTACATCTTGAGATACCTCACTTTATTCAAACTCCTTCCGCCATCCACAAAGCCCCGGACTGTCCGCCGTCAACGGACGAAATCCTCCTTCGACCCTGTTTTACGGCCAAAATCGGTACATTTTGCCCCGATGGTACAAAAGGTGCCGATGGCGAGATTCCACCCGCAAGGCCCCGCCACAGGGGGCACCTGCAACTGTCGCGACTCACAACGGGTAAAAACGCCCCACTCCTGGCGGCAGTCACCTGAATAGCCTTGGAATATTATTTCGAAGCGCGTGGAATGGGCGGTGGTTCCTTCCGAACCATGCCCATACAACATACTCAAATCAATAGTCTTATCCCGGACTCGACAAATGGAGAAAAAAGTATCAAGACGTGTTGCGTTTTCAACCGCTGGCATGTTCATTGTAAGAAGCACAACAGGAGAACCCGCGCCATGACCGTCCCCATCCGCATACTGCTCGTCGACGACGAGGCCGCTTTCGTGGAAACCCTGGCCAAACGGCTGGGCCATCTCGGTGCGCTGGTCAGTACAGCGGAAGGCGGGGTCGAGGCTTACGCCGTCCTGGAAACCGACCCTGTGGACGTGGTTCTGCTGGACATGAACATGCCCGACCTGAACGGGCTCGAGACGCTGAAGATCATCCGCAAGAACTTCCCGTCCACCGAGGTCATCCTGCTCACCGGCGAGGGGGACATGACCCGCCACATGCAGTCCCTGGAGGCCGGGGCCTTCGACTTCCTGCACAAGCCCGTGCCCCTGGAACGGCTGTGGAAGCGCATCCTGGACGCGGCCGGACGATAGCGGCGTCCCCCTTCCGCAAAAGAGTCAACCACAAGCGGCGCTCGGCCCGGAAGCCGGCGCCCCCTGGTCGCCGCGGCCGGCAAGTCGCGGGTCAATGCAAGGCGTCCAATCCCCTTCCGCCCAGCCAACCGGCATAGAGTTCCGTCAGAACGGGCTGCTCCAGGCGCCGGCCGAATTCCGCCATCTCCCGCGCCTTGGCGGGCAACTCCGGGTCAGCGGCCAGCCGGACGTAGGACTCGACGATATTTTGCCCCTCCCGGCGCAAACGTTCGTCCCCCGCGCGGACGGCGGCGTCCAGGAATCGGACCCCGGCCTCGCGGCGGGGAAAGAGCCGGGCCTGGAGGAAGCGGACCTCGGCGAGCACGGACAGGTCGCCCTGCGCCTCGCACAGGTCGGCCAGCCGTTCGTAGGCCGGGCCGTAGAGCGGCTCGCGCTCCATCATGGCCAGGCAGACCGCCCTGTCCGGCACCCCCGAATCGCGGCCGAACGCCCGGTCCAGGATTTCCGCCCGCCGCCGGGGCAGTCGGGCATAGGGCATCTGGCACTCGTTGAGGGCCATCTCATAGCCGTCTTCCTTGAGCCGCAGATGAAAATCAGGATAGATGTCCCACAGGTTTCGTTCCTTGAACAGCCGGGCGTTATCAGACTCGTGGGCATAGCGGCCCTGCGTCCGGCCCTGGAGATGGTAGACGCGGCTCTGCGGGACGCAACGCAGGGAACGGCCCGTCTGCCGGATGCGCACGCACAGCTCCAGGTCCTCGGCCCCGTTGGCGTACCCCTCATGGAATCGGCCCGCCTCGAGGAAGACCCGCCTGGGAAGCAGCAGGGCCGCGCCGGTCAGGAACTGCGGGGAACGGGGCCGGTGTGCCACCGGATGGGTGACCGGAAAGAGTTCATACAGATGCCGGAAGTGCAATTGCGGTTCACAGACCACGGCCAGGTGCTGGATCCGATCCACCGGCAGCGGTCCGCGGGCCGGATACATCAGCAGCGGCCCGACCCCGCCGCAACCGTCCATCAGGGCCTCGGCCAGAGGCGGATACCACCCTGGTGTCAACAAGGTATCGTTATTCAAAAAGAACAGAAAATCACCCGTGGCCTCCTGCGCCCCGAGGTTGCAGGCAGGTCCGAAATTACGGTTTTCGGGCAGGTGGATTGCCCTGAATCGGTCGCCGAACAGCTCCGCGCCCAGAGGATCGAGGCCGGTGGCGGTTTCGTCCGTGGAGCCATTGTCCACCACGAGGACCTCGTAGTCCGTCTCCGGCGCGTGTTCGCGCAGGGAGCGCAGGCAATCGCGCGTCAGGGAAAACTGGTTGAAGACCGGAATGACAACACTCAGCGGCATGCTCGTTCCTTGTTCGGTCAGCGGCCTGGCGGACCGTCAAAAATTCCATATCAACGAGAACCGGTTACAATTTTCATTCCAGCGGAGCCACACGGGCAGTATCATAAAAAAACAGTCCCTAAATATCCAAGATTTGGTGCCAAAAAAAGTCGGTTGTAGTTGCAATACCGTACATCTCAGGGCAATCTGGAAAGGATGTCTCCCTGAGGAGACCGTTTTCAAACCAGAGCACCAGGAGTAGACGTGAAGCAAAGAATTCAGGCAGGCAAGCTGTCCGTGCACCAGGCTCTTGCCGAAGCCATCAAGACGATTTTGGACGGAACCGGACTGGATGAAACCGCTTTCTGGGCAGGCGCCGAAACCGTGTTCCGGGACTTCACCCCGCGCAACAGGGAACTGCTGGCCGAACGCGACCGCATCCAGGCGGCCATGGACGAATGGCACCGGGCGCACCCCGGCCAGCCCGGCGACAAACGGACCTATCACGCCTTCCTGCGCGAGATCGGCTATCTCGTGCCCGAGGGCGGGGACTTCGCCATCACCACGGAGAACGTGGACCCGGAGATCTCGACCATCGCGGGGCCGCAGCTGGTCGTCCCGGCGACCAACGCCCGGTTCGCCCTGAACGCGGCCAACGCCCGATGGGGCAGCCTGTACGACGCGCTCTACGGCTCGGACGTGATCGAAAGGGACGAGGTCCCGAGCAAGGGATACGACCCGGTGCGCGGCCAGAAGGTCATGGCCTGGGCCGCCGCCCACCTGGACGTGGCCGTGCCCCTGGCCGAGGGGTCGCACAGCAACGCGACCGCGTTCGAGGTCGTGGACGGCCCGTCCGGCAAGCAGGTGGCCGTGACCCTGACCGGCGGCGAGACCACCGCCCTGCGTGACCCGGCCCAGTTCGCGGGTTATGCCGAAGAGGACGGCGCGCTCAAGTCCCTGCTCTTCGCCAAGAACGGCCTGCACATCGAACTGCAATTCGACCCCGAGCACCCCGTTGGCCGCGACCATCCGGCGGGCATCAAGGACGTGGTCCTGGAATCGGCCATGTCCACCATCCTCGACTGCGAGGACTCCGTGGCCGTGGTCGACGGCGAGGACAAGGGGCAGACCTATCTGAACCTGTTCGGCCTGATCAAGGGCGACCTGACGGCCAGCTTCGACAAGGGCGGCAAGACCGTGACCCGCGCCCTGAACGACGACCGGACCTACAGCGCGCCCGGCGGCGGGAGCGTGACCCTGTCCGGCCGAAGCATGATGCTGGTCCGCACCGTGGGCCATTTGATGACCACCGACGCGGTGCTTCTGGATGGAGAGGAAGTGCCCGAGGGTATCCTGGACACCCTGGCCACCGGTCTGATCTTCCTGCACGACCTGAAGGGCGGCGGCCGCTGGCGCAACAGCAAGACCGGCAGCGTATACATCGTCAAGCCCAAGATGCACGGCCCCAAGGAGGTAGCCTTCACCTGCGAGTTGTTCGCGGCCGTGGAAAAGGCGCTGGGCATGCCCGCCCTGGCCCTCAAGGTCGGCATCATGGACGAGGAACGGCGGACCACCCTGAATCTGAAGGAGTGCATCCGGGCGGCCAAGGACCGGGTCATCTTCATCAACACCGGCTTCCTGGACCGCACGGGCGACGAAATCCACACGGCCATGGAGGCCGGCCCCGTGGTCCGCAAGGAGGCCATCAAGAACGAACCGTGGATCGCGGCCTACGAGGACTGGAACGTGGACATCGGCCTGGCCTGCGGTTTCTCGGGCAAGGCCCAGATCGGCAAGGGCATGTGGGCCAAGCCGGACATGCTCAAGGAGATGGTCGAGACCAAGGGAGCGCATCCCATGGCCGGGGCCAACTGCGCCTGGGTGCCCTCGCCCACGGCGGCCACCCTGCACGCCCTACACTACCACCAGGTGGACGTCTTCGAGCGCCAGCTCAAGCTGGCCGGGAAGATGCGCGCCTCCCTGGACGCCCTGACCACCCTGCCGCTCATGCGCGACGGCCGCCCGTCCGAGGACGACGTGGCCCGGGAGCTGGCCAACAACTGCCAGTCCATCCTCGGCTACGTGGTCCGATGGGTGGACCAGGGCGTGGGCTGCTCCAAGGTTCCGGACATCAACGGCGTGGGGCTGATGGAGGACCGGGCCACCCTGCGCATCTCCAGCCAGCACCTGGCCAACTGGCTCAGACACTCCGTCTGCACCGAAGAGGCCGTGCTGGCCACCCTCAAGGCCATGGCCGAGGTGGTCGACCGCCAGAACCAAAACGACCCGGCCTACCGCCCCATGGCCCCGGACTTCGACAAAAGCATTGCCTTCCAGGCCGCCCGCGACCTGATCTTCGAGGGCGCGAGCCAGCCCAACGGCTATACCGAACCGATCCTGCACGCCATGCGCCGCAAGGTGAAGGCGCTCGGGTAACCCTTTGCCAGGAGAAATCGAGATGGTGCCCGTCACCACGTCCATATTCGAACTGCTCAAGATCGGCCCCGGCCCGTCCAGTTCGCACACCATCGGCCCCATGAAGGCCGGGTTCGACTTCATGCGGCTCATACGGGAGCTGCCCGAGGCGGACCGCAAGCGGGCCGACGGCCTGGAGATCAGGCTGTTCGGCTCCCTGTCCGCCACGGGCGAGGGCCACGGCACGCCCAGGGCGATCCTGTCCGGCATGCTCGGTTCCCAGCCCGACACCTGCGGAGCCGACACCCTGGAACGGTTCATGGACAAGGATAAACCCTTCGACCTGGACCTGGGCGTCAAGTTCCTGCCCTTTGCGCCGGGTGAGATCATCATGGACGCGGTGCAGCACGACTACGCCCATCCCAACACCATGATCTTCCGGCTCAAGGCCGGGGATACGGTCCTGCTGGAGCGCATCTACTACTCCGTGGGCGGGGGCTTCCTTCGCTGGGAGGGCTGGGAGGAACCGCAGCGGGGCGACCCCGTCTACCCCTACTCGACCATGGCCGAATTGAAGAAGCACCTGTGCGAGCGGTCCATCCGCCTGCACGAGCTCATTCTGGCCAACGAGATGTCCATCACCGGAGCCACCGAGGATGAGATCAACATGGGGCTGGACCACATCATCTCGGTCATGGAGCAGGCCGTGGAGACCGGCATTCAGACCTCGGGCGTGCTGCCCGGCCCCATCGGACTGCAGCGCAAGGCTGCGGCCATGTACAACCGTGCCCGCCAGGAGTACTTCCAGGGGCCCGGCTTCATCAAGGCGCTCAACGCCTACGCCCTGGCCGCCTCCGAAGAAAATGCGGCCGGGCACTGCGTGGTCACCGCTCCCACCTGCGGGGCGGCGGGCGTCATCCCGGCCATCATCTTCATGCTCAAGCGCCACACCGGGGCCCTGCAGACCGAACTGCGCGAGGGGCTGCTGGCCGCCTGCGCCATCGGTTTCCTGTGCAAGCACAACGCCTCCATCTCCGGGGCCGAGGTGGGCTGCCAGGGCGAGGTGGGCGTGGCCTCGACCATGGCCGCGGCCATGATCGCCTACGCCCGAGGCTATCGCTTCCAGGTCACGGAGAACGCGGCCGAGATCGCCCTGGAGCACCACCTGGGGCTGACCTGCGACCCGGTGGGCGGGTTCGTGCAGATCCCGTGCATCGAGCGCAACGCCATGGGCGCGGTCAAGGCGTTCAACGCCTACCTGATCGCCTCGACCCTGGACGAAAGCTACCAGAAGGTGGACCTGGACAAGGCCATCCGGGCCATGGCCCAGACCGGCCGGGACATGTCCGGCAAGTACAAGGAGACCTCCGAGGCCGGACTGGCCCTAAGCTTCACGGAATGCTGAATATCCGCCGGACGGCCAGGCCGTCCGGCGGAAGCGTTCTTTGCCTGCGGACCGACACAGAACAAGGTTCAGTGCTACCGCCCGAGGGCAGAATTTTGATTGCTTTTCAGCCGGTTCCCTGTTAGAAAATCCTCTTGGCTTTTGCCCATTTTTATTTCGGAGTTCGCTGTGATTTCTTTCAAAGGCGTCAACAAGTGGTACGGGGACTTCCAGGTCCTCAAGAACATCAATCTCAATATCACCAAGGGCGAAGTGGTGGTGGTCTGCGGGCCTTCCGGGTCCGGCAAGTCCACCATGATCCGCTGCATCAACCGGCTGGAGCCCATCCAGGAGGGGGACATCCTGGTGGACGGCATGAACGTGTCCGACCCGCGCACCAACATGACCCTGTTGCGCGCCGAGGTCGGCTTCGTCTTCCAGCAGTTCAATCTCTACCCGCACATGACGGTCATGGAGAACATCACCCTGGCGCCGACGCTCGTTCGCGGCATGAGCCGGGGCGACGCCACGGCCATCGGCATGGACCTGCTCGGCAAGGTCGGCATCCCGGACAAGGCCGGGTCCTACCCGTCCCAGCTCTCCGGCGGCCAGCAGCAGCGCGTGGCCATCGCCCGGGGTCTGGCCATGCAGCCCAAGATCATGCTCTTCGACGAGCCCACGTCCGCGCTCGACCCCGAGATGATCAACGAGGTCCTGGACGTCATGAAGTCCCTGGCCCGCGAAGGCATGACCATGGTCTGCGTGACCCACGAGATGGGATTCGCGCGGGAAGTGGCGGACCGGGTCATCTTCATGGACGACGGGTACCTGATCGAGGAGAACACGCCGGAGGAATTCTTCCACAACCCGCAATCCGACCGAACCAAGGATTTCCTCAGCAAGATTCTCAGCCACTAATAAGGATTTATGCCCTTGCCGGACACGGTGTCCGACAAGGGCTTTTTCATACGACTCATCAACCAGGAGAGGTAAATGAGAGTTCTCAAAATCACCGCCATGGCCGCGCTGCTGGTCCTGGCCGCTTCGGTTGCGTTCGCCGGTCCCACCTACGACCGCGTCATGTCCACCAAGGTCGTCAAGGCCGGCCTGTCCAACCAGGGCATCCCGTTCGGCTTCATCAACGACAAGAACGAGTGGGTCGGCTTCGACGTCGACATGGCCGCCGAGATCGCCAAGCGCCTCGGCTGCAAGCTCGAAAAGGTCGTGGTCAACAACAACACCCGTATTTCCTTTGTCCAGACCAACCCGCCCAAGGTGGACATGGTCCTGTCCAACATGACCCACAAGCGCGTGCGCGACGAGAAGATCGACTTCTCCATCACCTACTTCTTCGACGGCCAGAAGTTCCTGGCCCGGAAGGGCACGGTCAAGGACGTCGCCGACCTGGCCAACATGAAGATCGGTTCCATGCAGGGCACCACCTCCATCGTCAACGCCAAGGCCTATCTGCAGGAGCTGGGCAACCCCAACCCGCAGGTCACCGGCTATGACGGCGAAGTGGCCATGTTCGAGGCCCTGAACTCGGGCCGCGTCCAGGCCATCTCCACCGACTCCACCCTGCTGCTCGGCTACGCCGCCAAGGTGCCCGGCAAGTACGAACTGGTCGGCGACTTCATCTCCGACGAGCCCTACGGCATCGGCCTGCCCCAGGACGATTCCGCCTGGCGCGACGCCATCAACTTCACCCTCCAGGACATCTGGAAGGACGGCACCTACAAGAAGATCTACGACAAGTGGTTCGGCCCGGATTCCGACTACCCGTTCCCGCTGACCTCCAAGATCGAGATGTGGCCGTAGGCCCCTTTCCCGAAGCATGACAACGGGTCCCGGAGCGCACCGCTCCGGGACCCTCTTCCGTAAAAAGAGCACGATGTTAAAACGGTATTTCGAAAAACCTCCGGTCCAGAATGCGACCCTCGTGGCCCTGACCGCCCTGGTGGTCTACTATTTCGCCTTCGTCTTCGAATTCAAATACGATTTCGACTGGGCCGTGTTCTCTCACGAGGGGCAATACGGACACATGGGCCTGCTGATGCTCAAGGGGCTGAACACCACCCTGACCATCACGCTCTACTCCTCGATCATCGCCCTGGGCATGGGCACCATCTTCGGCCTGGCCCGGCTGTCCAAGTTCAAGCCGGTCTACTGGTTCTCCACCTGCTACGTGGAGCTGTTCCGCAACACCCCGCTGCTCATCCAGCTCTTTTTCTGGAACTTCGCCCTGCCCTACGCCTTTCCCGAGGATATCCGCTTCAAGCTGTTCGACATGCATTTCGAGTTCTGGTGCGCCACGGTGGGCTGCGGTATCTTCACCGGCGCGTTCATGGCCGAGATCATCCGCGCGGGCATCCAGTCCATTCCCAAGGGGCTGCTCGAGGCCTCCTACTCCTCGGGCCTGACCTTTCCCCAAACCCTGCGCAAGGTCATCCTGCCCCTGGCCTTCCGCGAGATCATCCCGCCGCTGGGCAGCGAGTTCCTCAACAACATGAAGAATACCTCCCTGGCCATGACCATCGGCGTGACCGAACTGTGCTGGTCCATGACCGAGGTATACTCCCTGACCTACCGGACCTTCGAGTCCTTCAGCGTGGCCACCCTGGTCTACCTGGGCATGTCACTGGCCATCGCGGGCATTCTCTACATCGTCAACGAACGACTCAAGATCATGTCCCCGGACCGGCTCACCCCCCTGCGCAGGGTGGCCGACATCCTTTTCTGGCCCTTCGACTTTCTGGGCCGCAAGCTCGAATACGTCTTCTGGTATTTCCGCAAGAGCCCGGATCAGCGCACGATCTCGCCCCTGAGGCAGTCCCTGCGCACGGTCGGCAAACAGACCGTCCGGGCCCTCAAGGCCCTGTTCGTGGCCGCCCTGGCCTACGTCCTCTACGAGGTCGGCACGGCCGTGTTCCATTTCAACTGGGAAATCATCCTGGCCAATCTCAAGACCCTGCTCATCTGGCGCTTCCCCAACGGCGATGAAACCGAGTTCTTCCTCGGCCTGGGCGGCCTGGCCGGTTCCCTGCTCATGGCCGCCATCTCCATTGCCGGCAGTTTTCTCATCGGCCTGGTCCTCGGCATGGGACGCACCGCCAAAAACCGCGTCTTCCGCATCCCGAGCCTGCTGTACATCGAAATCATCCGGGGCATCCCGCTCATCCTGGTCATCCTGTGGTTCTACCAGGCCATCCTTCCGGTCGTTTTCAAAGTGGACCTGGACGCCTTCTGGGCGGCCACCATCGCCCTGACCTTCTTCTTCGGAGCGTACATCGCCGAAACCGTGCGCGGCGGCATCGAGAACATCCCCCCGGGCCAGGTGGAGGCGGCCAAGGCGTCCGGCCTGACCTACTTCCAGACCATGCGCAAGATCATCCTGCCCCAGGCGCTCAAGCAGATGCTACCCGCCCTGGTCGGCATGTTCATCGCCGACTTCAAGGACACCTCGCTGGCCTATATCATCGGCGTCATGGAACTGACCCGCGCGGCCTACGCGGTCAACAACCGGATCATGGTTCACCCGTTCGAAATCTACACCACCGTGGCCGTGCTCTACTTCGTCTTCAGCTACTTCATGAGCCTGTACGCCAAGCGGCTGGAACGCAGGCTCAGCCCCGAGACCGTGCGCATCGAGATGTAGCCGCGGTCCGCGACAACGCCATACGGAAGGGGGAGCGCCGACGCGCTCCCCCTTTTTTGTTTCCGGCACGCCGCCCTCTTTCCCTGCCCGGGCACGGTTCCTGTCCGGCAAATCTGCGCAAGGGCGCGCAAAAACGGTACGTTGCGCGTTTTCATGTGATTACAACGTACCGGAATAACAAAATGTTTCTCTTGGCACGTCCATTGCGACGGACATTGCGGCATTCAACGACAACCGCTGGAGGTTCGCATGTCCCGCTTTTCGACCGTCACCCTGTCCCTCTGCGCGTTGCTCCTGGGCGCGAGCCTGGCCCCGGCCGCCCCACAGGCGCCCGGCGATCTCAGACTCGGCCCGCCTGAGGGGATCAAGGCGAGCAAGGCCCTGGTCGGTTTTTCCCACGCACGGCACGGCGCGGCCGACGTCCTGTGCGTCACCTGTCACCACACCTGGGACGGCAAGTCCGAAATCCAAAGCTGTGCGGCACCCGGCTGCCACGACCAACCCGGCAAGAAGGGCGAGACCGCTTTCTACACGGCCTTCCACGCCAAGAACTCCGACCGCAGCTGTGTCGGCTGCCACAAGCCCCTGAAGAAGGCGGGCAAGGCGGTGCCGGTGAGCTGCGGCCAGTGCCACGAAAAGTAAGCCATACGACCATCCCCAACATCCTCCCCAAGCCGAAGACCCCGCTCCGCCAGGCGGGGTCTTCCCGTTGCTCCCCCTCCCCCGGCCGACGGGCGGACCGTTCCAACCTGGCGCTCGCGTGCGCAAACACTGCGCTTCACCCACTGAGATGCTGTCATTAAGAACCTTTAATTCAGCGTGTTACCAACGGCACACCCCTTGCCTTGTGTCAGGCGACGCAACCCGCAACACCAGGAGACACCATGCGACGCATTCTCTTCATCACCGTGACCCTGTGCCTGCTCACCCTTTCCGCCCCGGCCTGGGCCGGTCCCGGCAACCACCGGATCCCGCCGGGCCAGGCCAGACACATGGTCATGCCTCGGACCATGGTTCATGGACCGGGTTGGGGGCACAGGAACGTACACCGCCATGCGCAATGGGCCCCCCGCCCGGGCCACCGTTACGGACAGCGGTTCCACCATCACCGGGCGCGCCATGTGGCCGGACGCCGCGTCCCGGTCCGTCGCCCCGTGATGGTCAAGGAACGGTACACCAACCGGGGATCGGTCCAAGAGTACACGATCCGGATCCGGACCATCAACTAGCCCTCTGCGCCCCCCAAAAGAAAAGGCCCGCTCAAAAGCGGGCCTTTTGCCGTCTATCTGGATTCCTCCGGTCAGGAGACGCGGATGGCCTCGGTGACCGCCTTGAGCTTCTTGACTTCGGCCAGGGCCGAATAGAGCTGGTCCAGGTCCTTGACCTCCACGGTAAAGTTGAGCAGCGAGGTGCCGTCCACCTTGGACTCGAAGTTGCCGGAGTCGATGTTCACGTCCATGTCCGCGAGCATGTTGCAGATGCGCCCGAGCATGCCGGGCTTGTTCAGGCACTTGATCTTGACCTTGGCCGGATACGGCTTCTCCTCCACGCCCTCCCAGCTGACCTGGATGAGGCGCTCGTCCTCGAAATTGCCGACGTTGGGGCAGTCGATGCGGTGCACGGTCACGCCCCGGCCACGGGTGATGTAGCCGATGATCGGCTCGCCGGGCAGCGGGTTGCAGCAGCTGGCGAAGCGCACGAGCACGTTGTCCACGCCGGATATCTGCAATCCGTCCGCCTTGGGCTTCTTGCCGATCTCCACGCCCGAGGCGACGATCGGCTCCTCTTCGGGTTCGGGCTGCTCGCCCTTTTCCCTGACCTTGCGCTCGTCCAGGGTCTCGCCGTGCAGGACCGCGTACAGCCGCTTTATGACCTTGCGCGGGGTGTAGCGCGAGAAGCCGATCTGGGTCAGCAGCTCGTCCAGGCTGCCGCAGTTGAACTCCGCGGCCAGCTTGGTCAGTTCGCCGTCCTTGATGGCCTTCTGCACGTTGATGCCCACCCGGCGGCCTTCCTTCTCGAGCATCTCCTTGGCCAGGTTGATGGCACGTTCCTTTTCCACGGTGCGGATGTAGTGCTTGATCCGGGTCCGGGCCTTGGCGGTCTTGACGAACTTGAGCCAGTCGCGGCTGGGCACGCGGTTCTTGTCGGTGATGATCTCCACCGAATCGCCGTTCTGCAGCCGGTATTGCAGGGGCACGATGCGTCCGTTGACCTTGGCCCCGGCGCAGATGTCGCCCACCTCGGAGTGGATGGAATAGGCGAAGTCCACGGGCGTGGCCCCGTCCGGCAGCTCCTTGATGTCGCCGTTTGGCGTGAACACGTAGACCTCTTCCTGGAACATCTCCAGCCGCAGGGAGGACATGAACTCGCGCGGATCGGACAGCTCGCGCTGCCAGTCCATGATCTGCTTGAGCCAGGTGTACCGCTCGGCGTCGCGCCGGCCCGCGGTCTTGCCACGCTTGGCCCCCTTGCCCACTTCCTTGTACTGCCAGTGGGCGGCCACGCCGTTTTCGGCGATGCGGTGCATCTCCTCGGTGCGGATCTGAATCTCGATGCGCTCCCCTTCGGGCCCCATGACCGTGGTGTGCAGGGACTGGTACATGTTCGCCTTGGGGATGGAAATATAGTCCTTGAACCGGCCGGGCACGGGCCGCCAGGCCGCGTGGATCAGGCCGAGCACGGCGTAGCAGTCCTTGAGCGAGTTGACGATGACCCTGAAGGCGATGAGGTCGTATATCTCGTCGAAGGTCAGCCCCTGCTGCTCCATCTTGACCTGGATGGAGTGCAGATGCTTGGTCCGGCCGAAGACCCGGCCCTTGATCCTGTTCACCTTGAGCATGTCCGAGATCAGTTCGATGACCTTCTCGATGTACGGCTCGCCCGCTGCCCGGTGCTCGTGCACGGCGTCGGAGAGCTGCGCGAACACGTCCGGCTTGAGGTACTGCAGGCAGAGGTCCTCCAACTCGGTCTTGACCCGGTGCAGGCCGAGCCGGTTGGCCAGGGGCGCGTAGATGTCCTGGGTCTCCTGGGCGATGAGCCGCCGCTTGACCGGCTTCATGTACTTGAGCGTGCGCATGTTGTGCAGCCGGTCGGCCAGCTTGACCATGAGCACGCGGATGTCCTCGGCCATGGCCAGGATGAGCTTGCGGATGTTCTCGGCCTGCTGCACGGCCTTGGACTCGAAGTCCATCTTGCTGATCTTGGTCACCCCGTCCACGATGTCGGCAACGTCCGAGCCGAACAGCTCCTCGATCTCGTCCACGGTGGTGTCCGTGTCCTCCACCGTGTCGTGCAGCAGCCCGGCGGCCACGGTGGCCTCGTCCAGCTGCATGTCGGCCAGCAGAAAGGCCACGTTCATGGGATGGGAGATGTACGGCTCGCCCGAGCGCCGGACCACGCCGTCGTGGGCCTGGGCGGAAAAGACGTAGGCCCGCTGGATCAGGTCCAGGTCGGGCTCCTTGATGTATGAGGCCACCTTGTCGGTGATTTCATTGATGCGAATCATGTATGTCCGTCCGTCTTACGGCTGATGCTGCAGCCTGCGCGGTATCCACCACTTCTCGGAATTGTAGCCTATCCCCGCCGGAGCCGCCTTGATATTCTGTATCCGGGCCTGAACGATGGGCAGGGACATGGGGATGTAGAGAAAGCAATAGGGCACTTCGTCGTGCAGGATCTGCTGCACCCGGTCGTAGATGGGCTTGCGCTCCTCCTCCCGGACCAGATGCCGCCCGCGATCGAGCAGTTCGTCCAGTTCCGGGTTGATGTAGCGGATGAAGTTGAGCCCCCCGTCCACGGCCTGCGACGAGTGCCAGACGTTGTAGATGTCAGGGTCCTGCAGGATGTTCCATCCCAGGATAATAGCGTCGAACCGGCCCTTGTCAATGAACTCCTTGATGAACGCGGCCCACTCCACCGTGCGCAGGGAGACCTGGATGCCGATGTCCTTGAGCCGCTGCTGCAGGATGACCCCGGTCTTGATCCGCTGGGTGTTGCCCTGGTTGGTGATGATGGAGAAGGCGAACCGCTTGCCGTCCTTGTCCAGCCAGCCGTCGCCGTCCGAGTCGGTCCAGCCCGCCTCGGCCAGGAGTTCGCGGGCCTTGTCCGGGTCGAAGGGACGCGGCCTGACGTTCACGTCATACTGCCAGGTGCCCGGCTTGTACGGCCCGTTGGCCGCCTCGCCCAGCCCGTAGAGCACGCCCTTGACCAGTTCCCGCCGGTCGATGGCGTAGTCGATGGCCTGGCGCACGCGCGCGTCCTGGAAAAAGGGATGCTTGAAATTGAAACCCAGAAAGGAATAGCCGAAGGAGAGGAACTTGAACTTGCGGAAGCCGCCGTCCCAGCCCGGCCCCGAGGTCTGGTAGAGGTACTGCAACGGGTCCAGCCCCATCATGTCGAGGTTGCCCGCCTTGAGCTCCAGGAACTGGGTGCCCATGTCCGGGATCATGCGGTAGACCAGGCGGTCGATGTACGGCTTGCCCTCGAAATAGTTCGGATTGGCCTCGAGCACGATCCGGCTGCCCGCGATCCACTCCTTGAGCATGTACGGCCCGGCCCCCACGGGCTGGCGGCTATACTTGGTGTCGACGATGTTCTCCCCTTCCAGGAGATGTTTGGGCAGGATGTCCGTGGCCCAGGAGACCAGCGCCTTGGCGAACGGCTGATCGTAGGTCACCTCGAAGGAGAACCTGCCGGTCTTGCGGAACTCCTTGACCAGCTTGAAGTTGCCCGCATAGGCCGTGGGCGTCTTGGGATCGATGGTCAGCCGGTAGGTGAACTCCACGTCGTCGGCCGTGAGCTGGACCCCGTCGGTCCAGTAGATGTCCTCACGCAACTTGAACCGGAGCAGTTTGCCGCCGTCCAGAACCTCGTAGGACTCGGCCGCGAAGGGCACCAGGTTGATGTCCTTGTCGTACTTGAGCAGGCTGACGTAGATCTGGCCCCCGATCGTATGGGAGGGCTGATCCGAGGACAGGATGGTGATCAGGTTGCTCGGTTCGCCGAGCATGGACTGGACCAGGGTGCCGCCCTGTTCGGGCTCGGCCGGAACGTCCGCCGGGTTGACCGGGGACACGGGCGTGGCCGGTCCCCCGCCGTCGGAACAGGCGGTCAAAAGCATCAGGCAGAGCAGGGTCGCTAGCAGGTTCTCGAGTCTCATTTTCCCTTGCAAAAACAATTTGGTTGGACCATACAATTATGCGAGCATGGCAGACGTTCCCAGTATGGACCAACGGGTGCGAAAAGCCAAGGGTCCACATGGACGCGGGGGGAAACAAATCCAGCTTGCCCATTGCCGGAGTTATATGTAAGAAGTTCTGTTCGATTTTATTGACGTGATGATTTCGTGAGACTTTCGATGAGTAGCGGTGAAGAACAGATAGTCAAATCCATACTGCAGGATTTCATAGGGGACAGCGTTCCGGATTACATCCTGGAAAGCGCCCATGGGATCGTGGCCGAGAACGGCGTTTCCAAACTGGACCTCAAGAAACGGGAACAGTATTGGGACATCGACGGCCAGGTGCAGGGCGACGATTTCCAGAATTACACCTCGGAAATCGGGCTGAACCTGTCCGACAAGACCATCAATTACTACTGCAACTGCCCGGATTCCTTTTCCGGGGTCTGCCGTCACGTGGCCGCCACGGCGGTCAAGCTGCTCAAATCCCTGGACACCGATTCCGGCGGCGAGATGCCCACCCCGCGCACTGACTGGCGCCAGACCTTCCGCCCGTTCTTCGCCACCGAGCTCGAGCCCGAGGCAGGAAGGCACTATCTCATCTACCGCATCTACCCCGAACTCGGCCGCCTGCAGGTCGCCTTTTTCCGCGCCCGCCAGAACAAATCCGGCATCTCCCAGGTACAAAACGAGGTCACCCTGGCCCAGATCGTGGAGAACCAGGACTGGTGCGACACCTCCCCGGCCCTGCCCGGCGTGGCCGAGCAGATCGGCCACTACCTCGACTACTGGGGCCACAAGGTGGAAATTCCGGCGGGCTTGCACTCCTGGTTCTTCCGCGCGGTCAAGAACGAGTACTACCTCTACCTGCGCGAGACCGACCAGCCCGTGACCATCGAGTCCAAGACCATGCAGCTGAAGCTCTCGCCCGCACTGAGCGAGGACGGCCTGTCCTTCGACATCCTGCTGGCCAGAGAGGACAAGATGCCCTTCCCCATCACCGATGAGGAGGAGATCTATTTCTACGGACGGCTACCTCTGTGGGTCTACTACAAGAACTCCTTCTACCCGGTGCAGACCGGGCTGGACCCCAAGCTGGTCCAGGGCATGGTCGAGCAGAAGCCCATCGTGCCCCACGCCGACGTGTCCGAGTTCCTGGACCGCGTCTGGACCCAGATTCCGGTCAGCGACCTCTACGGCCAGGAGGACTTTCTGGAGCGCGTGGGCCCCATCTTCCAGGACGCGGACTACGATCCCAAGCTCTACCTGGACGAGGAAGGCTCCCTGCTCGTGCTCAAGATCCAGAACATCTACACCAACGAGCACGGCGAATTCATCATGCCCGGCCCCAACCCGGACCTGCAGACCGGTTCCTACCACGACGGCGGCAAGTCCTACCTCATCCGGCGCGCCCAGGACGAGGAGGCACGGCTGCTGACCGAGCTCCAGGACATGAATTTCCAGCCCAGGAACAACCACATCTGGTTCATGGAGCAGGAGGAGGCCATCAATTTCCTGCTCGACTTCTACCCGCAGCTCGTCGAGGCCTACCGGGTCTACGGTGAGCAGAACCTGACCCGCTACAAGGTGCGCACCACGCAGCCCCAGGTGGTGGCCGAGGTGGAGAGCGACGAGGAGGACAAGTGGTTCAACCTCGAGCTGTCGGTCCAGTACGACGACCAGCGGGTGCCCATCGAGGTCATCTGGGAGGCGTGGACCAAGGGCAAGCGCTACGTCCAGCTCAAGGACGGCTCCTACACCAGCCTGCCCGAGTCCTGGCTGAACAAGCTCGGCCACAAGCTCAAGGCCCTGGGCTTCGACCCTGAAAAGGCGCCCAAACAGCAGTTCAACCAGTTCGAGGCCCCGGTGCTCGAAAAGATCCTGGAAGACCTGCCCCAGGCCCAGACCGATGAATTTTTCGTCAAGCTGCGCGAGAAGATCAACAACTTCGACCAGATCAAGATCGTCGCCCAGCCCAAGGAGCTGCAGGCCACCCTGCGCCCCTACCAGATCCAGGGGTTGAGCTATCTGAACTTCCTGCGCGAGTACGGCTTCGGCGGCATCCTGGCCGACGAGATGGGCCTGGGCAAGACCATCCAGACCCTGTCCTACATCCAGTCCCTGGTGGACAACGGCGTGGACGGCCCCAACCTGATCATCGTGCCCACCTCGGTGCTGCCCAACTGGGAGCGCGAGGCGCAAAAGTTCGTGCCGAACCTGAGGCGGCTGACCATTTACGGGGCCAAACGCGAGGGACTGTTCCAGCACATCAAGGGCTCGCACCTGGTCATCACCACCTACGCCCTGCTGCGGCGCGACCTGGACGAGCTGCTCAAGTACGAGTACGCCAGCGTCATCCTGGACGAGGCCCAGAACATCAAGAACCCGAATACCATCACCGCCCGCTCGGTGCGCAAGCTCGACGCCGGGCTGCGCGTCTGCCTGTCGGGCACACCCATCGAAAACAACCTGTTCGAGCTCTGGTCCCTGTTCGAATTTCTCATGCCCGGCTTCCTGGGTTCCCAGCACTCGTTCCAGCGCGGCATCGTCAAGCCCATCAAGGACGGCGACGAGGAGACGCTGGACTACCTGCGCACCCGGGTCAAGCCGTTCATCCTGCGGCGGACCAAGGCCGAGGTGGCCAAGGACCTGCCGCCCAAGATCGAGACCACCCACTACTGCGACCTGGTGGACGAGCAGCGCGAGCTGTACAACGCCCTGGCCAAGAAGCTCAAGGACCAGGTCCTCAGGGACGTGGACGAGAAGGGCATGGCCAAGAGCCAGATGTCCATCCTGGACGCCCTGCTCAAACTGCGGCAGATCTGCTGCCACCCGCGCCTGCTCAAGCTAGACATGCCCGGCGTGTCCACCAACCTGCCGTCCGGCAAGTTCGACGCCTTCAAGGACCTGGTGGTGGACATCATCGACGGCGGCCACAAGGTGCTCGTCTTCTCGCAGTTCGTGCAGATGCTCCACGTCATCCGCAACTGGCTGCAAATCCGCGAGATTCCCTTTGCCTACCTGGACGGCTCGTCCAAGGACCGCTTCGAGCAGGTGGACCGGTTCAACGACAACCCGGACATCCCCATCTTCCTCATCTCGCTCAAGGCGGGCGGCACCGGCCTGAACCTGACCAGCGCGGACTACGTCATCCACTACGACCCGTGGTGGAACCCGGCCGTGGAGAACCAGGCCACGGACCGCACGCACCGCATCGGCCAGAAGCGCCAGGTCTTCGCCTACAAGATGATTTGCCAGAACACGGTGGAAGAACGCATCCTCAAGCTCCAGGAGCAGAAGAAGGACGTGGCCGAAGCGATCATCCCCGGACAGTCCGCCCTGAAGAGCCTGACCCGCGACGATCTCGAGATGCTTTTTGAAATTTAGGTTAAATAGGAAATATTCCTATTTACTTCCCGTCCCTCTCCTGCTACTTCCTGACCCACGCCGGTTGACGGCGTCCAACCGATGGATTTACTTGTAGAGGCATCATGATACATCCCATGCACAAGATATACGACTTGGTCACCTTCACTTTCGACCCCCTGCACCACTTCTGGGAAAAGGATTCCACCCAGCGGACCGTGGCCGGATTCCTGGTGGTGGTCTTCGTCCTCGGGCTGATCACCATCGAGATGAAACGCCAGGGCTGGATCACCGGGCATCTCGCGACAATGATCCCCACCAGCCACTTCATGGCCATCAACCTGGCCTTCACCCTGGTCCTGGTCCTGGAGGTCGTCGGCCTGATCTTCACCCTGCCCTGCTCCATCTCCAAATCCGTGGGCAAACAGTTTGAGATCCTGGCCCTGATCCTGCTCCGGGACGCCTTCAAGGCCCTGGCCGACTTCCCTGAGCCGATCACCATCACCGGCCACGAGACCGAGTTGTGGATGCTTATCTCGGACGGCTGCGGGGCCGTGGTCATCTTCTGCCTGCTCGGCGTCTACGGTCTGCTGCGCCGCAACCTGGACGAGACCCTCAGGGGCGGCACCCCGCTGTTCAAATTCGTGGCCGCCAAGAAACTGGTCGCCCTGGTCATGCTGGCCATCTTCGTGGGCATGGGCATCCAGAACGGGCTGCACGTCCTGCGCGGCGAGCATCCCTATCATTTCTTCAAGAATTTCTACACGGTGCTGATCTTCAGCGACATAATGCTGGTGCTCATCGCCCAGCGCTTCCTGCCCGAGTTCCGGGCGGTTTTCCGCAACTCCGGGTTCGCCCTGGCCACCCTGCTCATCCGGCTGGCCCTGACCGCGCCGCCCTTCTACAACGTGGCCATCGGCATCGGCTCTGCGGTCTTCGCCTGCCTGCTCACCCTGGTCTACAACACCTTCTATTCGAGCAATTCGAAGTACGTCCAGAAGCGGACCTAGCCGACCGGCCGATCACAGCAATTCGCGCACCGTCCGGGCGAACACGTCGTCCGCGACGAGTTCGAACGCGCCGTCCGCACGCAGGACCGTGCACCGGGCGTAGCCCGGCGTGAAGCGGAACAGGCCGTCCAAGGGGTGGCCGGTCACGCGGCAGAGCACCGAGCGGATCACGCCCGCGTGGGTCGCGGCCAGCACCGGGCGCGGGCCCCGGGCCAGTTCCTCGAGCGCCCCCATGGCCCGTTCGGCCACGTCTTCGAAGCTCTCGCCGCCCGGCACGCGGTACCGGCCGAGCCGCTTCCCGCGCTCCACGTACTCGTAGGGGAACCGTTTGCGTATCTCGTCAAAGGACAGGCCGTCCCACTCGCCCATGTCGATCTCGTCCAGGGCGGGCAGGGGCTCCACTTCCAGGCCCAGGCGTCCGGCCAGCGGGCCCAGGGTGGCCAACGCCCGGTCCGCCGGGCTCGAACACAGCCGCGCGAACGGGAGCGCGCCCAATTCGTCGGCCAGATTGCGGGCCTGGGCCAGCCCGTCCGGGGACAGGGGCACGTCCGTGCGGCCCACGCACCGTCCCTTGCCGTTCTCGATCCGCCCGTGGCGCACCAGGATAATCATGCCAACGCCTCCCTCGCCACGCTCTCGGCCGAACCGTCCATCTCGCGGTCGAACCGGGCCATGACCGCCTCGGCGCGGCCCATTCGGCCAAGGATGGCCGCCTCCGCGCCCTCTTCGTGTTTGTACATCTCCACCTTCTCCAGATAGCGCCCCCTGAGGGGAACCGGGCCGTGACAGCGGACCAGCTTGTCGGCCAAAAAGACGACCTCCTTCTCGGAGATGGACGCGCCGTCGGCCAGGGTCACGTCGAAGTGGGCGGCCACGATGTCGGCGGCGGCGGAAAATCCGTGTTCACGCAACAGTTCGGCCCCGGCGGCCTCGTGCCGTTTGGTCCCCTTGCCGATGTCGTGAGTCAGGGCCGCGCCGAGCACCAGGCCGGGGTCCAGGCGGACCGCGCCGGGCCGCTCGTCCAGGCGGTCGTTCAGCCGAGCGCACAGGGCCTGGGCCACGGCGGCCACGGCCCGGCAGTGTCCCACGATATGGTCCGAGACCCCTTGCATCCGGATAAGCGCCGCGCACTCGTCCTCAAGCGGATAGCCGATCCCGGCCACGGCCAGGGCCAGCTCGTAGTCCTCGGGATGGTCCAGGTCGTGAGTGGTCCCGAAATCGGCCACGTCCAGATCGCGGGCGTCGGGCTCGAAACCGTCCAGCACCGCCCGCAGCCCGCCTTGCCCGTCGTGAGCGAGGATGGCCGGAACGACCTCGCCGCCGATCACCGGCGGGTGCCCGCGCTCCCCGTTGAACCGAGGATAGAGCACGGCCGGGCGGGTACGCTGAAATTCGTCCAAGAGCCGCCTCACGGTCTCGGGCCTGACCAGGGGAATATCCGCCGGAAGCATGAAAAGACCTTCCGCATCGCCCTTCAGGGCCCGCACCCCGGTCAGGACCGAGGTGTACATGCCCTGCTCGAAGGCAGGATTGTGCACGGCCATGGCCCCGGCCTCCATGGCGCAGGCCGCCACCTCGTCCGCGCGCTTGCCCGTGACCACCACGATACGCTCCACGCCGCACGCAGTGAACAGCCTGACGCAACGCGACAGGACCGTGCCGCCGTCAAGAGGCAGCAGGGGCTTGAACCGGCCCATGCGCGAGGAAAGCCCGGCTGCGGGAATGATCGCCGCCAATCCTTGCATCACGCCTTGCCCGCCCTTACCTGGATGAGTTCGCCCACGATGCTGACCGCGATCTCCTCCGGGGTTCGCCCGCCCAGCGGCAGGCCGATGGGGCTGGTGCAGCGGTCGATGTCCGCTTGGGTGTAGCCGTCGGACAGCAGGGATTCGTAGACCTGGTCGCGCTTGGTGGAACTGCCGATCATGCCCACGTAGCGCGCCTTGGTGCGCAGGGCCTCGGCCAGGACGTTGCGGTCGTGCAGATGGCCGCGCGTGACGATGACCACAAAGGCCTCGGCGTCATCCTTGAAACCATCGCAGCACCCGGCAAAGGACGGCAGGACGACCACCTCGTCCGCCTCGGGAAAACGCTCGCGGTTGGCGAACTCCTCGCGGTCGTCCAGGACCACGGTGCGGAAGCCGACCATGGCCGCCACCCGCGCGGTGAACCGGGACACGTGCCCGGCCCCGAAGATATAGAGCGACGCGGGCGGGATGAACGGCTCGGCCAGGACCATGGAGCCGCCGTCCCGGCCGAAGACCGGCACATCGCCGACCGGCCTGCCCTCCGTGATATCGTGCCCGACCACGCGTGGACTCTCCCCGTCTTCGATCCGAGTGGTCAGGGTCGCGGCGACGCCTTTGCGCAGCATCCCGTCGAGTTCCTCGTAGCCGCAGGCGCACTCCCCGCCGGACGCGGCCAGTTCCAGGAGCATGGACAAGCCGCCGCCGCAGATCATGTCCGAATTGGCGGCCAGCTCCTGGGTCATGTCCACGAACATCAGCCGCGCCCCGCCGTCGGCCACGCCGGACCGCAGCATCTCTTGGGCCGCCCGGCAGGCGCGGGCCTCGGCCAGGCCGCCGCCCACGGTGCCGATGATGGTTCCGTCCAAGCGCACGGCCATCTTCGCCCCCGAGGACCTCGGCGTGGACCCGGAACTCTCCACCACCGTGACCAGGACAAAGGGGGCTCCCGCCCGCGCCAGCCCGGCCACGTCACGCACAAACGCTTTCATGAATCAACTCCCTACGACTATGCGCCGCTTTTCCAGGCCGGCAACGGCCGGTGCGGCGTCTCGCCTGTTTTCTATCTCCACCCCGAGGCTCCCGCCGACAAGCCCCCCGGCCACCACGGGCAGGTTCCTCAGGGCCGCCAGGACGGTCTCCCCGGCGACGTCGCCGCACACGGTCAGGTACAGCGTGTCGTTCTCCAGCCGGGCCGCGAAGTCCGCCACCCCCGGCACGCCGTACAAAATTTCGTTCAATTCCCGCAGGGTCAGCGGACCGGACGGCAGCGGCACGCTGTCGCGCCTGCGCCTGACCAGCGGATCCAGTCTGCGAAGCGGGCTGCCGCAACCGCATTCTCCGGCCAGGATACGCCCCACGTCGCCGGTGCGGTAGCGGATGAGCGGCATGCCCAGCTTGAGCGGCGTGGTCACGACCATGTCGCCGAATTCGCCGTCCGGAAGCAGCGCGCCCGTGCGCGGGTCCACTATCTCCACGTACACGTCGGTCTCGCGCAGGTGCATGCCCGAGCCGGGCGCGCACTCCACGGCCCCGCCCAGGCCGGTCTCGATCATTCCCCAGTGGCGGAAGACCCGGCAGCCGAGCCGTTCGGCCACGCTGGCCCGGACCGCGTCCGGGATCACGTCCCAGCACAGCAGCACGGACCGGATCGCCCCCTTGGGCAGGCCGCGCGCCTCCCAGGCGTGGGCCAGAAGATTGACGTGGGCCGGGGAACCGACCACGCAGGAGGCTTCCTCGGCCAGGCAGCGGTCCACGGCTTCCCCGGCATCGGTCAGCTCGCCGAAGGCCACGGCCCTCGATCCATTCCGCGACAGCGCCTCGTCAAGCAACTGGCCCACCCCGCCGGGTCGCGCTCCGGGCAGGAGCACCAGCGCGGTGCCGCCCGGCTCGACCATGTTGGCCATGCCCCATCCGAAAAAGTCCACCGTGGCCTCAAGGTCGTCCGCGGTGTGGAATATGCGCTTGGGTTCGCCCGTGGTCCCGGAGCTGGACAGGGTGACCACCCGCTCGATGTCATCGCGGGATACGCTGAGCAACGCGTCCGGGTTGGCCCGCAGATGTTCCGGAGTGATCATCGGCAGCCGGGAAAAGGCATCCAGGGAATCCAGGTCCGCGCCGCGCGCGCCGGAGAGATGGCGATTGTAGAACGGACTCCCCTGCCGGGCGTGGTCCACCAGTTCCCTCAGCCGCTCGAGCAGCCAGCCGCGCAGCTCGGGCACGGACGGGACCGTGTCCCGGTCCATGCGTCCGGCCAGCCAGCAATCAAGATTCGTTCGTCCCATGACACTTTCCCCGGTACAGGGTTTCGCCGTCCATGGACGTCAGGTTGTAGGCGCAGAACGGGATGAGCCGTCCGTCCGGTGAGACCTCGTGGATGCAGCACCCCTTGAGCCGCTCCAGGTCCAGGGTCCAGCAGTCCTGGAAGGCCATGGCCGACACGGCCAGGGTGTGGGTGGCCGCCCGCCGGATGAAGGCGTCCAGGGCGTCTTCCGGGCCGCTCTCCGGGGTCCCGCTGTCCGGAACGGCGTCAAAGGCCATGGGCAGTTGCCTGTCCGGCGAACTCCACTGGCGCTTGACGAACGCCTTGGCCGCGTCCGCCCCCTCCGAAGCCGGGCGCGGCGTGCAGCCGCAGGTCCCGCCCGAGGAGAGCCGGGTCAGCCCGCCCCGCTCGCCGACAACGTAGTTGGCGTGAAACGAACAGAAGGCGTGCTCGCAGCCCGGCGGCCGGAAATCGACGGCTCTGAGCATCCCGCCGGTCTGGGTCTCAAGTCCGCGCATGATCTCGGGTAGAGTGATGCGCTGGTGGTCGCCCGGCTGCTCGGGATAGCGCCCGAAATAGCTGACCGGCTGGAAATGAACCCCACGCACGGCCGGGGAGCGGTCCACGGCCAGCCGGAGGATGTTGCCCATATCCCGGTCGTTGACCCCCGGCACCAGCGTGGGCACCAGGATGATCCCCACCCCGGCCTCGGCCAGGGCGTCCAGGGCCGCAAGCTTTGTCTCAAGCAGGGGACGGCCCCGCAAGGTTTGAAAAATATGGTCCTCGGTGCCGTCGAACTGGAGGAAGACCGAGTCCAGCCCGGCCTCGGCCAGCCGGGCCGCATAGCCGGGTTCGCGCCCGAGCCGCAGCCCGTTGGTGTTCAGTTGGATGAACGGAAATCCCTTGGACTTGCCCAGCCGGATGATTTCGGGAAGGTCCTCGCGCACCGTGGGCTCGCCGCCCGAGAGCTGGATGTTGCAGTGGCCCGAGGCCAGTTCCACCCGATCGAACAGACGGCCAAGGTCGTCCATGGACGGGTCGGGCGGAGCCGCCTTGCCGGATGAGGCGAAACAGACCGGGCAACCCAGGTCGCAACGCCAGGTGACCTCGATAAGCGCGGTGCAGGTGTGCTGGCGGTGGGCGTCGCACAGCCCGCAGTCCAGAGGGCAGCCCTGCTCCACCGGCGTGAAGGCCGTGCGGGGCCCGGACGGGACCTTGGGACGCGCCCAGGAATCGAACGAAGGCTCGCCGCGCCAGACCACGGTACGAAATTCGCCGTGGGCCGGACAGGCCTTGACCAGAAAGGTCTCGTCGCCCACGGTCGCGTGGCGCGCCGGGATCGGCTCCAGGCAGACCGGACAGACGCTCCTCGGGCTCAGGCTCACGGCAACTCGCGCCCCTCGGCCGGGTCCAGACCATTGTCCACCAGAATTTCCCGGACCTTGGCGTTGGCCTCGCCGATCAGGCCGCCGCAGCGGGTGGGATGGGGCTGGCCGCAGGCGCCGTCCAGGATGGCCCCGCAGGAGGTTCCGCCGTATTCCAGGGTCCGCTCCGTGAACCAGTCGCGCAGGGACTCGATCATCACCGGCAGGCAGTCCTCAGGCTCCTCCATATCCATGCCCTTGCCCGCGTACAGGCCGAGTGCCAGGGTCGCCCCGGTGAGCACGCCGCATGGCCCGGAGCAGTCGCCCAGGCCGTCGCACAGGCCGCCAGCGGCCCGGACCAGGTCCGGGTCCTCGCGGTCCATCTCGTCCAGGGCCATGATGACCATCATCTGGCTGCAGCAATATCCCTTTCCGGCCAGTTCCAGGACCCGGAGTCCACCATCGTCCAGCATCAGTCCGCTCCTTGCTTTTGCGCGATCATCAGAAAATAGCCCAATCCCCGCCCACAGCCGCAGGAAGCCCCCTCGCCGGTCCAGGCGAGACGGGCGGCCAGATCGCGCAGGTGGGCGGAATGGTCTTCCAGCACATCGATGGTGAATCCGCCGTCGCGTACCAGCCGGGCCGTTTCGTCAAGCGGCGCGGCCCGGTCCGCGCAGGACGCGCCGCTGCCCGCCAGGGGGCCGGACGCGCACAGGTCGGACAGGACCAGGAAGCCGCCGGGTTTGAGCACCCGGTAAAATTCCGCCAGCCCCCTGGGCCGGTCGTCGAACAGGGAGAGGACGCACTCGCAGAACAAGGCGTCGAACGTCCCGCTCCGAAAAGGCAACCGGTCGCCGCATCCCCGGACCAATCCAGGCTGGCCGTCGGCCCGCGAGAGCTGGTCGGCGGACGGCTCCACGCCCCAGGCCCGCACCCCGTAGCGCGAGCGCAGCCGGGCCACGGTGGCCCCGAGGCCCGCGCCCACGTCCAAGACCCGCTGCCCGGGCACCAGGCCGATGCGCTCGGCCGCCCGGTCGGTCAGCGTAAACCCGCCCGGCCGGAGCGTCTCTCCGGCCACGGCGCGCAGTTCCTCGCGCTCCCACAGCGGGCGCTGCGCGAGGGACACGGCTACTTGTCCTCCAGCAACTGCTCCACCTGGTGCATCTTGCCCAGGGCCAGCGGTTCGGGGATAAGCACGTAGCCGCACTTGGGACAGGCGGGCAGCTCCACGTTGAACTGGGAGTTGAGATAGGTCAGCTCCACCGGTTTCATGACCATGTCCTCGTCGCAGGGGCCGCAACGCCAGCCACCGGCTCCGGTTCCCGGCACCGTGATCACGCTCATGGCTGCCCTCCCTTTATCTTCATGCGATGGCACCAGGCGTTGTGCACCAGGTACCCGTCGTCCGTTTTTTCGAATTCCACCCAATAGGTCACCACGGCCGGACGGAACGAGGCCAGGAAACGGCCGGTCTCGCCGTGGACCAGATGGCTGCCGGACCGCTCCGCCTGGAGCAGAACCTTCTGCACGTCGCTGGTCAGGATGCGCCGCTCCTCCATGGCCGCCGCGCCCGCTTCGGTGCAGGTAACCCGGACCTTCTCGAATTCCTCGGCCGCCACGCCGTCCACCTCGCTCCACAGCTCGCGCAAAAGCCTTTCCCTGAGACGGACGCGATTCTCGCGCCGCTCGGAATGGCCCGGCGTGGGCCGGTCGCCAGGTCGCTGTTCGCCGGGATAGACCAGATCATAGAGGTGCATGGCCGTCTTGCCCGTCCGGGCGATCATCTCCCGGCACATGGCGCAGTAGGTCACGTAATCCTCGTCCACGGCGTCGGCGCGGGCCTTGGCGGCGGCCTGGCCCAGGGCCGGGTCCACCTCGTTGAGCAACCCGCCGTAGCCGCAGCACTGGGTCAGTTCCCCACTGTACTCAGGCTCAACCGTGGACACCCCGAGGGCATCCAGCAGGGAGCGCACGTCGCCGCGCATGGCGCCGTCCTCGCGGGCCGCGCACGGGTCGTTCACGGCCAGGGTCCCGCCCGTCTTCAGAGCGGTCCGCGGCAGGCCGAGCGCGCTCAGGATGGACCAGTGGGAAACGATCTCGGCCTCGGGCATGGCCTCGCGCAGGATCTTGATGCAGGAGGGACAGGCCGCGATGATGCGCGGTGAGCCGAGCCCCTGCCAGGCTGTTTTCAGTTCGGAGAGGGACTCCCTGAACAGCGCGTCGCGCCCGGACCAGGCGGCCGGGGCACCGCAGCAGCGCAGCATCAGCCCGACCTTGCCCAGCCGCTCGCGCAGGTCCGCATAGGCGCGTTCAGCCCCGCCGGGGTCGGTGGCGGTCAGCTGGCAGCCGGGGAAAAAGACGTATTCGCTCGAATCCGCGCCCGGAGCGTGCCGGGCCATGACGCACTTGTCGCCGTCGGCAAAAGCCATGTCGCGCAGGGCGAACTCGTGGGCCGAAGGCGGCATGGTCCCCTTGGCGATCATGTTCCGCCTCGCTTCGAGGCAGACGTCGCCCATGGCGAAGTCCTCGGGGCAGACCGTGTCGCACAGCCCGCAGAGCATGCACGAGTTGATCATCTTGTTGGCCTGGCGCGTGCCCCGGACAATGGCCTCGTTGTTGTAGACCTGGCGGACGTAAACCTTGGGGTACTGCTTGTAGTGCTTGAGGTAGACGCACCCTTTGACGCACTCCATACACTCGCACTTCAGACAGCGGGCGGCCTCCTGAACGGCGGAAGCCTCGTCGTACCCTTCGCCCACGGCCACCGGCGCGGCCGGTTCGACCTTGGACAGGTTGGTGTACAGGCGCGTGTCGTACGGCCCCTCGAGCTCGCGGCTCTTGACCATGGACACGCCCTGGGAAAAACGCATGATGGAATTGGCCGCGCGCCGTCCGGCGGCCGCCTGGAATGCAGGCGAAACCTCACCCGCCCGGCTGGCGAACAGCCCGAGCCGGTTGGTGCCCAGCGTGACCTCGTCGGGCTCGCCGAAATAGCGGACCGCTTCGGGCACGCCGTCGCTGTCCACGAAGACCGCGTCGCGCTCCTCCAATTGGGCCTCGACCAGGTCCTGGGTGGGGGTCACGCCCCGCTCGATGGCCACGCCCATACGGTCCATGGCCGCGAGTTCGGCGTCGAGCACCCCATCGGGCAGTGCGGAACCGACCTCGGGCGCTTCGCAGTACACGGTCACGGCGAACCCCTTGCGGGCGATCTCCCAGGCCGCGCACAGGCCGGTCATGGCGCCGCCGATCACGGCCACGGACTTGCCGTTGCGCGGCAGGGGCCGGAGCGGCTTGGGCGGTTGGGCCGCATCCGCCAGGAACCGCTCCAGGGCGCCCATCTCGACGGGGCCGCCCTTCTCGCCGCGCAGGCAGGCCGCCTTGCACGGCGCGTCGCAGGTCCGGGCCAGGACGCCGGGCAACGGCATGGTCCTGGCCAGTACGGCCCACGCCTTGTCCACGCGGCGCGCGGCCAGCAGGGAGCAGCACTCGCGAGCGTCGACATGCAGGGGACAGGCCGCCGCGCACCGGGGCGACTCTTCCTGAATACACCGATTTTCCCATTGTCTCAGTTCAGTTTGTTCCATGGCTCCCCACATACGGAAAAAAGCGGCCCATGCCAAGGCATGGGCCGCGATTATTACGGGTTTCCAACTACCCCTTGAGGGCGGCGAGCACCTTCTCGGGATACGCCGGCAGGTGGCGGATACGCGCGCCGCAGGCGTTGTAGATGGCGTTGATGATCGCCGCGTGCGGGGCGGTCAACGGCATCTCGCCGACGCCGGAAGCGCCGAAGGGACCGTCGGGACGCGGGGTCTCGACGTAGATGATCTCCATGTCGTCCGGGATGTCCTTGATGTAGGGCATGCCCGCGCCGGCCATGTTGGAGTGCTTCTTGATATCCTCGTAGTCCTCGGTCAGGGCCAGGCCGATGCCCTGGGCGATGCCGCCGTGGATCTGGCCGTCCACCAGGAGGAAGTTGTTGACCACGCCGATGTCGGCCACGGTGACCATCTTCTCGACCGCGGTCTTGCCGGTGGCGGTGTCCACGGAAACCAGGGACAGGAACACGCCGTACATGTAGCAGCAGAACGGGTTGCCCTGACCGTTGGCGTCGCAGTCGTTGGCCGGGGCGGTCCACTTGCCGTGGTACAGCAGCTCGAGACCGTCGGCGACCATTTCCTCATGGGTGCGGAAGGAGCCGTCGGGCTTCTTCATGGCGGCCACAAGCTGGTCGCAGGCGTTCTTGGTGGCCTGGCCCACGACGACCTGGGAGCGGCTGCCGCCGGCCGGTCCGGCCGCGGGAGCGAAGCTGGTGTCGCCCATCATCAGATGGATCTGGTCCGGGGTCAGGTTCAGCGGGCGCAGGGCCTCGTGGGCCGTGCCCAGGGTGCCCATGTCAGCGCCCTGGCCGTGGTCGCCCCAGGCGGAGTACACCGTGACGGTGTTGTCATCGTTCAGGGCGATGTCGACCTCGGCGGTGTCCGGGCCGTCCAGGCCGGAGCCGTACACGCCGATGGACACGCCCACGCCGAGCTTCTTGGCGTCGGTGGAGTTGTCGGCCGCGTACTTCTTGAACTCCTCATACCGGGGACGAACCTTGTCGATCATCTCGGGCAGGGAGTAGACCTCGGGGTCCTGGCCGGTGGGCGTGGTGGAACCCTTGCGGTAGACGTTCTTGTAGCGCAGCTCCAACGGGTCCATGCCCAGCTTCTCGGCCAGCTCGTCCATGCACACCTCGGAGGGGAACTCCGCCTCGGGAGCGCCGTAGCCCCGGAAGGCAGCGCCCCAGCAGTGGTTGGTGCACACGGTGCGGCCCTCGCCGCGGATGGCCGGAATGTCGTAGCCCGAGCCGATGTACTGCGCGCCGCGCAGGGTCAGCAGGTCGCCGAACTCGGAGTACGGCCCGTGGTCCACGGTCCAGTCGGTCTCCATGCCGAGCAGCTTGCCGTCCTTGGTGGAGGCCAGGCGCACGGTGGTGAACTGCGGCGAGCGCTTGCCGGTGTACTGCTGCTGCTGTTTCCAGGTGTAGTTCAGGAAGACCGGACGGCCGGTGGCCAGGGCGGCCGCGCCGACGAGGGCTTCCATGGTCGGCGAGAACTTGTAGCCGAAGGTGCCGCCCGTGGGGTTCTGGACCAGGACCATGTTCTCGGGCTCCACGCCCAGGCCGGGGGCGATCATGAGCAGGTGCAGGTGGATGCCGATGGACTTGGAGTGGATGACCAGCTTGCCCTCGTCCCCGATGTAGGCGAACCCGACGTCCGGCTCGATGGGCATGTGCGGCTGGCGCTGCGTGTAGTAGTCGCCCTCGACGACAACGTCGGCGTTCTCGAAGATGGGCTTGGTGTCCGGTCCCTTGGCCTCTTTCTGAATGTAGTAGACGTTGGGGGTGCCGGGATGGATCTCGATGGCGTCCTCGGCCATGGCCGCCGGAGCGCTCATGTACTCGGGCAGCTGCTCGATCTCGACCTTGACCTTGGCCGCGCCCGCCTTGGCGGCCTCGGGGGAGTCCGCGCAGACGATGGCGATGGCGTCGCCGTACTGGAAGATCTTCTCATCGCACAGGATGGGACGGTCCCAGCCGTCGCCGAGGTTGGTCGGGAAGGTGATCAGACCGGTGATGCGGTTCTTGCCCTTGACGTCCTTGTGGGTGACGACCTTGAACACGCCCGGAACGGTCTCAGCCTCGGCCGTGTCGATGGACAGGATGTTGGCATGGGAGACCTCGGCCTGGACCAGTTCGCAGTACAGGCTTCCGGGGGGCAGGCGCAGCCCCATGTCGGCCCCGAAGTCCCAGGTGCCGGTGACCTTGGCCACGGCCGAGGGGCGCGGATAATGGGTGTTCCAGATACGGCCGTCCTCGGGAATCTTGAAGATCAGGTCGTCCATGGACTTGTCGCCGCGCATGACTTCGGCGGCGGCCATGACCGCGTCGACCAGCGGCTTGTAGCCGGTGCAGCGGCAGACGTTCTTGTGCTTCTGGAACCAGTCGCGGATATCCTCGCGGGTCGGGCTGGGGTTCTCGGTCAGAAGCGCATACGTGGAAACCAGAAAGCCGGGCGAACAGAAGCCGCACTGCGCGCCGCCGAAGGCGATCCAGGCCATCTGGATGGGATGCAGGTCGCCGGCGGTGCCCAGGCCCTCGAGGGTCATGATCTGGGTATTGTTCTTGACCCGTTTCATCTTCACGGTGCACGAACGGACCAGCTTGCCGTCCCGCAGAATGGTGCAGCTGCCGCACTGGCCGGTTCCGCAACCGATTTTCACACTGGTCAGTCCCAGGTTCTGGCGCAACGCGTTGGCCAGGGATTCATCCGGGTCGCAGACGACGACCCTGGAGACTCCGTTCACTTGGAGCGTCCGTTTAATCATGACAGTTTTCCTCCTAATTAGTTCTCGCTGTCTCGCAGATAGGTTGGGTTCGAAAGGAACCTTGATCTATTTACCGAAGGGGCAGATGGGATAGCGGCAGACCTCGCAGGTCGCGCAGAAACCGCCGTGCCCCAGGGATACGATGTCTTCCCGGGTGACCTTCTCCCCGGCCAGCAGGCGCGGGACAATCAGATCGAACACCGACGCCCGGTAGTACATGACGCAGCCCGGCAGCCCGAGAATGGGCACGCCGTTCAGCTCCGCGACCATGAACATGACCCCGGGAAACGTGGGGGAACCGTAGGTGATGACGTCCGCCCCGGTCAGGCGGATGGCGGTGGGCGTCTGGTCGTCCGGGTCCACGGACATGCCGCCGGTGACCACGACCATCTCCGCGCCGCCGGCGATGAAGGCCATGATCGCGTCGCGGGTCATGGCCGGATCGTCGGAGGTCAGGGTCTGGCCCATGACCTCGGAGCCGAGGGTGGAGAATTTCCTGCGGATGACCGGGCCGAACTTGTCCTTGATGCGGCCGTGGTAGACCTCGCTGCCGGTGGTCACCAGGCCGACGGACAGCCGCCGGAAGGGACGGATGCCGACCACGTAGTCGTACTCGGCACAGATGGCCTCCACCTGTCGGATCTTCTTCTCGTCGATGACCAGCGGGACCACGCGGGTGCCGGCCACGGGACGGGTCTCGGTGACCTGCTGGCCGGTGTGCAGGGTGGCCAGAACCACCTCTTCGATGGAATTGATGCGGTTGAGAGCCTCGACGTTGACGTCGAGCAGGCCGGGTTCGGCGATGAAGTTGATGCGCCCCTCGGACACGTCCGACAGGGTGATGTTCGGGCCGACGGCCGCATTGGCAATGCGGTGGGCGGCCTCGTTTTCATGGATACAGCCCTTTTCCATGTCCAGGACGTATATGTGCTCCTTGCCGATCTCGAGCAGCGTCCGGACGTCCTCTTCCATTATGATGTGTCCCTTGCGGAACACCGGCCCCTTGGACTCCCCGGGGACGATTTTGGTCATGTCGTGGCAAAGTACCATGCCCACGGCATCCTGTACTGGTACGGTCTTCATTGCTCCTCCACTAAAGACTCCGTATATGATCCGCCGCCCCTTGCCGCGGGACGGCGTCGGCTCATCATTGCTGAAATGAGCAGATGATTATGCCTAAGCAAGCATAATAAATGGGTATAGTACCCCTTACATGCCTGTCAGCCACCTCTTCCGGCACACCCTCATTATGCCGACTTGGACCTAACTTATTCCGATGAACGATTCAGGTCAACCATCTCCTGCCAATTTAGCCTTTATTTTTCATTATGTTAGGTGTGCATTTTTCGAACACAACAGGCCTGGAGACAATGCGAAAGCCGTGTCCGAAGACACGGCCCGCAGTAATAACCCTCTGTAAAAGGAGAGAATCCGATTTCGGACAATCGGTCACTTTTCCTCTCGCAGATCGATCCACTGCCCGCCCGTGAGCGCCCCGAGACGATCCGGCGTGAGCCGAAAGACCGCGTGCGGCGTTCCGGCCGCCGCCCAGATCTCCGCAAACTGTTTCAGGTCCTGATCCAACACGGTACGCAAGGGCGTGACATGGGCCACTGGCGGGATACCGCCGATTGCGAACCCAGTGCGATCCTTGACGAAATCTCCATCCGCCCTGCGCAGGTCCAGGGATGCGGCAAGGCGCACCTTGGCCGCGTCCACCCGGTTCGCGCCCGAGGCCACCACCAGAACCGGCTCGTCCGTGTTCCCGTCGCGAAAAACCAGGGACTTGGCGATCTGTCCCACGGCGCAGCCGATGCTGCCGGCCGCGTCGGCCGCCGTCCTGGTGGACGAATCCAGCTCCTTGACGTCGAACTCATCCCCCTGTTTCGATAGGAAATCCTGCACCCTCTGCGCACTTCTGCTCAGTTTTTTCGCCATCAGTCATCTCCTTGTATTCCTGGTCCGGACCGGTTCTCCTTGCCCGGCGGCCGGACTCCTGCTAAGAATTTTTCCGTGCGTTATAACGCATTTTCTCAAAATTACCACCGTACGCTATAGCGCACAAGGAGAAACCGTGTCAGCGGACGACATCAGGGAATCCATAGCCGAACGGCTGAGGGCCAGCCGGAAGGAGCGGGAAATGAGCCTGGACAAGGCGGCCCTGCTCACCGGCGTGTCCAAGGCCATGCTCGGCCAGATCGAACGCCGCGAATCCGCGCCGACCATCGCCACCCTGTGGAAGATCGCCAGCGGGCTGGACATATCCTTCTCGTCGTTCTTCGCGTCCAAGGGGGGCTCGGACTTCCGGCAGGTGCCCTTTCCCAACGACCGGGACATGGCCATCCGGGTGGTCTTTCCCTTTGACGCGGTCACGCGCATGGAGATGTTCGAGGTCACCCTGACCAACCGTCACCACCAGCGCTCCCCGGCCCACCGGTTCGGAGTGGTGGAGCACGTGGTGACCATCAGCGGCGTGCTGGACCTGATCCACGAGGGCCGGGTGCACCGCCTCGGCCCCGGTCAGTCCCACCGCTTCCACGCGGACGTGGCCCATCAATACCGGGCGGTCACGGACACCGTCGTGTTCCAGGACATCGTCTGCTACACCTGAAGGGACACGCATCGAGTGGTTCGTGCGCGAACGCCCGCAACGAAGCGCCGATCAGATTCCCATACTGGCTCGCGCCTCCCGCGCCTCTGGCAGGCCCCGTCACTTCTTGCGCCGCCGGATGTTGTAGACGCCCCGTCCCTCGGCCACATGGGTGTCCGGATCGCCCTCGGACCAGATGACCACATGGGCGTTGCCGACCTTGTTCCCGAGGAGCCGGACCGTGGCCTCGGCATAGAGATCGCGGGCAGTGGCAGGCCGCAGGTAGTCGACGCTGAGGGTAATGGTGGCGATGAAGTCGTCCCGCTCGCAGCGAGTCCAGACGGCGAAGCCCCCGCAGATATCGGCCAGGGTCGAGATGACCCCGCCGTGGATCATGGCGCTTCCGGCGTGGCCGATCAGCTCGTCCCTGAACGGAATATGCAAGCGCACCGATTCCTCGTCGATCTTGTCCACCTTCACGCCAAGGAGTTGATGGAAGGGAAAGCCCCTTTCGATGAATTGTTCTATCGGCATACCCACCCCGTTGCATGATTCATGAGGAACGGCCCGTGGCCGCCCGCCTTTCCGCAGGCTGGCCGGAACCATAGCCCAAGCCGGGACCACCGACAACAGAGGATGCGCAAAGGACGGCTATCAGGCACGGCGGACGCAAAAAAAAGAGGGTGGCCGAAACCACCCTCCAAATCTCTGCGTTCACCGGGCCCGGACCGGGTCCGCGAACCGGCTGCAAACCGGCTCATCAGAACGGTACGTCGTCCATACCGCTGGCCTCGGACGGAAAGGCGGGACCGAGGTCCTCTTCCTCCTGGGGCTGGTTCTGCGGATAGCCGTTCTGTTGCTGGCGGTTCTGCTGCGGACGGTTCTGCTGGTAGCCGCCCCCCTGCTGCTGGTAGCCGCCCTGCTGTTGATAGCCGCCCCCCTGCTGCTGGTAGCCGCCCTGCTGGGCGGGCTGCTGGCCGTCGGGGGCGCGGTCCAGTCCCTGGATGCTGTCGGCCACGATCTCCGTGGTGTAGCGGTCCTGGCCGTCCTGGCCCTGCCACTTGCGGGTCTGAAGCTTGCCTTCGACCATGACCAGACGGCCCTTGCCGATGTAGTTGCCCACGAACTCGGCCTGCTGACGCCAGGCCACCACGCGGTGCCACTCGGTGCGCTCGACCTTCTGGCCGGTCTGCCGGTCGCGGTATCCTTCGTCCGTGGCCACGGAGAAGTTCGCCACGGCCTGGCCGGAGCCGGTGTAGGAAACCTTCGGATCCTGGCCGACTCGGCCCACAATGATTACTTTATTTAAACTGCCAGCCATTTCAACTCCTTACCTGACAAGGGTTCGTCTTATAGAAATGCAATATCAAAAATCGGCGGCAATGTCTTCCAGCGCGTCCATGGTGTCTTCCAGGGCATAGGTCAACTTGTCCGCCTCGCCGGGCCGCCAGTCGCCGAGGGCCTTTTCGATGGCCTGGCGCAACTCGTCGGCCTTTTCGGCATCCGCCTTGAGGGCCTTGACCTGATTGTCGGGGATGAGCCCGGCCCGGACCGCGTCGAAAACCGCGTCAGCCAGCTCCATGACGCCCTTCCTGGGGATCGCGCCGCTGTCCTGCCAGGCCAGCTTCCACAGGGACGGCCACGCCTTGCGCACCTCGTCCTCGCTGTACGTCCACGCCGACACCCGAACCTGAAGCAATCTGCCCATGGCGCGCCTCCGATGTTTGCCTACGCCTCTTCTTCCCACTCGCTCTGGATGCGGGCCACCACGTCCTGGATGACCGTGAGCTGGTCCTCGGGGCAGACGCCGATGAGGGGTTCTCCCTCGTCCACGTTGTCGCCCCGGCCGAAGTAGACGGAGTAGATGATGCCCTCGGGCCCGGAATAGGCCAGGGGGGTCTCCCGCTTCATGCGGGACACGATCAGAAATTCCATGCCGTCCTGGACCTTGACCGAGCGCTTGCCCGAGACCTTGAGCTTCTGGTCCACCTCGGGAACGAAGTAGTACTTGGCCCGTTCCGGGGCGCGGAACAGGTACAGGGCCTCCTGCAGGATCAGTTCGATGACTTCCTTGCGGGTCAGATAATGCTTGATGGTCACCAGCGGTTCGCCCGCCTCCACGAACTGCCCCTCGTGCTGCGTGTGCACGGCCTCGATGACGCCCTTCTCCGGGGCCGGGATGGGCTTCTCGTTCTTCTCGCGGGTCAGATGGGCCAGCAGGGTGCCCGGCTTTTCCAGGAACTCGCCGCGCGGGCCGTGGACCTTCTCGCCGGGCTTGACGGCCGCAAACGAGACCACGCCGGTATGCGGGGCGCGGACCACGATCTCGCGGTACGGAGACGCCTTGACTTTATCGAGCAACTCTTTGATATTCAGCACTATTTATCCTCTATTACGCTTCGATTCGTGTTTGTTTGAAACACGGGACGCGCTCGGGGGTGTCTCATAAAAATCAGCGATAGTAAAGGTTGCGCCCGCCCATGGTCAGCAGCGACTGGTGGAGGTTTTTCTTGACCTCCCGGCGGTCCCAGATGCCGTGGATATGGCCGCGCGACAGGGCGTGGTACGCCTTGTGGTAGTTGGGCGGCACGGCTATCCCCGTGGTCTCGGAGATGACCCCGGGCCCGGCGAAGCCGATGTTCGAGGACTGCACCGCGAACTGGTACGGCGAGCAGCCCAGGAAGCTGGCCACGGGCCCGGCGTAGGAGTTGGTGTCGTAGAGCACCAGGTACAGGCCGCCCGCGTCGATGTAGCGGCGCACCGCGATGGTGCAGCGCGGCATCTGGATGACCCCGTTGACGCCCTCCTGGATGCGGATGCCCGCCGTGCCGTGCACGTAGGCGATGAACGGCTGGCGCTTGCGCGTGGCCCGTTCGGCCGCGCGGATGAACTTCTCGCCCTCGGCCGCGCCCACCGAGCCGCCCCGAAACGGCGCGCAGAACACGGCCACCACGGCGTCCACCTCCTCGATGGAGGTCTCGAAGGTAATGCACGCGGACTTGAGTCCGGTCCGCTCCTTGGCCTTGTCCAGCTTGGTGTCGAACTTCTCGTAGCCCAGGGGGTTGATGGACTCCAGCTGCCGGTTAAATTCCTTGGACTCGCTGTAGTCGAAGACGTTTTGCAGATACCAGCGGTACTCCATGGGGAAGTGGTGGCCGCAGGACGGGCAGACCCCGGCGAAGTCGCCGAACAGGTCCGGCACCCACAGGTCCGGGCAATGGTGGGTGCGCACGTTGGGGCAGGAAATGGTCCGGTCCTCCTGGCTGCGCGGGCTGGTCCAGGCCCACTCGCTGCCCACCAGGCAGGCCCCGTCTTCCGGGCAGGAAAGCCGGGTTAGCCTGTCCACCACGGCCTCGCCCACCTTGGGCGGGGTATTGCCGTTGCCGGGCAGAACCTTGTCCAGGGTCTTCTTGAGCGGCATGAGCACCTTGTGCCGGACCAGATGCGCCTCGGCCCCGAGGTCCTCGAACACGGCGTTGAGCCGCTTCTTCTGGCGGCCGAGCAGGTCGTAGCGCAGAAAGGAATGAGTCGCCCAGATAGTCCCCTTGGTGGCGGCCACGGCCCGGGTGATCACTCCGGTGCCGTCCAGACGCGCATGTCGGCTCATGGCCCGGAACTTGCGCTGACGCTGCTCCACCATGCGGTCCAGGGCGGACTGGGACAGGGTCCAGCGCATGTAGATGGACTCGGCGTCGTCGGTCTTGGTGGTGCGCACGGCCATGGCCCGGTAGAGCTTCATGGACTTGACCGAACTGACCACCTCGTTGGTGGTCTGGATCAGTTCGCGCCTGAGCTCGCGGAAAAATTCGTAGTGGGACGGCCTGGCCCCCAGCGGCGGCTCCCGGAGCACGCGGTCCACGTAACCGTTTTCCAGGTTGTCCTCGGCGGTGATGTGCAGCTGGCGGGCGCACTTCTCGATCAGTTCGGGCGTGGTCCGGTCCCCGCTGCGCAGCCCGGCCTCGATGGCCGCCGCGCCCTCGGGCGAGATGACCGAATAGTAGCCGTGGGAGAGCATGATCCGGCGGTCGGCCAGGCCGATGGCCTCGGCCCCGCCCGAGCCGCCCTCGGAAAACACGGCCACCACGGGCACGCGCAGCCCGGCCAGTTCGTACAGGTTGCGGGCGATCTGCTGGGCCGCGCCCGGCCAGTCCTCCACCGGATACGCCCCGGGCGTGAACACGAAGGTGTGCACCGGGATGTTCTCGGTTTCGGCCACCTTCATGTAGTGCAGGGCCTTGGCGTTGCCCCACGGCTTGACCGAACCGCCGTTGCGGAACGCCTCCCCGTGGCCCTTTTCCTGGCCGATGACCATGACCATCTGGTTGGTGACCTTGTCCCCCACCCGGCGGGAGAACACGGCCCGGGCGATGAGCATGCTCGGGTCGATGTTGTATTCGCCCCGCCCGCCGATCTCGGTATAGTTGTCGTAGACGTTCTCCAGGATGTCCTTAAGGCAGATACGCTGGGGATGGCGGACGATGCGCACCCGGTCCATGGGCGTCAGGGTGGTGTCGAGCTTGCGCTCGGAAAAGTCGAACAGGTCCTCGATGCGCGAAAGCTCCTCGCGCTTGACTCCGCCCGGCATGAGCCGGTGGCGCTCCAGGAGTTCGCCGAACTTGGCGGCCAGCAGCCGGATGGACTCGTCCTCGCGGTTGGCGAAGATGTCGCGGATATAGGTCAGGCGGTCCCTGAGCCCCTGAATTCTTCGTTCCCTGTCCATGCTCAGAACTCCAGGAGCCTGCCGGTCTTGGCCTTCAGGTACTCGACGTTGCTGTAGAATTCATTGGCGGCGCCGCCACACTTCCCTTCCAGGGTCAGCCCCTCCAAAAACTCCAGGCCGCGCGTCTTGGCCTCGGCCAGATCACTTCCCCAGACGATGGCCAGAGCCAGGTTCGGGTCGTATTCCATGGGGATTTCGTACGGGCCGTCCGTGGGCACGTGGGTATGGACGTGGAGCCACTCGCGCTCAGGCCAGTTCAGGCGGGTGACGGTCCCGGCGCAGGGCGTGAACCGGTTGTCCGTGTTCTCGGCCACCAGCCGGTACTCGATGCCCACGCCCTCGAAGGTGATGTCCTCCTGGGTGTAGCGCAGCGGTTCGCCCAAGGCCAGGCGGATCTGCTCGGTGATGATGTCCACCGGCCGGCCGCCCACCCGGGAGATGACCGCGGACACGCCGTTCTCCACCTGGATGCGGGTGTTGACCTCCATCAGGAAGGGCTCGCCGCGCGGGGTGATGATCCACTCCCAGGTGCCCACGTTGTCGTAATGTGTCTCGCGGGCCATGGCCAGAGAGTGCTCGGTGATCTCGGACAACACCCGGGCGGCGTCGAAGGTGTAGGAGACCACGCCCGGCGCGAAGCCCGGCGCGACCTCGATGCGCTTCTGCTTGCCCGTGGACTGGACCGAGCAGTTGCGCGTGCCGAAATGGACGTGCTGGCCGCCGCCCCGCCCGGAGACCACCTGGACCTCCAGGTGGTTGAAGTCGAAGATGCGCTGCTCGATGAGCACGCCCTCGTCCCCGAAATTCCGCTTGGCGTAGTTGCGGATGCGCCGGAACACGGAGCGGAACTCGTTGAAGTCCCCGACCTCCTCGATGCCCATGCCTCCGCCGCCCGCCGAGGCCTTGACCATGATCACCCCGTCCACGATGCCCTGGCTGGCCTGGAACTCGAACAGGGAGGAGGCGATTTCGTCGGCCTCGATCTCGCTGTACACGGGCCGGTCCGAGCCGGGCACGGTGGGCACGTTCAGTGAGCGGGCGATGCGCTTGGTGTTGATCTTGTCGCCCAGGTCGCGGATGACCCACCAACTCGGACCGATGAACTCCATGGGCCGATCCCGCCGGACCACACGCCTTGCAAAGCGGAAGTCCTCGGCAAAAAAGCCGTAGCCGGGATGCACGGCCGTGGCCTGGCTTGCGTCGGCCACGGAGAATATCTCGTTGGCGTCCAGGTAGGAGGAAATGGTGTGGACCGCGCCGTCCCCGGCCAGCTCGCGGGCCAGCCGGACGTGCCCGGACTCCCGGTCCGCGGCCGTGCACACGCAGACGAAGTCGAGCCCCAGGCGGCGGCACGCGGCCATGACCCGCATGGCGATCTCGCCTCGGTTGGCTATGAGGACCTTGTGGCGGTCGATGTTTCCGGTTTGCACTGTCAGCCTTGCTCGCGCTTTTTCTTGCGCAGGGCGATGAGTCTCTTCTGCACCTCGAGAACCAGCTTGTCGAGCTTGATCTGCCGTTGCCGGTCCAGGTCCACGAAATTCAGGCCCACGACGCCGTTGTCGTGCACGCGCATGCACATGGCCGTGGCCCCGCCGAGAAACAGCCTGTCCTTGATCAGCAGCTCCACCTCGTGGGTCTCCTTTTCAATGAACCGGCCGCTCTTGTCGAGAACCGCCAAACCGGTGGCGCTCAGGTCGGCCACGTCCAGGACGAGGTTCAATCCGGGGAACCGCGCGGTCAACCCCGGAACCTTGGTGCGGAAGGCCTTGCGCAGGCGTTCCTCGTCGTCGGGCAACTGTATGTTGAAATCCATAACTCCCCCAAAGGGTCCCTTGTGTCCGCCCGGAGGCTATTTGCCGGAGACCCGCTTTTCCAGAATGAACTCCACCCGCCGGTTCTTTGCCCGGTACTCATCAGAGGTGTTCGGGTACAGCGGGTTGAGGTAGGCCAGCCCCGTGGCCGTCAGCCGGGTTGATTCCAGGCCCATCTTGAGCAGCTCGCGCAGCACGTTGACCGCGCGCATGGCCGAAATCTCCCAGTTGTCCTTGAATCGCGAGTTGCCGCTCGGCCGGACGTTGTCGGTGTAGCCGACGATCTTGATGTTCTGGTCCTTGTGCTTGATGAAAAAATCCTTGAGGTCGTTGACCAGCTGCACGCCCTTGGGCGTGAGCCCCACCTGGCCGGACTGGAACATGACGTCGCCGGGCACCCGCAGGGTGATGATCCCGTCCTCGAAATTGGCGCTGACCAGCCCTTCCACGCCCTTCTTGGTCTGCAGGGTCTTGACCTCGGCAAAAACCTTGCGCTGGGACTCGATGATCTGGCGGCGCATCATGGCCTGGTCGATGAGCACCCCGGCCTCTTCGCGGGTGATCCGGCTGGTGGAGATCTTGTCCATCTTGCCCTGCAGGGCCTGGGTCACCGAGGTGAAGGTATCCGAGAACTTCTGCGTGTCGATGGTCGACATGGAATAGAGCAGGATGAAAAAGACCAGAAGCAGCATGGACAGGTCGGCGAAGGTGGTCAACCACTCGTTGTCATCTCCCTCGTCCTCGCCAAAGTCGAGCAAAAGGTCGTCGTCATATTCGCTGCTCATCGCTGGGTCTCCCTCTCAACCGGGGCCAGGAAGGACGAAAGCTTCTCATAGACCAACCGGGGGTTGTTGTTTTCGAGGATGGACTTGGCCCCCTCGAAAATGACTTCCAGGTGCAACTGCTCCTGCAAGGTGCGGGCCTTGAGCTTGGCCGCGATGGGGATGAAGAAGAGCGTGGACATGGCCGAGCCGTAGAAGGTCGTCAGGATGGCCACGGCCATGGCCGGACCGATGGACTTGGGATCATCCAGCTGGGAGAGCATCTGGACCAGACCGATGAGCGTGCCCATCATTCCGAAGGCCGGAGCCAGGGAGGCCAGCCGCTTGAACACGTCCTGGGCCACCTGGTGGCGGCGGCGCATGGAGTTGATCTCGATGGACAGGGTGGAACGGATGAGCGAGGGGTCCGCATTGTCCGCGATGAGCTGGCAGGATTTCTTGAGGACCATGTTCTCGGTCTGGACGTTCTCCAGCGCGATGAGCCCCTCGCGGCGGCTGATCTCGGCCACCTTGACCATGATGTTGACCACGTCGCGGGTGCGGCTCTTGCGCCCGACGAACATCTTGAACGCGGCCTTGAAGGACTGTATGATCTCCTCGAACGGGAAGGCCACCAGGATGGAGGCGAGCGTGCCGCCGATAACAATCATCATGCCGGGAACGTTGATAAAAACGTCAACAGCCCCACCGAGGATAATGGCCCCGATGATGAGCGACAATCCCACGGCGAGACCCAGTAGTGTCACGATATCCATAAAGCGCGCCTATCCTTCACGAGTCTGATCGGTCCGTTTGCTAAAGCCCTCTCCCCTGCCCGGCGCAGCGTCCAAGCCACAAGGAGTCCACATGGAATACCATAGGAAGATACGACATTCTGCCGCATACATACATGAAAAGCTAGACAAAATTCAAGCCGGTACCGTGGCATTTATAACGGGTACGGGCCTGGGCCCGCTGACCGCGGCCATCGAGAACCCGGTCGTCATCCCTTACGCCGACATCGACCAGTTCCCGGTCTCCTCGGTCAAGAGCCACGCGGGCCGCCTCATTTCCGGGACCATAGAGGGCGTCCCGGTCCTGGCCCTGGACGGCCGCTTTCACCTCTACGAGGGATTCACCCCGCAGGAGGCCACCCACAACATCCGCGTACTCGGCGAACTGGGCATCAAAACATTGGTCCTGACCAACGCGGTGGGCGCGCTCAATCCATCCTTCGAGGTGGGCTGCCCCATGCTCATAGAGGACCACATCAACCTGACCGGGCTGACCCCCCTGCGCGGCGAGAACATCGACGCCTGGGGCGACCGCTTCCCGGACATGTGCACGGTCTACGACCCGGCCCTGCGCAAGCTGGCGATCCAAAAGGCCCTGGAACTGGGCATCCGCCTGGAACGCGGCGTGTTCATGCAGATTCAGGGCCCGAACATGGAGACCCCGGCCGAGACCCGCATGTACCGGGCCATGGGCGCTGACGCCATCGGCATGTCCACCTGCATGGAGGCCATCGCCGCCCACCACATGGGCATCCGCATCCTCGGCCTGTCCTGCCTGACCAACAAGAACCTGCCCGACTGCATGCAGGAGGCCTCCCTGGACCAGGTCATCGCCCAGGCCGAGAAATCCTCCACTTCCATGGTCAAACTTCTGCGCGCCATCCTAAAGGAAATGCCCGAAACTGCCGAATAGCCTTCGGGACACTTCCAGGCATCCAATGGGCAAAACAGCGACCGGGACGGCAACGACATGAACAAAGCGGCCTTGAGCATACTGACGGCGACCCTCCTGCTCTCCCTGCAGGGATGCGGCAACCGCCTGTGGGAAGACACCAAGGAGACCACCTCCGACACGTTCAACTACGTGTTCGACACCACGCCCACGGCCCGCACCTTCCACGATGCCGCGTCCGTCCCGATCATCGAGCTCAACGACCGGGCCGCCGACGTCCTCTATTCCAACGTGGCGGGCAACGAGTTGACCGACGACTCCGCCGTGTTCGTCTCGCCCTTCACCAACCAGAACGACCCCGGGGACAAATCGGTCTTCGGCCCGACCATGGCCCAACAGATCTCCGACCGCCTGGTCCAGCAGGGTGTGCGCATCACCGAAGGCGTGCCCAACGCCACGGACTTCACCTACACGTCGGGCGTAGGCCCCGCGGACTATGAAAAGGCCTCCGGCCTGATGGGCTCGTCCCGCGACCTGCCGTCCCGGTCCGCCAAGCTGGTCGGCTCCTACGTCATCGCCGACCAGTACGTGTACATGACCGCCAGGATCATTCGCCTGGTCGACTCCACCGTGGTCTCGGCGCACAACTGGACCCTGCCCATCACCGACAGCGTCCGCGAAATGCTTCCCCAACTCTCGGCCAAGGACGAAGGCCTGGTCCCCACGGTCAAGACCTCCTTCAACGACTAGGAATGTCCCTTCCCCCGGGACAACGCGTCCCGGTTGGTACAGGTCGTCAAAAACGCCGCCCCTCGCCCGCGCCCGCACCATCGGGCGGCCCACCGGATGTGGAGAGCGGCTCCCGACGCCCCTTCCCCATTGAATTCGATACCGTTTGCCCAGGCATTCTTTGCTTGACTCCCGGGCCGTGCCATATACAAATAAGCCCGCTTCCGCCAAAAGGCGGGCTCCCCGGTCCATGCGCAACGGTCCAGGACGGAAAAACCATGAGCCGTGCGGCTTTCCGCCGCCGGGCGAAGACAAGCATCGAATGAAACGGTTCGCCGGGCCGCACGGCCCCTGACGGCGGACATCCTCCAATCGTGAAACAACAAAAGAGGAAGCGATGGACTCCGGCCTCAGCGTGATCATTCCGGCCTACAATGTGAAGGCCTGGCTTGCGGAAGCGATCGAATCCTGTCTCGACCAGACCTATTCCGATATCGAGGTCATCGTCATCAACGACGGATCGACCGATCGCACGGGCGAGGTGATGGACCGCTACGCCAAGCTCGATTCGCGGGTGCGATCCATCCACCAGGACAACGCCGGGGCCGGCATCACCCGGGCCCGGGGGCAGGAGATGGCCCGCAAAAAATACATGCACTTCCTCGACGCGGACGACGTCCTTTCCCGGCGCGCGTTCAAGACCCTGGTGGACAAGGCCGAAGCGGACAAGGTGGACATGGTCTGCGGAAACGCCGTCGTCTTTTCCGACCAGACCTTCAACACCCGCAACTACTTTCCGCATCCCGAGGCATCGAATCTCCTGTTCCGGGACGCCAAGCGCTACTGGAAGAGCAAGGTCATGTGGCGGTGGATCTTCAACACCGAATTCGTCCAGAAGAACGCCTTCCCCCATTTCCCCTACAAGATGGGACAGGACGTCCTGTATATGTACATGGCCCTGACCAAGGTCCCTTCCTTCTCCCAGGTCGCCGAACAATTTTATTACTTCCGCCAGGAGCACAAATCGACGCCCACGACCGTGGAGATATACACCGACCATGTCATGCCCCATTACGTCGAGGCCAGGAAGATACTGGTCGACGCGGGACAGCCCGGCCCCCTGGTCAAATTCATCAATGAAAACTATTTCCGCGACATCCTCCAGGTCATGCCCCGCATCGGCAGGCAGCCCTCGCCGGACAGGGACAAGATAATCCATTACGGCCTTGAATTGTTCGACGATCTTCCCGAAGAACCGTTTACGAAAGACACCTTCGGTCTCGGCATCAACCCCAAGGGCCTCCCGCTGTTCCTGGCCATGCTCCGCAAAGACGACGCCGCGATCCAGTCGGAACTCGACCGCTGGGCAGCCCCGCCCATGGCCAAGGAGGTCGACAAGCGCTCCACGTTCCATACGATCCGCCGGCGCATCAAATCCGCCCTGCGCCCGATGTCGCTCACCGTTCGCGGCCGCCTCAGGACGTTGCGAAAACGGGCCGCTTCGCGCAGGGCCTGAGCCAAGAACCTTTGAAGACGAAAAAAGTGGACGCCGTGCGGCGTCCACTTTTTTTAAGGCGTGCGACCCGGCTCGGAATCAGTCGATTTCCCCATCGTCTTCGACACGCCAGACTTGGCCCGCGTCTTCGCCCCATTCCTTTTTGGCCAGCCGGTGGCCGAGGTTGAAGGCCTTGGTGTTGACGGCCCGGATCTTGGGCGGGAGCACGGATTCCAGACTCTTGCGCATGGTCGCCTGATTGATGAAGGGCAGCAGACAGGACAGCGCGCCCAGGACCACGGTGTTCATGGCCTGGCCCACGCCGATCTTGTCCTTGGCCAAGGCAGTGAACGGCAGGCCGAGGTACTGGTTGGTGGGCGGCTGCTTGACCAGGTCGGATTCGATGATGAGGATGCCGCCCTTCTTGAGATAGGGGTAGTAGGCGTTGCAGGCCTCCTGAGACAGAGCCACGAGCAGGTCCAGGGATTCGGCCTTGGGGTAGCTGATGCGGCCGGAACTGATGACCAGGTCGCACTTGCTGGACCCGCCGCGCGCCTCGGGACCGTAGCTCTGGGTCTGGGTGACGTTGTAGCCGTGGCCGAGCGCCAGCCCCTGGCCCATGATCTTGCCCAGCGTGATGATGCCCTGCCCGCCGAGTCCGGAGAAACGGATTTCGAAACGGTCGAGTTGCTGTTGCGCCTTCATCTACTTGCCCCCCTTTGCGGCCTGGGCGAGGAAGCGCTCCTGGCGGGCGTAATACAACTCCTCGTAGCCGGGCTTGCCGCGGTCCACGAACACGCCGATGGGCATGCGGTCCACGCGCTTGTCCGCGGGCAGTTCGTTGAAGCGTTCCACGGGGATGGCCGTGGACTTGAGCCACTTGTACATGTCCACCGGGGACTTGTACTTGTTCTTGCGCCCGAACTGGGTGTGGCACGGAGTGATGGCCTCCACCAGGGAGAAGCCGGGCCGCTCCAGGGCCTCCATCATGATCTTTTCCAGCCGGTTGACGTGGAAGACCGTGCCGCGCGCCACATAGTTGGCGCCCGCGCCCTTGGCCAGCTCCACGGTGTCGAAGCTGTGGTCCAGCTGGCCGTAGGGGTTGGTCATGGTGGTCGCCCCCTCGGGCGTGGCCGGGGAGGACTGGCCGCCGGTCATGCCGTAGATGTTGTTGTTCAGGATCATGGCCGTGACCCCTATGTTGCGCCGGGCGGCGTGGATCAGATGGTTGCCGCCGATGGACAGGGCGTCGCCGTCGCCCATGAGCGCGATGACGTGCAGCTTGGGGTTGGACATCTTGATTCCCGTGGCGAAACTGAGCGCCCGCCCGTGGGTGGTGTGCACGGTGTTGAAATCCACGTACACGGCCAGCCGCCCGGAACAGCCGATGCCCGCGACCACGACCACATCGTCCTTGGGGATGCCCAAGGCGTGGATGGAACGGATCAGGGTGCCGAGCACGATGCCGTGCCCGCAACCAGCACAAAGCACGTGCGGGAACTTCTTGTTGTGCCTCAGGTATTGATGGATGATTTCGTTTCCGGTGATGTTGCTCATATGGCTACCCCTGCATGATGACCTTGAGGATTTCCGAGGGAGTGACGATCTGGCCGTCCACGCGGTTGATGGTCCTGACCGCGGCGTGGCCCATGTTGACCCGCTTCACCTCGCGGGACATCTGCCCCATGTTCATTTCCGGGACCACCAGGGTCTTGGCGCGGGCCAGAATCTTCTCCGTCTGCCTGCGGGGGTACGGGAACAGGGTCATGAGCTTGAGCAGCCCGGCCTTGACCCCGTTGCTGCGGGCCTGCCGCACGGCCAGCTCGGCGGACCGCGCCACCGATCCGTAGGCGATGACGCAGACGTCGCAGTCGTCGGTCATGATCTCCTCCACGAGCTGAATATCGTAGAAGAACTGGTCGATCTTGCGGTGGATGCGCTCCATGAGTTCGACCACCTCCTCGGGCCGCTGGGTGGGGAACCCGTTGCGGTCGTGGGTCAGGCCGGTGACGTGGAAGCGGTAGCCCGAGCCGATGGGCGGCATGGGCGGCACGCCGCGCACGGTCTCCTCGTAGGGCTTGTACCACTCGGGCGGCATGGACGGCACGGTGCGGGAAAAGACTTCGTACTCGCCCTCGTTGGGCAGCTCGATCTTCTCGCGGGTGTGGGAGGTGACCTCATCCAGGAGCAGGATGACCGGGGTGCGGTACTTCTCGGCCATGTTGAAGGCCGTGATGGTCATGTCCAGACACTCCTGCACGTTGGAGGCGGACAGGACGATGATGGGATGGTCGCCGTGGGTGCCCCATCTCGCCTGCTGCACGTCGCCCTGGGCCGGGCTGGTGGGCAGTCCGGTGGACGGCCCGCCTCGCATGACGTTGACCAGGACCATGGGGGTCTCGGCCATGACGGCGTAGCCCAGGTTCTCCTGCATGAGCGAGAAGCCGGGGCCGGAGGTGGCGGTCATGGCCTTGCGCCCGGTCAAGGACGCGCCGATGACCGCGCCCATGCTGGCGATCTCGTCCTCCATCTGCATGAACACGCCGTTCTCCATGTGGGGCAGGCGGGCGGCCATGATCTCCATGATCTCGGAGGACGGGGTGATGGGATACCCGCCGAAAAACGTACACCCGGCCAACAGCGCGCCCTCGACGACGGCCTCGTTGCCGAGCGCGAAAATCTCGGTGCGTTTCTTTGGTCTGGGCATGCCTCTCAAGCCCCCTTCCCGGCCTTCTTCTTGGGAGGCGCGGTTTCGGCGTCCTTTTCGGACAGCCCGTTTTCCATGGGTTCCTTGTCACTGACCACGATGGCGAAATCCGGGCAGTGCAGTTCACAGAACCCGCACCGGATACAGTCCTCCTCGCGCTCCACCACGGCCTTGCCTTCCAGGCTCAGGCCCAGGACCTTGCCCGGACAGAACTCGACGCAAATGCCGCAGCCTTTGCACCAGTCCGGGTAGACGGTCACCTTGTTCTTGCCTTTGTTCTTACGGGACATGGCTCCTTCCAGGGCTGCTAAAATTCCTCAGGCCGGACCTGAGCAAAGCGGGGAATGACTCCCCGGGCACCGATTCAGGATGGTACCCAGTTGATTTTCTAACAGGAATTTTCGCCGTGTCCAATGATTTCAAAAAATTGATTTTCTCCTTGCGAAAACCGATGGCGTAAAAACGAAAAATGCGCCCGGAGGATTCCCCTCCGGGCGCATTTTCGCGGCGGAAAAAAACGGAACTCAGGCGGCGAGCACGGCCAGGGCGTTAACCACCGAGGCGGCCAGCGCGCTGCCGCCCTTGCGCCCTTCAACCGAAATGTACGGGATGTCCCGGCTCATGAGCAGCGCCTTGGACTCGGCCGCGTTCACGAACCCCACGGGCATGCCGACCACAAGAAGCGGGTTTGTCGCGCCGTTGTCCACGTGCTCCACCAGCCGGATGAGCGCGGTGGGCGCGTTGCCGACCACCCAGATATGGGGGGAAAGCTCGGCCACGGCCACGTCCACGGCCGCCTTGGCCCGGGTGATTCCCTCACCCTTGGCGCGCTCAATGACGCGCGGGTCGTTCATCAGGCAGTGCACGGTGCAGCCCAGCGGATCAAGCCTGCGCACGGGCATGCCGCGTTTGGCCATCTCGGTGTCCGTGACGATCACGGCCCCGTTCTTCAGGGCGTTCAGCCCGCTTTCCACGGCCTTCATGTGAAAACGGGCAAGGGACAGCATTTCGAAATCCGCCGTGGTGTGGATCATGCGGCGGACGATCGCCCACTGCGCCCCCTGAAACGGACGCGGCTCGGGCACCTCGGAATCAATGATCCGGAAGGATTCGGCCTCGATCTCCTCGGGTTTTTGGAAACTCTGGAAGGTTATTTCGGACAAGGCGGCACCCTCCCGGTACGCATTTTCATCATTTTATCATTCGTTTTGTTCGGAAAAATGAAACGGTCCGGAACAGTTTTCACTCGTTTCCCGGACCGTTTCCGTTTGTGGCAATCTCGTTTCGCAGGCCTGCCCGCGCCTGTCTTCTAGCGGTCCCGGGCCTGGTAGCGCGAAAGCTGGGCTTCCAGGCGGCGGCTGTAGGAGGTCAAAATGTAGCAGATCAGGAAGTACAGGCAGGCGATGGTGATCCATATCTCGAAGGAGGCGACCGTCTCGCGGTTGTCCACCTGGATGCCGGTGCGGGTCAGTTCGATGACGCCGAGGATGGCGGCCAGGGAGGTGTCCTTGGTCAGGGAGACGAACTGGTTGACGAAGGACGGGATCATGTTGCGCAACGCCTGGGGCAGGATGACCAGTTTCATGGCCTGGACGTGGGACAACCCGGTGGACCGGGCGGCCTCCATCTGTCCCTTGGGCAACGCCTTGACGCCCGCGCGGACGATCTCGCCCACGTAGGCCCCGGTGAAGATCATGAAACAGCCCATGGTCGTGGTGAAGGCGGGCAGGTTCTGCCCGATGATGACCGGGGCCAGGTAGTAGAACCAGAAGATGAGCAGGAGCAGCGGCATGCCGCGGATGACTTCGATGTAGCAGACCGCGGGGATCTTGACCCACCAGCGCTTGGACATGCGCATGAGGCCCGCGGCCATGCCGAGCCAGAAGGCGCCGAAGATGCCGAAAAAGGCCAGGATGACGCTGGCCACCAGCCCTTCCGGATTATGGATGAAGGGAAAATGCCAGTCAAAGGACGTTGTCCCGTAGAGGAAATAATCCAGGTTGCCGAACGCGATATCCCAATGCATGACAAGCCCTCCCTAGTACATGACCTGGATCATGAAGTGCTTGTTGTACATGGTGATGCAGAACGAGACGACCAGGGAGATCGCCAGGTAGATCAACAGGGCAACGGTGAAGGCCTCGAACGGCATGGCGTGGTAGGACTCGATCTGGGTGGCCTGGTACATCAGGTCGGTGACGCCCAGGACCATGACCAGGGACGAGTTCTTGATCAGGTTCAGGGCCTGGGAAATGAGCGGCGGAATCACAATGCGCAGGGCCTGGGGCAGGATCACGTAGCGGTAGCCCTGCAGGAAGGAGAGGCCCACGGCGCGGGACGCCTCGAGCTGGTTCTTGGGGATGGAAAAGATGCCCGCCCGAATCTCCTCGGCGATGAAGGCCGAGGTGTATACGGTCAGGGCGATGATGCCCATGATCAGTTCCACGTTGAGAAGCATCCACTCGCCCACGAAATGGTGCCCGAACAGGGAGAACTCCCCGGGGAACCAGGAGTACAGATCGTTCATCCACGAGTTGATGGCGTCGGGGATGATCACGTGCGCCCCGTTGTACCAGAAGAATATCTGAATAAGCAGCGGCGTGTTGCGGAAAAATTCGGTGAAGGCGAGGCTGAACCACTGGAAAGGCTTGAACGGCGTCATGCGCATGACGCAGATGATGATGCCGAGAATCATGGCGCAAACAAGGGAGATCGTCGAGATCTGCATGGTCGTGCAGAACCCTTCCCACATCCACTGGGCGGGTTCGCCCGAGAACATCCTGGCCCAATGAAAAGTATAATCCAAAATGAAATCCGTCGGTTGAAGTGAAGTTGCGGTAAAAACCGGGAGCGCCTGAGGCGCCCCCGGTGTATGGGGCTAAATCAGCCTTACATGGGCCAGAGTTCCATCTCCCAGCCGGCGGGCAGGTCGTAACCCATCCACTTCTTGAAGAGCTTCTGGTAGGTGCCGTCGAGCCACATCTCGTTCAGGCTCTTGTTGACGAAGTCGCGGAACGCGGAATCGTTCTGCGGGACACCGAGGCCATAGGGCTCGGAGGAGAAGAAGGCGCCGACGATCTCCCACTTCTCGGGATTGTCGTCACCGGCCTTCAGACCGGCCAGGATGCCGGAGTCGGTGGTCACGGCCTTGACCTTGCCCTGCTTCAGGGCCATGAAGGCCTGCGGATACTCGTCATAGGAGATGACCTGGGCCTTGGGCTGGGCGGCCTTGATGTTCTTCTCGGAAGTGGACCCCTTGACGGTGCCGACCTTCTTGTTGGCCAGATCGTCGGTGGAGTTGATGCCGGAGCCCTTTTCGACCAGCAGCTTCTGGCCGTCCATGAAATAGGTGATGGAGAAGTCGATCTGCTCGTCACGGGAGAACTTGTGGGTCATGGTGGCGGCCAGCAGGTCAACCGAGCCCTGGGCCAGCATGGGGATGCGGTTCTTGGAGGTGACGACCTTGAATTCGGTCTTCACGCCGAGCTTGTCCGCGATGTACTTGCAGATATCCACGTCGAAGCCGACCAGTTCCTTGGAGTCGGGATCGACGAAGCCGAACAGGTTGACGGAGTCCTTGACGCCGCAAACCAACACGCCTTTGGCCTTGATGTCCTCGATCTTGCCGGCGAAGGCGGCGTTGGCCGCGAACGCGAAGGACAGCACCAGAGCCAGAATCAGTACCAAACGTTTCATGAATCCTCCTCTCTCTTGAGATTCCAATGTTATTCCAATTAAAGAATTTCCTTCAGGAAGTTCTTTGCGCGCTCGTGTTGGGGATTGCGGAAGAACTCGTCCGGGGCAGCCTGCTCGACGACCACGCCGCCGTCCATGAACAGGACCCGGTCGGCCACCTCGCGGGCAAAGCCCATCTCGTGGGTCACGCAGAGCATGGTCATGCCCTCCCGCGCCAAGTCCTTCATGACGTTGAGGACCTCGTTGATCATCTCCGGGTCCAGGGCCGAGGTAGGCTCGTCGAAGAGCATGACCTTGGGCTTCATGGCCAGGGAGCGGGCGATGGCAACGCGCTGCTGCTGGCCGCCGGAGAGTTCGGCCGGGTACTTGTGGGCCTGGTCGTGGATGCCCACCCGCTCCAGCAGCGACAAGGCGATCTCCTCGGCCTGGTCCTTGGGCATGTTCTTGACCTTGGTGGGGGCCAGGGTGACGTTGCGCAGCACCGACAGGTGGGGATAGAGATTGAACTGCTGGAATACGATGCCGATCTCGGCCCGCAGATCGTTGATGTTGACATCCTTGTCCAGGATGTTCTTGCCGTCGAACAGGATCTGCCCCTTCTGGTATTCCTCGAGCCGGTTGATACAGCGGATGAAGGTGGACTTGCCGGACCCGGACGGGCCGCAGATGACCAGCACTTCGCCCTTGTTCACGGATTCGGTGATCCCCTGCAGAACGTGAAAATCGCCATACCATTTGTGCAGTTTCTGCACCTCAATCATTGCCATTTGCAGCTGTCTCCGAACCTGAATGTAAAGATAAAGATAAAAAAGCCCCTCCAATCCGCCACATGCCCGGACAGACCGGCAGGGCCCCAGTCACAGACAAAAAATATTGTCCGAAATCGAAATAAAGTCAAGGCGTCCGGGGAAAATACAACATTGTCAACTCCCGCCCGGCCACGGTTTCCAGACGTTTTTAGGGGCTTGATCCGCCCCTGTTCAGGAGGGTTCCGATCACTCCGGATTTCAGCCGGATAGCCTGGAACCGTTTCCTTGCGTTATTGCAGTCCGGCCTCGCGGTAGTAGCGAGCCGCACCCGGGTGGATGGGGGCGGACAATCCCTGGAGCATTCCCTTTTTCGTCAACCCGGCGAATGCGGGCTGCTGCGCCGTGAAGACCTCGAAGTTCTCGAAGACCTCCCGGGTCACGGCATAGACGATCGGGTCCGGGACATCGCTCGACGTGACCAGCGTGGCCTTGACCCCGAAGCTCTCCACGCCCTCGTCCTCGTTGGCCGCGCCGGGGTAGTACCGCATGTCGATGCGCGACGGCACGTAGTAGGGATGCAGGACGAACAGGGTGTCCACCCCGACGATGGGCACGAAGCGCACCTTCCGCTTACCCCGGGTGGCCTTGAGGATGGCCGCCGAGGGATGCCCCACGGTGTAGAAGACGGCGTCCAGGGTGCCCGCCTCGAGCATGTCGATGGCCTCCACGGCCTTGACCTCCACGGCCTTGATGTCGGAGAGCGCAAGCCCGGCCGCGTTCAGGGCGTCCAGGGAATTCTGGTGTTGGCCCGAGCCGGGATTGCCGATATTGACCCGCCGGCCCTTGAGGTCGCGGATGTCCCGGATGCCGGTGTCCTCTCCGGCCACCAGGGTCACGGTCTCGGGATGCAGGGAGAACACGGCGCGCAGCTTCTCCTGCGGTCCGCGCTCCTTCCACTCGGCTATGCCGTGCACGGCCTGGAACTGGCGGTCCGCCTGGGCGATGCCGAACTGGAGGTCCCCGGCGATGACCGCGTTGATGTTGAACACGGACCCGCCCGTGGCCTCCACCGTGGCCCGGATGTTGTACTTGTCGCGCTTGAGGTTGACCATGTTGGCGATGGCTCCGCCCGTGGGATAGTAGACCCCGGTGATGCCGCCGGTGCCGATGGTCACGAAGGTGGGCTCGCCGGGCTTGTAGGCGAAAGACGTCGTCCTGGCCGCGGCGTCGTCGGGCTCGGCCTGCCGCACCGCGGCCCCCTGCCCCTGCTCCGCGCCGGATTGCGTCCGCTCCTCGCGCGGCGAATCGCCGCAGGCGGACAGCAACAGGGCCGAACAGAGCAACACCGCCGCCGCGAAAATTCCCCTGGCACTCCCCGTCATGATCCCTCTCCTCGGATGAAAGGTGTCTCCGCGTGCCCGATCAAGCGGTCACGAACGGTCCATTGCACAATGAATACGCCCTTTTCCAACATCTAGCAAACAGCGGAAAATCCTCTGCCGCCGCTACATTGCGGGCATAAAAAAAGACCGCTCCGGAGAGCGGTCTCTTGTTGATGCGGGTGACGGCGGATCTAGTTCAGCTCGCGTTCCTGCGGGAACAGCGGCAGATAGCGGTACACCAGGGTCAGGACCAGGAAGCCGTAGGCCACGATCATGATCGAGGAGGCGTACTCCACCCAGTTGGGGGCGTAGACCTGCCAGGAGTCGAAGGGCATGGCCGGGAAGGCGATGGTCTGGACGGTGAAGATGTACCGGTTCACGGACACGCCGATGCAGTCCAGGATAGCCGCGGTGTACAGCAGGGCCGGACGGTTGCGCATGGACGGGGTGATCAGCATGATGGCCGGGACCACGCCGCACAGGACGATCTCGGTGTAGAGCAGCCACTTGCCGTAGACCCAGCCGTAGAACATCTCGTCAAAGGTCAGGCCCACGGAGGGCAGGTAGCCGGTGGCCCACGCCCAGGTGTCCAGGATCTTGAAGAACATGTACACGGTCAGCATGGTGCCGGCGATCTTGCCCATGAGGGCCTTGGTCTTGAAGTCCACGAGCTTCTTGCCGGTCAGCTTCTCCATGAAGGTGCAGACCAGGACGGTGAAGACCGGCCCGGAACCCACGGCGGAGAGGACGAACAGGAAGAAGGTCCACGGCCAGATGAAGAAGCCCTCGCGGAAGGCGAAGGGACGTCCGATCAGGACGCCGTACATGCCGCCCAGGGAACCCTGGTGGAAGGTGGACAGGAACGCGCCGAGACCGGCGAACAGCGCCATGTTCACGTGCATGTTGTGGGCTAAAGCGTGGATGAAGGGGATCTTGTTCAGCTGCTTCTGCTCCAGGACCAGCGGGACGAACTCGATGATCAGGACGGTGCAGTAGCAGGTGATGCAGAAGATAACTTCGGTCAGCATGGAGTGGACGTTCGGATGCCAGTAGCCGAACCACGCACGGCCGGGCTGCCCGATGTCGAGCGTCAGGACCAGCATGGCGCCGGAGTAGCAGATGAAGCCCACGACCACGGTCAGGTTGATGATCTTCTCAAGCTGTTTGATCTTGAGGATGTACTTGAGCAGACCGGTGAAGAACGCGCCGGCGCCCAGGGCGATCACGGCCAGGTCGAAGGTGATCCAGGCACCGAACCCGAAGTAGTTGTCCAGGCCGGTGGTGCCGATTCCGTTGTACAGGACGAGCACGGCTGCGTAGAGGCCCCACAGGAAGAAGGCCAGAATGACGGCTGTCCAGATCAGGAACTTGCCGAAAGAGCAGCGCTGCACCCCTTCCGGGAAGAGTTTGCTATCCATTGTTCAGCCTCCTAGTGGTGTCCGCCGGCTTCGGCGTTGTAGTTGTCGCCCTGCTTGCGGACCCATTCGCGCTCGGACATGTAGTAGACCTGCGGGTGCAGGCCCAGCTTCTCGAGCAGACGGAACGCGTGCGGGCTCTTGGAGAGCTCGTGCACCTTGTGCTCCGGATTGTTCAGGTCGCCGAAGGTGATCGCCTTGGTCGGACAGATGTCGGCGCAGGCGGTGGTATACGCGCCCTCGGGCAGGTTCATCGGATCCTCGCCGTCCATGCGGGCCTTGTCCTTGGCCTGCAGGTAGCGGGAGTGGCAGAAGCTGCACTTCTCGACCACGCCGCGCGGACGTACGGAGGTGGACGGGCTCAAGCCCTTGTCCATGCCTTCGGGCCAGAGGGGATCCCACCAGTTGAAGTACCGGGCGTGGTACGGGCAGGCGGCCATGCAGTATCTACATCCGATGCAGCGGGGGTAGATCTGGGAGACGATGCCGCCCTCCTCGTTCTTGTCCGTGGCCACGACCGGGCAGACGGGCACGCAGGCCGGACTGCCGCACTGCATGCAGGGACGCGGCAGGTAGGCGGTCTCGTGTTCCGGGAAGGCCTTGCCGTTGGACAGCTCGTAGACGTTCATCCAGGTCAGGGTCCTGAGCTTGTTGGACGCGTCGTCGCGCGGCTTGGTCAGGGCCTGAACATAATTATAGGGGTCGCTCTTGGTCATGGGAGCGATATTGTTCTCCACCTGGCAGCCGACCATGCAGGCGCCGCACCCGGTGCATTTGTCAATATCAATGACCATGCCCCATCTGATTTTGAATTCTTTCGTTTGCATTGACGGTTCCCCCTAGATTTTGGCGACGTTCACAGTGGAACCGGCCCATGTGGAGGCGCCGGCGGCAGCCTCCGAACTCACCGTGAGGATCTTGTAGACATTATCGCCCTTGCCCTTCGAGAACTCGTCGCCCACGGTGTGGCCCAGCCCCAGGGGAGCGGCCACGACGCCGGGCATGACGCCTTCGAAGATCTGCACCAGGGCTTCGCAATCACCCTTCCCGCCGGACAGCTTGACCTTGGACCCGACGGACACGCCAAGCTGCTTGGCGGTGGCCGAACCCATCATCACGACCATGTGGTCGCCGACCAGCTGGTTGTTGCTGATGGTGCACGGCGCGTTGGGCGTGGTGGCCTGGTTGGCGGTGCCGACATTGAGCAGGGTGTAGGGAGCCAGTCCCACGGCGCCGGTGCCCTTGACGGGAACCGCGGCCTTGCCCAGCACGTTGGCGGCAAGGGATGCCGCCGCCGGGGTCTCACCCTCGGCCACGAAGGCCTCGCCGCCCTGCAGGGCTTCCATATCCGCGCCGACGGCCTCGGCCTTGGCCCCGAGGACCTCTTCGAAGGACTCGAATCCGAGGTCGGCCAGGCCGAGAATGAAGGTGGCCGCGGAAATCGCGTCCACGGACGGTTTGCAGACCGGCGCACCCAGGGAGTAGGTTGCCGCGGCCAGGCCGTAGGGGCTGGCCAGGTCGTCGAACCGCTCGTAGGGATGCAGGCTCGGCAAAACCAGATTGGCGGTCGCCGTGGTTTCGGTCTGGACCACGTCGAAGGCCACGGTGAAGCCGGCCTTGACCTTTTCGGGCAGGGCGTAGGCGGGGTTGGCCTCGTAGATGAACAGCAGGTCGGTGTCCACGCCCTCCAGGATGTCCGCCTTGAGCATCTCGGAGCGGCTCATGGCGGAGGGGATGGCCTTGCCGAACTCGGGCAGGGCCTTCATGGCGCCGCCGAGCAGCAAGTTCAGCGCGAACGCCGCGCCGTGGGCCGCGACCGGACCGGCGGGAACGACCACCGGATTGGAGGCGGTCAGCAGCTGTTTGGCCAGGTCGGCCATCCGGTCGGCCTTGACGCCGGTGGCGGCCTCGACCTTGGCCGGGCTGTATTCGCTCATGACCATGGCCTTGAACTGGCCGAAGTCGGCCGTGTCCACGGTCTTTCCGGCCTGCAGGACATAGTAGGCGATGCCCAGGGTGAAGGCGGCCATGCCCTCGGCCGGGACCGGGACCCACAGGGAAGTCACGGAAGCGGTCTTGGTCTGCATGGGACCGGCGAAGATGAACTTGCCGGACTCGTTGGCCGCGAACGACTTGAGGTTGGCGACCGTCGGGCCCCAGGATTCCAGGGCGTCGGCCCCGGCCAGCAGGACCAGGTCGGCCCCCTCCAGGTCGTAGCCGACCTGACCGGAACCGCCCATCAGGCCGGTCCAGGCCTTGTCGGCCGCCTGCATGTCGCAGGGCATCATGTAAAAGGCGTCGCTGCCCTTGTCGGCCAGCAGCGCGGAGAAGACCTCGTTGGCCGTGCCCGTCTGGTCGCCGGAAATGACCGCGACCTTTGAACCGGCGGCCGCCAGCTTTTCGGCCACGACCTCCTGGGCCTTCTCCCAGGTGATCTCCTGGCCGTCCAGCATGGGGGCCTTGATCCGGTTGGGGCTGTTCTTGACCTGGACGCCGTTGGCGCACAGGGGGCAGATGCCGCCGCCCGAGATCGGGTTGTCCTCGTTGCCCATGGTTCCAAAGGGCTCGCCGGCAACGGTCCGGACCTTCACGGCGCAACCGGACTCGCACATCTTGGACACGGTGGGCTTGGCCTCGACCGCCCCGTATTTCAACTTGGGGATCCAGGGCCAGTTCTGCGTCCAGATGGAAACATCATCAAGGGCTTTCCAGACCGTCGGAGTAAAAAGAATACCGACGGTGGCGCCCGCACCCAACTGAATAAAAGTTCTGCGTGCTACGCTCATTCTCAGTACCCCTTTACTTGTGACAGGTGTAGCAGGCGTTGGGCTGGCCCTTGAGGGCGTGACACCGTTCGCACTTCCACATCTTCATGGTGGTCTTGCTGTACCCGGACAGGATGTTGCGCTCCAAGGCCGGCGGGACATCGTTCGCCTGGATGTCCTTCGGATGGCAGAGGTTGCAGTTCTGCTCGGGGGCCTCGCCCTCGAAGACCGAGGGATCGACCACGTCGGACAGCTCCTTCTTCAGGCTCGCCAGTTCCTCTATGGAGAGGCTCATGTGCGAGGCGTGCGAGAAGTAGACGTTGTCCGGCTGGTACTGGTAATTCAGCCAGGGAACTTCCTTGCCCTGGATCAGATACTTGACCACGTACTCGCGTTCGGCCTGCATCTTGTCGTCATCCGAGGAAGCCAGATTGTCCTCAATGGCGCCGATCCCGGCCTTCATGATGGCGTCGTAGTCGGTCGGGTCGATGCCTTCCTCGACGATGGCCGCCTGGGCCTCCTCGGGATCGACCGCGTGACATTCGGCGCAGACTTCGTTGGTCGGGAAACCGGCATAGGTGCCGTCATCCCGGAAATAGTGACAGCTTTCGCAGTCCATCCCCTGTCCTTCCACGTGCACGGCGTGGCTGAACCAGACGGGTTGTTCCTCCTTGTCGAAGAACAAACCGGGGATGACAGCCCACCCCAAGACGCAGAAAGCCAGGAAGCCGATGATGAAGGGGAACACCCCTCCACACCGTTTTGATGCTTTTCTTTCCTCCATAACCTCGCCCCATCACTCTAAAGTTAATGTGAAAATCACACCAATTGAACTACGTTTCCATAAGGCACCAATCGTTTTGGTGTCAAGACAATATGAAAATTTTCACGATCTCTCGAATGGGTAAAATCACTGACATTTCAACTGATAACCCGCAACAATTAGCCGAAATCCTATTTCCGCACCCGGCCGTAGACATCGTCGAACCGGACGATGTCGTCCTCCTCCAGATACGGCCCGCTCTGTATCTCGATGATGTTCAGCGGGACCTTGCCCGGATTGGCCAGGCGGTGCTGTGAGGCCTTGGGGATGTCCACGGACTGGTTTTCCACCAGAATGCGCGGCTCGTTGTCGACCTCCACCTCGGCCGTGCCGTCCACCACCACCCAGTGCTCGCTGCGGTGATGGTGCATTTGGGAGCTCAGGCGCGCGCCGGGAGTGACCTGGATGCGCTTGATCTTGTACTGCGGTCCCTCCTCCAGCACCGTGTAGTTGCCCCACGGGCGGTAAACGGTGGTGTGGCTCTCCACCAATTGGCTGCCCTGGGCCTTGAGGGCCGCGACCACGTCGCGCACGGTCTGCACGCGGTCCTTGGGACAGGCCAGGGTGGCGTCCCGGGTCTGGACCATGATCGTATCCTTGAGCCCGGACACGGCCAGCTTGCCGCCCTCGCTGATGAGCAGGCAGTTCGCGCAGTTCATGGCCAGGACGTCGCCCCGGACCACGTTGCCGTCCGCATCCTTGTCGCCCAGCCGGTACATGGCCTCCCAGCTGCCCAGGTCGTCCCATTCGAACCCGGCCTTGACCACCGCGATGTTGTCGATCTTCTCGACCACGCCGTAGTCCACCGAAATGTCCGGGATATCCCGGTAGCCCTGGACCAGCGGGGCCTCGTCGCGCCCCATCCACCAGTTCCAGAGGACCGGCTCGCAGCGGGCCACCTGGGTCAGGAAATGCTTGGCCGAGAACAGGAACATGCCGCTGTTCCATAGGTGGGTGCCCTCGCGAAGAAACCGGTCCGCGGTCAGGAAATCGGGTTTCTCCACGAACCCCCGCACCGCAAAGGCGTTCTCCCCGAGGTCCTCGCCCAGCGCGATGTACCCGTAGCCGGTCTCGGGCTTGTCCGGGCGCACGCCGAAGGTCACGAACCGCTTCTGGGCGGCCAGCTCCGTTGCGCGCGCCAGGTCGCGGGCCCAGGCTCCGCCGTCACTGACGAGGTGGTCGGACGGAAACACGGCGGCCAGCGCCTTGGGATTGGCCTCCACCACCCTGTCCAGGCCGAGCATGATGGCCGGCAGGGTGTTGCGGCCCAGCGGCTCGGCCAGAACCTGCCCTTCCAGAACCTTGTCCAGGACGGCCACCTGTTTGCGCACCTCGAAGACGTGCTCCTCGTTGGTCACCACCCAGACGTGGTCGGGCGGAAATACCTCGAGCACGCGGGCCACGGTCTGCTGCAACAGGGTGGACGTGCCGCCCAGGACCAGCAGTTGCTTGGGCAGCAGGTTTCGAGAGAGCGGCCACAGGCGGGTGCCGGACCCGCCCGCCAGGATGATGGCGTGGCAGTCTCCGGCGAACGGGGGTACGACCGGATCGGTTGGGCTCATGCGCTCAGTCCTCGAAGGTAAAGGGGGATTCAAAACCGGCCAGCCGGGGCTGCCGCCGGTCCTTTTCCGAAAGGATCGGCTCCCGCCCCTGCAGGGCCGGCCGCCAGTCCATGCCGATATCCGGGTCGTCCCAGGCGAGGCCGCCCTCGTGGCCCGGCGAATACGGCGCGTCCACCTTGTACTGGAACTCCGTGTCCGGCATGATGGTCACGTACGCATGGCCGAACCCCTTGGGAATGAACATGCGCTTGAAGTTGGCGGCGCTGAGGATGACGTGCTCGGCCTGCCCGTAGGTGGGCGACCCCCTGCGCAGGTCCACGACCACGTCCAGGACCGCGCCCCGCGTCACCCAGACCAGCTTGGCCTGGGCCACGGGCGGCACCTGGAAATGAAAACCGCGCAGCACGCCGACGTCCCTGGAATAGGCGTGATTGTCCTGGACGAACCCGCAGTCGATGCCGATCTCCCGGAAATGTTCGGCGTTGTAGCTTTCCAGGAAAAAGCCCCGTTCATCCTGAAATACCTTGGGAACCAGGACAAACAGACCGGGGAATTCCGTCTCATGGACCTGCATTCACGACTCCTTGAAAAAAAGACAGGCGACTGGTGTTCATGTAGCCGAGTTCAGCAAGAGACACAACCCCGGTCAGGAATTCGCCATACCGGCTATTACAAAAATATACCTCGAATCCGGTTCACATTTCGGGCTCAGTTTGCTAGGGCTCTGTGAGGAAGTTCACCTCAGCCGACTATGGGTGCATTTATATGAATTTTCTGGATATCATTCTCATCTGCATCGTCGCCCTCTTCATCCTGCGCGGATTCTTCCGCGGCCTGGTGCAGGAAGTCCTGTCGCTCATTGCCGTGGTCCTGGCCATTTTCCTGGCCTCCCACTTCGACGAAGCCCTGGCCCCGCACCTCAAAATGTACATTTCCAGCGACATCACGGTCAGCGCCCTGTCCTATTCGCTGATCTTCATCGGCACCCTGGTGGTCGTCTGGGCGGTGACCAAGCTGATCCGCAGTGTGCTGGAGATATCCCTGCTCGGCTGGATCGACCGCTCCCTGGGCGGCCTCTTCGGCCTGCTCGAAGGCGTGCTCATCTGCCTGGTGGGACTGATGTTCCTCCAAACCTTCGCTCCCAAGTCCGACATCCTCGCGGAGTCATACATCGCCCCCAGGGCGCAGCACATGGTGGACAAGATGGGCGAATTCGTCGACCTGCCCGAGGCCCTGGACTCGGCCAAGAACGCGCTGGGCATCCGTGAGAAGGACAGCGCCGAATAATCCCCGTTTTCACAACCCGCTTTCCCTTTCCCGAAGGAGATTCGCCATGAGCGAAACGAAACACGACGCCCCGGCCCTGGCCATGCGCGAGCTGCTCGATGTCATCGACGCCCTGATCGCGCCGGACGGCTGCCCCTGGGATCAGGAACAGACCCCGCTGAGCCTGTGCGACTACCTGGCCGAGGAGGCCTTCGAGCTGATCGAGGGCATCCGCTCGGGCGACGCCCGCGAGGCCATGGAGGAGTTGGGCGACGTCATGTTCATCCTCCTGTTCATGGCCACCCTATATGAGCGCGACGGCTCACACACCCTGGCCGACTCCATCAACTACAGCGCGGCCAAGATGATCCGCCGCCACCCGCACGTGTTCGGGGACAAGCACTTCGACAACATCACAGAGCTGTGGGACAACTGGGAAAAAACCAAGCGCGAGGAAAACAAGGGCACCGGCCGCAAACGGGTCTTCGACTCCCTGCCCTCGGGGTTGCCGCCCATGCTCAAGGCGTACCGCATCAATTCCAAGGCCGCCCGCAACGGGTTCACCTGGGAATCGGACCGGGACGTGGAGGCCCATCTCAAGACGGAATGGAAAGAATGGCAGGAGGCCATGGCCGCAGGCCACGCCGAGAACTCGGAGCGGGAATTCGGCGACTACCTCTTCACCCTGGTGGAGCTGGGCAGGCGCAAGGGCATCAAGGCCAATGCGGCGCTCGACTTCGCCAACCAGAAATTCCTGACCCGGTTCGCCAAGATGGAGGAACTGGCCGAGATGCGCGGCATTGAGCTGACCGATCTGGGGTTGGACGAGATGAATGGCCTGTGGGACGAGGTCAAGGACTGGGAAAAGGCCTAGCTGAGCAGATACTCGAGAAGCTGGAACAGGGCGCTGCCCGCGCCGATGGCCGCGCACGTCAGCACTCACGGCACGCAGCGCGACCGGAGCCTTCAGATGGCCGGACCGGCCACCACGCCCGCCGCTAACACAACCAGCATCAACGTCTTATCCGCCGCATCCCTCCGGGCCGCATCATGGCCAGCCCGTCCTGCCGGTGCCGAACAGCACGTTGAGGATGTAGTACGTGGCGAACAGTGTCCCGGCCAAGGTGATCCAGACATAGAGCCGGGGCAGCACGGGCCGCTGCCAGCGGTGCAGCACCACGCCGATGACGGCGGTGATCGCCAAGGCGACTATGAGCCAGATATAATCGATGTTCATGGGCCTTCCCCCACTCTTTCCATACACCCATTTGTATTCATTGGCTATATTTTTTCCGCCTTTCCTCTAAAGATATGCGGGAAAATGCCGAAAAGGCGGATAGGCGTTATTTCCGCCCTGACGGCAGGAGGGTGCTTATGACCATGGCAATCGGCGGCTTCGGGAGCTACTCGCCGTTCGATCAGCAGACGTTCGGTGCGGCCGTGGTTTCCGAGACCCTGGACTACATGAACGACAGCGGCCCGAGCCTCGCGCCGGTGGACAAGGTTTCCGCCGAAGCGTCGCTCGTATCAAAAACCCTGGATTACATGAACCCCGGGACCTCGACGGCCGACAAGGCCGGCCTGGCCCAAAGCTACAACTTCCAGACCGATGTCCTCGGCCCCTACGCCAAGGGCTCGGTCATCAACACCATCATCTGACGGCTCGGAGATAACGCCTCGACAAAAAAGCCCCGCCCTCCCCTCACCGGGAGGCGGGGCTTCTTTTTTGCGGGGAAGTGAATGCCTCCGGCGGAGGCCTCGCCGGCCAGGCGTCTCCGACGGCTTAAGAACCTCTTCCAAGAGGTTCTTAAGAATCTCCAGAACTTTTTGTCGCCGCTTCGCGGAACCGTGCGGACGCGACAGGATGAGCCTCTTTCCACAACGTCATGCCGATCTTAGCCACCCGGCTGGCATGCGGCACAGTTAAACTCAACCCACCCCCCACGCGTATGCGTCTACAAAAAGTTTAGGAAGGGAGAGGGGATGGGGGGTTCGGGGGAAGGGGAGAGGGAAACCCTTTTCTCAAAGGGTTTCCCTCTCCCCTTCCCCGTTCCTCAATCGGCTACTTGAGCCGCAGCCAGTTTTTGGCCACGTTGCGGCAGAAGTCGGCGGACTGCTGGATGAGCAGAGGAAACCGGCTGCGGGTGTCTGCGAAGAATTCGTCGGTGAACTGGGAGCGGTATTGGGCGTAGGTGTCGATATCGCCGCGCTGGAACTCGTCGAACCATTCGTCGGCGGTCAGGGAATCCATTTCCAGATGGAACTGGAACCCGTAGGACGCCTTGCCGACCTTGAAGCACTGGTTGGCGCAGGAGTCTCCACGCACAAGCAGTTCGGCTCCTTCGGGCAGATCGAAGGAGTCCTCATGGAACTCCATGAGCGGCGGTACCGGCCCGGCCTGGCCCAGGACCGGGTCCTGTTCGCCCGCCCCGGTCAGGGCGTGGCGGACAAAGCCGAACTCCAGTTCGGGCAGAGTCCAGACCGCGCCCCCGTGGGCCCGCGCCAAAAGCTGGCAGCCGAGACAGATGCCCGCCACCGGCTTGCCCGTCCTGTCGAACTCGCGCATGAGCCGCATCAATGCCGGGAAATGGGGCGAGGCCTGGTCGTCGAAGGCGTGCTGCGGGCCGCCCAGGACCACAAGACGGTCATAGCCGTCGGCGTTCTCCGGGATCGGATCCCCTTGCGTAGGCAGGATCGCGGTCAACAGGCAGCCCTGCCGGGCCAGTTCCTTGGTGAAGTTGCCGCCGGGCGACTGGGAGGAATTTTGAACCACCAGAACCCTGGAGCCGATGATCCCGTCCTGCGGGCACGGCTCCACCGTGACCCTCGTCTCGTAGAATGGAGTGCCCTGGCCGACGATGGACGGGATGTCCCTGGTCAGGAGGTTGAACCCGTGGCCCGCCTTGTTCCATCCGCCGCGCTCGGTGATGAGCACGTCGCTGCGCATGGCCTCGTCCACCTTGAGCAGGGCCATGAGCCTGCCGTAGGGGCTGCGCACGACCACGTGGCCGCCGTCGAGCACCCCCCCCCTGTGGGCCTCGGCCGTGTTCAGGACGACCGTGGGCAGGGCGTCGTGTTCGGCCAGGGTGCGCTCGGAGCAGATGTAGCCGTGGGGCGCGATGGTCAGGAGCTTGTAGGGATATTCCGGGTCCTCACGCTGGAGCGCGGCCGGGTCGAACTCGGTCATGAACCGGAACCTGCCGGACTCGGTGGGGAACACGCCGTCCGCATAAGGCACCATGGGCGCTTCCAGGCGGAACGGGCCCTTGCGCACGCTCTCGAGGTCCGTGCCCTGGTCCCAGAGCGGCGTGCAGATGATCCGCAGCCAGTCGTCCGCAGACCGCTGGTACTGCAGGGCGAACGGGAACCGCGCGGCCAACTCCTGGAACATCTGGAATTCGGATTTGGTCTCGCCCACCGGCTCAATGGCCCGATTGACCGGACCCACGAAGTTGTGGCCGTAGCTTGCCATGAGGTCGTCTTCCTCAAGAAAGGTGGTGGCGGGCAGAAATATGTCGGCCAACTCGGCGGTGTCGTCCATGAAATGGCCGGAATAGACGACCATCTCGGCCTTGTTGAACCCCTGGAGGATCCTGTCCGCGTTGGGGGCCATGCACACCGGGTTGCCCGCCGTGACCACGATCATGCGGATCTCCGGGTCGCGGGCGCTCAGGATTTCCTCGCCCACCCTGGGGATGAGCAGGGTCCGGTGATCCGGGTGCAGATGGTCGCCCCACCAGGCCTGGTCGTAGGGGCCGTATTCCTCGAACCCCTGGCTGACCCCGCCGCCGGAGACCCCGAGGATGCCCGCGATGCCGCCCAGGGCGTCGATGGGCCGGATGGCGTAGTGGGCGTACTCGTGGCGGTGCAGCCCCCAGCCGAGCAGGATGGAGGTCGGGAACTGATTCATGAGCGTGTCGGCCAACAGTTCGGCGTCCGTGACCGGAACCCCGGCCAGGGCGCAGAGTTCGGGCACGGAAAAGGAATCCAGGATCGCCTTGTATTCGGCCCAGCCCTCGGCCCGGTTCTCGATGAAATCGCGGTCCTCGGCCCCGGCCTCGAGGATGAGCTTGGCCGCGGCCATGGCCAGGCAACCGTCGCGCCCGGGCTTGGGCCGCACATGGTGGGTGGCGATGTTCACGGACATGCTGCGCGCCGGGTCGATGACCACCACGCGGCCGCCGCGCTTCTTTATGTCCTTGGCGATCTTGACCAGGGAGATGTTGGTGGAGACCGGGTTGCGCGCCCACAGGATCATGGATTTTGAGTTGAAGTGATCCAGCGGGTCGTGGGACACGCGCTCGCCGAAATCGAGGTTCTGGGCACCCTGCCCCGCCCCGCCGCACAAGGAGCCGCGCATGGTCGTGGCCCCGCCGAGCAGGTTGAAGAAATACTTGTTCAGGAGCTTCAACGCCGTGCGCTCGCCGTACCCCTGATAGTACAGGACCGCCTCGGGGCCGGACTCGGCCACCACGGACTTGAGCTTGTCGGCCACCAGATCCAGGACCTCGTCCCAGGTCGCCCGCCGCCACCGCCCGTCCACCTTGCGCAGGGGATGGGTGATCCGCTCGGCGCTGTACACGCGCTTGATGTACTTGGCGGTCTTGTGGCAGGCCACGCCGCCGGTCAGGGGATGGGCCGGGTCGCCCGAGAGCTTGACCAGCCGCCCGTCCTCGACCGTGGCTATGAGCCCGCAGGAGTTGGGACAGTCGCGGGTGCAGGTGGTGACGATTTTACGTTGGCTCATTCTTCTTCCTTGGCTCCGTCGTCGGAGTCCGGTTCGCGACAGATCGGGCTTGATGCGCGGCGCAGGGCCATGCACCCGCCCTGGCAGCGGCGCATGAAGTCCCTGCACTCCAGGCAGTCGGTGGACACGTTGGCCTTGCGGATGGGCCGCACCCGCTCGGCGAAATGCCACATGACCGCGTCCTGGCTGGGGAAGGCGGTCACGTCCGGCACCGAGATGTCCCGCATGGGCAGGCAATAGGACGCGGACAGGTCCGGGTGCACGTCGATGGACGGATGGCAGACCCCGGAGAACTTCATGGACACCCGCTCGAGGTAGTTCCGATCCTCGATCCTGAGGTCGCACAATCGGACGCTGCAATCAAGCCCGGTGCGCACGCCCCGCTCCTCGCACGCCTTCACGAAACGGACGATGTGCGAGATGATCCGCCGGGTGTCGTCGTTGGTGAAATGGTCGTTGCCCGCCGAGATGGATGGCCGGGAGATGTCGTAGCGCACGGACTGGACCCCGTATCGGGCGCAGGCCTCGAGCAGGTAGTCGTATTCGCAGTATTGGCTGGAGAAGTTCTTCGAAAAGGTCAGCCGGGCTCCGGAGGCCGCGATGCGCCTCAGGTTCGCGGCCAGCAGCTCGGCCTGCCCATCAGTGTACAAGGACGGCTCATTGCAGTTGACCACGAAGTTGGAGACCACCGGCGTGAGCCGGTCCGCCAGCTCCGTGGGGAACAATCCATTGGTGAACAGCACCGGCGAGATGCCCGCCTCGGCCGTGCGCTCGATCATGTACGCGAGCAGCGGGTGCAGGGTCGGCTCGCCGCCGATGAAGGCCGCGGCCGGGAGCTGTGCCCGCTCCATCCATTCCAGGAGCCGGTCGAAATCGGCCTCGGTCAGGTCCTCGGGATACTCGGCGTGCAGCTCCCTGGCGAAGCAGTAGGAGCAGGCGAGGTTGCACCGGTAGGTGACGAAGATGTTGATCATGCCCGCAGCCGCAATCCTGTCCCGAGATCGAAGGCGACCATGCGCTCGTCGCGCACCGGAGTCACGCCGATGGGCTCGCGCAGGGCCAGGCCGGGCACGTCGCGGCTGTCGATGAGCACGCGGAACTCGGCGTCCTTGACCCGCACCGTGGCAACGGACTTGGGCCCGAGCGGCTCGATGTCCACCAGTTCGCCGACGGCCGGAGCGTCCTCCGGCGAGGTCAGAACCAGATTCTCCGGGCGGATGCCCAGCTCAAACCCGGCGCCCTTGCCCTTGAGCGGACCGGCCAGATGGGCGGGCGCGGGCAGGGACACCCCGGCCGCCGCGATGCGGACCGAGCCCGTGGCCTCGTCAAAGACGCCCTCGAACAGGTTGATTTGGGGCGCGCCCACGAAACAGGCGGTCTCGCGGTCGGCGGGCAGGTCGTAGACCGTCTGGGGCGCGTCCACCTGGACCACCCTGCCCCGGCTGAGCATGATGACCGTGTCGGCGATGGCCATGGCCTCGTGGTAGTCGGGCGTGGCCATCAGGAAGGTGTACCCCTGCTCGCGCTGCATGCGCCGCAGTTCGGCGCGCAGTTCGATGCGCAGCTTGGCGTCCAGGCTGGACAGGGGCTCGTCGAGCAGGAAGAGCTGGGGCGTGCGGATGAGCGCCCTCCCCAGGGCCACGCGCTGCTTCTCGCCGCCGGACATGGTCTTGGGCAGCCGCCCGAGCACGTGGGTGATCTGCAACGTCTTGGCGATGGCTTCCACGCGCTCCTTGATCCCGGCCTCCGGCTCCTTGCGGATGACCAGGGGCGAGGCGATGTTGTCAAAACCGCTCTTGTTCGGATAGAGCGCCAGGTTGTCGAAGATCATGGCCACGTTGCGGTCGCGCGGTTCCCACTGGCCCACGTCGGCGCCGCCCAGGAGCACGCTCCCCTCTTCCGGCGTTTCGAGCCCGGCGATGATGCGCAGGGCCGTGGTCTTGCCCGCCCCGGCCGGTCCGAGGATGACGGTAAGGGAGGCTTCGGGCACGGTGAAGTCCACCCCGCTCAGGGCCTGGTTGTCCCGAAACCGCTTGGAAACGGACTTCAGGTGCAGAACGGGGGTCTGTCCCCCGGTGTTGGCGGTCGTCATCAGTAAACCCTCCCGGCCACGGCGATCTCCTCGCGGCGGTTGCTGTCCCCGCCGAAAAAGACCAGGGAGTCGAAGTCGATGTCCAATCCCACGGGATCGCCCGCGCGCAGGGAATCCGAGGGCGGCGCGACCAGGGTCAGCGCCTCGTTGCCCGTTTCCACGGTAACGACCATCTCCGGGCCGCGCGGCTCCACGTTGCGGACCCGGCCGGTGATGGCGGGCGCGGACGAACCCGAGAGGCTCAGGGCCTCGGGCCGCACGCCCATGGTGTAGAATCCGGCGGGAGCCGGGCCGTCCCCGCTCTCGCCCATGGCCAGGGAGAAGCCGTCCTTGCGGAACCGGACGGCCCCGCCCTCGATCGCGAACCTGCCACGCAGCAGGTTCATGGGCGGCGAGCCCAGAAACCCGGCCACGAAGGTATGGTCCGGCCGGGCGAAGATGGTCGAGGTCTCCTCCACCTGAAGGATATGGCCCGCGTTCATGACCGCGATGCGGTCGGCGAGCGACAGCGCCTCCACTTGGTCGTGGGTCACGTAAATGATGGTCAGGCCGATCTCGCTCTGGAGCCGTCTGAGCTCGCGGCGCATGGCCAGCCTCGCCTCGGCCTCCAGGTTGGACAAGGGCTCGTCCAGGAGCAGTATCTCCGGTTTGGTCACCAGGGTGCGGCCGATGGCCACGCGCTGGAGTTCCGAGCCGCCCAGTTCGCGCACGCCGACGTCGAGCTTGTCCTTCATGCCGAGCAGTTCGGCCACGCCCTCCACGGCCCGGTTGATCTCGAGCACGTACTTGCCGCGCACCTCCAGGCCGAAGGCCAGGTTCTTGCGCACGGTCATGTGGGTGAAGACCGCGTAGTCCTGGAAGACCAGGCCCACGTTGCGATTGCCCGCCGGGGTGTTGACCACGGTGGCCCCGTCGATCTGGATGTCGCCGCCGGTGGGCTGCTCCAGGCCGACGATCATGTTCAGGGTGGTGGACTTGCCGCAGCCGGATGAGCCCAGCAGGGCCACGGTCTCCCCGGCCTCCACGGCCAGGTCGATGTCGTCCACGGCGACGACGTTGCCGTCGGAATATTCCTTGCGCAGCTGCACCAGTTCCAATTTGGGTCTGCTCATTGCTTGATCGCTCCGAATGTCATGCCACGGGCGAGGTGGCCTTGGATGAGATAGCCGACGATGACCAGGGGAATCATGGCCAGCACGGCCAGGGCGGCCTGCACGCCGTACAGGGTCCCGGCCGTGGCCGTGACGTACTTGGCGAGCTGGACCGGGATGGTCGAGATGTTCGAGTAGGACAGGACCAGGGCGAACATGAACTCCGACCAGTTGAGGATGAAGATGAACATGGTCGTGGCGAACAGCCCGCCCCGGATCAACGGGATGGTCACGGTCAGGTGCGCGGCCAGCTTGCCGCGCCCGTCGATCATGGCCGCCTCCTCGATCTCGCGCGGCAGGTCGTCCACGAAAGACTTGAGCATCCAGGTGGAGAACGGCAGCGTGACCGCCACGTAGATGGCGATGAGCCCGGTGTAGCTGTCGATGAGCCCGATGTTCGAGAAGATGATCACGAACGGCACGGCGATGGCCGCGGGCGGGAACATTCGCCCGGACAGGATTATCAGCGGCGTGGACTTGGAGTTGTTCCCGTAGCGCGAGATGCCGATGGCCGAGAAGAGCCCGATGATCACGGACAGTGTCGTGGAGACGACGGTCGCGAGCAGCGAGCCGAAGACCGCCTTGGTGGCGGGCTGGCTCACGCCGCCCACGCCGTACTTGCCCAGCGCCTCGGGGTCGAACAGGGTCTGGAAGTTGACGAAGGTCGGCTCGGACGGGATCCAGATGGCCGGGGAGGCGTTCCAGTCCGTGGGCGGCTTGATGGCCGTCATCAGGATCCAGAAGACCGGGAACAGGACCACGACCAGGGACACGGCCATGATCACGGTCTGCACGGGGGTGAGTTTCTTGTCTTGCATTTACTTGTCGCCCTCCAGGAGCTGATTGCGCACCGGGGCGAGCAGCATGTGGACCAGCAGGAGCGATCCCACCAGGACCAGGAAGGCCGCGGCCGCGCCGTAGGCGAGCTGGAAATCGTTGAAGGCCAGCTTGTAGATGTACAGGCTGATGGTCTCGGTGGAGGAGCCGGGGCCGCCCCGCGTGAGCATGTAGACCTCGTCGAAGAGCTTGATGACCTCCATGGCCCGGATGACGAAGGCCACGATGATGACCGGCTTGAGCGTGGGCATGACCACCCGCCAAAAAACCTGGCGGGGGTTGGCCCCGAGGATGACGGCCGCGCGCACAGGGTTCTCGGGCACGGAGTTGAGCCCTGAGAGCAGGATCAGGAAGAAGAGCGGCGTCCAGTGCCAGACCTCGGTGGCGATGACCGCGACGATCGCGGGCCCGGCCGAGCGGAACCAGTCCAGGGTGGCCTGGGCCCCGAAGGCGAATTCGAGCATCTGGTTGATGGGCCCGTTGGACTGGAAGAGCATCCAGAAGATGTAGCCGACCACCACGGGCAGGATCATCATCGGCGTGAGAAAGGCCGAGAACAGGACCGATTTACCCCGGAAGCGGCGCATGAAGAGCACGGCCAGCCCCAGCCCGAAGGTAAACTCCAGGCACAGGCAGATGCCGGAGATGAGCAGGGTGCGGATGACCGCATAGATGAACCGGGTGTCCCAGATGAGCAGTTCCGAATAGTTGTCGAAGGCCACGAAGGAGGCGTCGAACAGGGAGCCTCGCGTGGGGGACCAGTCCGTGAAGCTCATGTACAATGCCACCAGGAGCGGCATGACGAGGACCAGGAGGGAGACCACCTGCCCCGGCACCGTAAAGATGCGGGCGATGGCCTTGTTGCCGAGTCCCTTGCGGTTTGACGAAGTGCCGATAGCTGTCTGTGTCACGTTCTCCACCCCGCCGGTCCGAGGGCTGCCCTCGGACCGGCTTAAGGTTAATGATGATGCCCGGTCAGGACCACTGGTCCACGCCGGCGGCTTTCTTGATGGGGGCGGCCAGGTTGCTGGTCAGGGCGATCCAGGCCTTCTTGACCTTGTCCTTGCCGATGCGGCGGGTGATGCGCTCGAACTTGTGCGCGGCCTGGGACAGGGCCTCCTTGGGATCCTTGGAGCCGGTCATGCAGGCGTGCACTTCCTTGTCCAGGGCGTCCTGGTACTCGAAACCGCCGGGGATGCAGAAGTCCGGAACCGTGTTCACGATGTTGTGGTACAGGGTGTCCAGGTACGGCAGGGTGTAGGTGTCGACCAGCCGCTTGGTCGGCTTGAGCATGTGGTTGACCCGGTACGGATCGGAATAGCCGCCAAGGTACGGGATGGCGTCGGCCGAGATGGTCGGGGAGGTCATCCACTGGGCGTAGGCGTAGGCCAGCTCGGGGTTGGCCGAGTACTTGGAGACCGCGTAGCCGTAGCCCCAGCAGAACATGCCCGCGTACAGCTTGGAGCCGTCCTTGGTGAAGTCGGCGGGCATGACCGTGGCCGCGATGTTGCCGGTGGTGGCCGGGCCGGTGGACGGGGCCATGGAGTACTTGAAGCCGGACGGCCAGACGATGTTCATGAACCCTTCGCCCCGGCCGAACGCGTTGTAGTTGGAGGACCAGGTGAAGGAAAAGGCGTCGGGATGCAGGAACTGGTTCATCTCGAGCATCTCTTCCAGGACCTGCACGCCGGTGTCGGAGTTGAAGGTCGGATTCATCTCGCCGTCGAAGTAGAGCACGCCCTTGGACACGAGGCGCTGCATGAACATCCACTTGACGTAGTACGGGGAGCGGTATTCCAGGGAGCCGTAGAAACCGTTGGCCGGATCATGCATGAACTCGGCCAGTTCGCGATACTCCTTCCAGGTGTCGGGCACGGCCAGCTTGCGCCCGAACTTGTCCTCGAAGGCCTTGGCCTTGGCCGGGTTCTCCAGGTAGTCCTTGCGGCACAGCAGGGTGATCTGGTCGCCGTCGCACAACAGGCCGGCCACCCGGCCGTTGTACAGCTGGGCGTGGTGCGAGGCCGGGAAGACCACGCCGTATTCCTTGTTGAACAGCTCGGGGTCGTGCTTCTCGGTCCAGTCGGTCAGGTCGTAGATGACGCCGGAGTCGATCCAGTCCGGGTAGGACATGGCCGTGGGCATCATGACGTCGTAACGCCCGGTCTTGGCCACGGCCTCCTGCATGCCCTTGGTGTGGACGACCTCGTCCGGTTCCTCGATGAATTCCAGGGTGATGCCGAGCTCGTTCTTCCACTTGTCCACGTACGGGGTCATGTTGCCGATGGAACCGGTGGGGATGAGCAGGGTCAGGCTCTTCTTGGTGGCCTTGGCCGCGGCCACCTTGGCCAGCGCCCAGGCGCGCTCCTCGGGGCCGTTGATGGCCGCGAACGCCTTGACCGCGCCCAACGGCGACAGGGCCACGGCGTTGGCCACGGCCGCGGCCACACCCAGGGTGGTCATGGTCTTGAGGAACGAACGGCGGGTCATGCCGCCGGCCTCGTATTCCTGCAGGGTTTTCTCCAGCTTCGGGTTCATTTCCATTGCACACCTCAACTTGCTTAATATGTTAAAATGCTTGCCAGCTACCGAACATCAGCCGATCCGTCGCCAGGTCAGAGAACGTGGCGCTCATAGGTATTCTCGCAGGGGTTGCCGGGGCACAGCTCCAGCCACCCCGCTTCCGGGTCCATGATCACGGCGAACACGGTATGGAAGGCCGTTTTCGGGTCCTCGCCGGGGAACCCGTGGGCGCAGATGCACCGGGGATGGTTGGTATGGTCCCTGGTGAGTTCCTTGAGCTTCTCGAGGTTCAGCGCGCCGCGATGTTTTTTCAGGAAGTTGTCGGCCACCTGTTTGCGCACCATGGACCCGCCGTGGGAGAGCCAGTTGGGGGTCTCGAAGCGGCGCATGTCCCGGCCCACGAAGTGGTTGGTGTGGGCGATGCTCCCGTCGATGTCGAGGAGTTGGTAATAGGCCGCCGAGGTCTCGGCGCAGAAGGCCGCGCCGCCGCCCGCGAACTGGTAGTTGATGCCGCCCGCGCGCGGCGAGAAGATGGCCGCGCCCAGGGCGTCGCCGATGCGCTCGCTGACCAGCGCCTTGCGCATGATGAACGGATAGACCACGCCGGGCCGGGCGTCCGTGGCCGTGACCTTGTTGATGACCGCGCCCACGCCCGCCGAGTTCATGCCGTTCAGGCCGAGAATGCCCGCGAACGAGACCACCAGCTGGGCCGGGCCGCTCTCCGGGAGGATGCGCAGCAGGCAGAGAAACTTCTCGTAGTACTTCTCCATGTCGTAGGTCTGGCCGATGTAGGCCCGGCCCCCCTCCCCCGCCTCTCTGGTGACGTTGAAGGTGGTGCAGCCCCACAGCCCGTCGGGCAGGACCGTGCCGCCGATGCCGGGCGCGCGCAGGTCCTCCAGCTCCAGGAATGAGTTGAGGTAGAGGATCTCCCTGAAGGTCACGCCCGCGCCCTCGGCGATGCCGCGCATCTCCTCCACCAGGTCCGGGGAGAACTTCTCGAGAAAGCCGAGGTTCTTCATACAAAAGGTTTCAAGCCGGTCCTTGTCCACGGAGATGAACGCGTTGTTCATCCGGTGGACCGAGGTCACGGACTCCACGAAATCGACGATCAGGTACCTGAGAGCCCGGCCGTGGGCGCGGCCCATCTCAAAGGGGGTGCCGGACAGTTCTATGACGGGAATGGTGCTCATTGCTGCTCCTGTATGTGTGCCGCCGCACGGGGAGGGGGCGGATGAAAGGAATCCCCCTCCCCGGGTTAGGAGGTGCGACGCCTAGAGAAGTTCCATGTAGTAGTCCCATTCCCAGGGATCGACGCGGTTGTTGAATTCCGGGGTGCCGTAGTCCTCGAAGCGGGCCTTCGCGGTCTCGATCTCGAACTTCTTCACGGCCAGGACCAGCTTGATGAATTCCGGATCGAGCACGGCGTGCAGGTCCGTGTCGTTCTCGAAGGCCTCCACGGCCTCGTCCAGGGTGAACGGGAGCCGGGGCAGGGTGTCGTCCTCATAGGCGATGCCCAGGACCGGATCCGGCAGCGCGGGCTTGGAGCGGATGCCCTCGAGCCCAGCGGCCAGGGTGGACAGGGCCAGAAGGTACGGGTTGGTCCCGCCGCAGGCCAGCCGGTTCTCGAAGTGGGTTGACTCGCCCCGGCAGCCCTTCAGGCGGATGCCCACGGTGCGGTTCTCCATGCCCCAGGTGGCGGTGTGCGGAGCGAACGAGTTGACCCGGTAGCGCTTGTAGCAATTGATCGTGGGGGCGGTGAACACGGTGTTGGCCCGGGCGTGCTTGAGCATGCCCGCCAGAAAGTCGCGGGCCAGGTCCGACAGGCCGCACTCGCCGTCCGGGGCGTTGAAGGCGTTCTTGCCGGTCTTCTTGTCGATGAGGGAGACGTGGAAGTGGGAGCCCGAGGCGCTGGAATCGATGAACGGCTTGGTCAGCCAGGTGGCGATGTAGCCGTGCTGGAGCGAGATCTCCTTGCAGCCCATCTTGTAGAGAAAGGCGGTGTCCGCCGCGGCCAGGCCGTCCTGGTAGTAAAGATTGATCTCCTGCTGGCCCGGGCCGTGCTCGGAATTCTGGGTGATGATCCGCACCCCGGCCTGGTCCATCTTGCGCATCAGGTCGTAGGTGTAGTCGATGTCGAAGTTGTTCTTGAGGGTGACGAAGATGGGCTGGCCGTCGTAGACCGGCTTTCTGGTCTCCCTGTCGAGCACGTAGAACTCGAACTCGTAGCCCAATCGGCAGATGTAGCCCATGGCGTCGAACTCATCGATGATCCTCTTGAGCAGCAGGCGCGGGGAGGCCATGGCCGGGCGGCCGTCGTACCAGTACGGGTCCACGGTGATGTTGGCCGTGTTGGGCACCCAGGGCAGAACCGTGAAGGTGGACAGGTCCGGCACGGTGCAGTGGTCCTCGAAGGCCACCTCCTCGGCATAGCCGGTGCCGGTGGGGACCATGGACTGGATGTCCAGGCCGAGCAGCCCGCCGTAGAAATTCAAGCCGTTTTCTATGTAGTCCATGAACGCGCCGACCGGCACGGTCTTGCTTCGGGACACGCCGTACAGATCCGCTTGCTCGAAACGGACAAAATGGATGTCATTGTCCCGAATCTGCTTCTTGATGCTGTCGATGGAAGTTGGTTTTGGCAGGCTCATCGTCTCTTTCCCTCATTTTGGCAGTTTATTATACCGCTTGCCCGGAACGAATCCGGAGCAATTTTCATCAATGTAATTTCTTCGCTTAGTACAATCGCCGTGCCACTTTGCCTTGTTTTATAAAAATCATTTAAAAACAAACGAGTTAAGCAACAACCATTCACATTCCAACCTTGAACTCCAGACTTCATTTCTCTCTCTATTATTAAAATCAAGAATCGTATTATTAAAAATAATATCCATTCATGCGAATTGATTTTGAAAGTAAAATGTATAAAAACAGTATATTAATGATATTTTTATTATGATTGAAAAATGCCGAAGGAAAAACTATAGTCCGCGTAAAGTAAAAAATGTAGAAAAATGTAAATCAGTATGCACAGACAGATGGAAACGCCCTCCGATCTCCGGACCTTCGCCCGGCTGAGCCCGACCCCCATGGCCGTGCTCGGCCCGGACGGGAAGATCGCCCACGCCAACAACGCCTTTACCCGGCTGCTCCCGGCGGACGCGCCGTTCCCCGAGGGGCGGCGGCTTTGCGAACTTCCCTTCGGGCTGCGCTTCCTGCGGGAACTGGAGGACGGCCTGGCCCAGGTGGCCCTGACCGGCGCGGAACAGGTGGTTGAGATCGGCGACGTCTCGGCCCCGGACCGGGAGATGGTCTCCTGCCGGCTGGTGCCCCTGGCCGACGGCGGAATCGTCGTCGAGGTCCACCGCCACGCCGAGGTGGAGCGGCTGCGGGCCGCCCTGCGTGACGAGAAGGTCCTGCGGCGGCAGTCGGACATGCTCCGCGAGCGCGGCCGCCAGCTCTTTTTCGACGTGGTCCACGAGCTGCCCGTGTTCGTGTACATGCAGCGCCGCGACTACTCGGTCGCCTACGCCAACAAGAAGACCCTGGCCTTCTACGGCGAGGTGGGCGGGCGGCGCTGCTACCAGATGTTCGGCGGCCGCGACGACCCGTGCCCGCACTGCCCGACCTTCCGGGTCTTCGACACGGGCGAGTCCGTGGACTGGCAGTTCACGGACAGCGCGGGCCGGACCTTCCACATCTACGACTATCCCTTCGAGGACGAGAACGGGGAGCCCCTGGTCATGGAGCTGGGGGTGGACATCACCGAGCTGAAACGGGTGGAGCGGGAGCTGTTCCAGGCCCAGAAGATGCGGGCCATCGGCGTGCTCGCGGGCGGCATCGCCCACGACCTCAACAACAATCTGGTGCCGATCATATTCAATCTGGACTACGCCCTGGGCAAGGCGGACGGGACCGGCATGGAGGCCCCGCTGTCCGAGGCCCTCAAGGCCGCGTACAAGGCCTCGGAACTGGTCGAGCAGGTCCTGGAATACAGCCGCCAGCAGGAGGTCACCCGCGCCCCCCTGCACCTGACCCCCCTGGCCCGCGAGAACCTGGCCATCCTGCACGCCACCCTGCCCGACCACGTGGCCCTGGACATGGACTGTTCGGCCGTAAACGACTGCGTCCTGGCCAACCAGTCGCAAGTCCAGCAGGTCCTGCTCAATCTCTGCCGCAACGCGGTCCAGGCCATGCCCGGCGGCGGCACCCTGTCCGTGCGGTTGTCCAACCTCCACCTGGATTCGCAAAAGGAGGCCCCGCACTCGGGCCTGGCCTTGGGCGACCACGTGGTCCTGACCGTGACCGACACGGGCCACGGCATTGAGCCGGGCTCGGTGGAGCGCATCTTCGAGCCGTTCTACACCAGCAAGGCCAAGAGCGGCGGCACGGGCATGGGGCTGGCCGTGGTCCATGCCATCGTGACCTGCAACGGCGGGTCCATCCACGTGGACTCCGCGCCCGGGAGGGGCACGACCTTCACGGTCTACCTGCCGTGCACGGCCACGCCCGAGACCAAGAGCCTGGCCCGGGACACCCGCCCGGCCGCCCGGCCCACCGGCCGCCTGCTTCTGGTGGACGACGACGCGGGCGCCCTGCAGGCCATGCAGCGCGTCCTGCGCGACGCGGGCTACGAGGTCTTCACCGCGGGCAACGGCCAGGAGGGGCTCAAGGAATTCTTCCGGGGCAAGGGGCGGTTCGAGCTGGTGGTCACGGACCAGTCCATGCCCGCCATGACCGGCATGGAGATGGCCGCCCGCATCCTGGAGAACGCCCCGGACTGCAAAGTGGTCATCTGCACCGGCCATGTGGAACCGCAGTTGGAGGCCCAGGCCCGCAGGGCCGGGGTGGCCGGGTTCATCATGAAGCCCATGTCCCCCAGGGTGTTGGTGGAAAACGTCAATAAATTCTGCACATAGGATCATTATGGCACGCGTACTGATCATCGACGACGACGAACTCATCCGAAGCGGCCTGTCCCGCTGCTTCGGCGACCTGGGCCATGACGTCCTGACCGCCGACAGCCTGGGCCGGGGACTCGACCTGGCCCGCGCCGGGGTGGACGTCATCTACCTGGACCTGAACCTGCCCGACGGCGACGGGCACATGTCCGTCAACGAGCTCACGGCCGCTCCCGGCGGCCCGGAGGTCATCGTCCTGACCGGCCTGAAGGACAATTTCGGGGCCCAGGAGACCCTGACCAGCGGGGCCTGGGACTACATCCAGAAACCGGCCACCCCCTCTGTCCTCAAGGCGTCGCTGGAGAGCGCGCTCAAGTACCGCAGCGACAAGTTCGCGGCCCAGGCCCCGGCCCGGGCCTTCGACGACGGCGGCATCGTCGGCAGGTCCCCGGCCATGGACCGGGCCCGCCAACTCATGGCCCGGGCGGCCGAGAGCGAGGCCGGGGTGCTCATCCTCGGCGAGACCGGCGCGGGCAAGGAGCTGGCCGCCCAAGCCATTCACCGCAACAGCGCGCGCCGCGACAAGCCCTTCGTGGTGGTGGACTGCTCCAACCTGACCGAGACCCTGCTGGAAAGCGTGCTCTACGGCCACGTCAAGGGCGCGTTCACCGGCGCGCTGACCGACCACCGGGGACTGGTGGCCGAGGCGGACGGCGGCACCCTGTTCCTGGACGAGATCGGCGAGCTGCCCCCCTCCCTGCAGAAATCCTTCCTGCGCGTGCTCCAGGAGCACCGCTTCCGGCCCGTGGGCTCCTCCCGCGAGCAATCCAGCGACTTCCGGCTCATGGCCGCCACCAACCGCGACCTGGAGGCCATGACCCGCGCCGGGACCTTCCGCTCGGACCTGCTCTTCAGGCTGCGTACCCTGGAAATCCCCCTGCCGCCCCTGCGCGAGCGTGACCAGGACGTCGGCCTGCTGGCCCTCCACTTCGCCAAGACGGCCTGCGACCGCTACCGGCTGCCCCCCAAGCAACTCTCCAAGCAGCTCGACAAGGTCCTGCGCCCGTATACCTGGCCCGGCAACGTCCGCGAACTGGGCAACGTCATGGAGGCGGCGGTCATCAACGCGGGCCAGGAACCGGTCATCTATCCCAAGCACCTGCCCGGCCACATCCGCGTCTCCTCCCTGGACAAGGCCAGGCCCAAGCGCCAGCCCGTCCGGGCCCAAGGGAGTCAGGCCACGGACGGTCCCATCCAGCCCTACAAGGATTACAAGGCGTTGCGCGACCAGGCCTATTTCCGCCAGCTCATGGACATCTGCGACTTCGACATCCCCGAGGCCAGCCGCCTGTCGGGGTTGAGCGTACCGAGCATCTACCGCCACCTCTCCTTGGCGGGCATCCGACGCGGCAGAAAATAAACCCGCCGATCGCATGTCACGCATATTCATATTTGCGTGACGACATTGCCGAATCCATCCCCCGGCCCTACATACTGAAACTTGTTCGCAGGCATATGCCCGCTGCGTTCCCGTTCCGTATCCACCGCGTGCGCGTCGCCCAAGCGCCGCGCCGTCCAACCGCGATCCCTTGAACAGGCGCGTTTAGTCCCCGCCTCCGGGGAGCGCATGCCGCCGCGCAAGGAAGCCCGCCGATGATCACACGCAGGAATTTTCTGTCCCTGGGCGCAGGGGCCCTGGCCCTGTTCCCCTTTCTGACCGCAGCCCGCGCCCTGGCCGGGGATGCGGCCGAACTCGTGCTGGCGGGCCCGCCCGCGCCCCTCAGCCTCCCCCTGGTCCGCCTGTCCAAACAGCCCCCGTCCGGCGCCCTGCCCGCCATGGAGATGCGCCAGTGGCGCAACCCGGACATCATGCGCGCCTGGATGGTCTCGGGCGAGGCTCAGGTCTCGGCCGCCCCGGCCAACGCGGCGTCCATTCTCTATAACAAGGGACTCCCGGTCCGGCTCCTGGACGTCAACAACGGCGGCAGCCTGAGCATCGTCACCGCCAACCCGTCCATCAAGAAATTCATGGACATCAAGGGCAGGAGCCTGCTTCTGTTCTTCCGTGGGGACACCCCGGACATCATCGTCCGTTACCTGGCTTCGAAAAGCGGCATCACCCCGGACAATGACCTGACCATGTCCTATGTTGACTCGCCCTTCGAGGCGTTGCAGATGCTCCTCTCCAAGCGCACGGACACGGCCCTGCTGCCCGAGCCCGCCGCCACGGCGGCCATCCTCAAGGGCAAGGGCGCGGGCATGGAGCTGAAACGCATCGTCCTGCAGGATGTCTGGGAAGAAGTCACCGGCAGCGCGTCGGTCATGCCCCTGGGCGGGACCATGTGCCAGGCCTCCCTGGCTGAGGAACGCCCGGAGACCGTGACTGCGCTGCAAACCGGCATCGGCCGGGCCGTGGACTGGATCAATGCCCACCCGGCCGAGGCCGCCCGGCAATGCGCCGACTTCTTCGGACTCAAGCCCATGGTCCTGGAAAAGTCCCTGGAGACCTTCCCCCTGCGGCGCAGCCCGGCGGCCGAGGCCAGGAAGGACCTGGAATTCTACTATTCGGCCCTGATGGAAATGTCGCCCAAACTGGTCGGCGGCAAGCTGCCGGACCGGAATTTCTACCTGGCCTAGGAGCAGGAATGACGCGTCCGGCCCATGCCGCATGGTCCCGCCCGCGGGACTTCCGGTACCCCGCCCTGGGGATCGCCCTCTTTCTCGCCCTATGGTGGGCGGGGAGCCTCTTCTACGGCCCGTTCATCCTGCCCTCGCCGGGGGAGGCGGGCGCGGCGCTGTGGCGGCTCGTCCTGGACGGCCAGGCGGGCAGGGCGGCGCTGGTCACGGCCGGACGCGCGCTGGGCGGATTCGGTATCGCTGCCCTGCTCGGCAGCGGACTGGGCATCCTGGCCGGGCTGCGCCCCGCCCTGGCCCAGACCCTCAGGCCGGTGACGGCCATGCTTCTGGGCATCCCGCCCATAGCCTGGATCGTCCTGGCCATGCTCTGGTTCGGCACCACCGGGCTGACCCCGGTCTTCACCGTGGTGGTCACGGCCCTGCCCATCGTCTTTGCCGTGGCCGTGGAAGGCGCACGCACCCGGGACCGGGGGTTGGAGGACATGGCCCGTTCCTTCTCCGCCCCGCCGCTGACGCTTTTCCTGGATGTGCGCCTGCCGCACCTTCTGTCCTATCTCTTCCCGGGCTGGGTCACTGCCCTGGCCCTGTCCTGGAAGGTCGCGGTCATGGCCGAGCTGCTCGCCTCCACCGACGGCATCGGCGCGAGCATGGCCCTGGCCCGGATCAACCTGGACACGGCCGACGCCCTGGCCTGGGTCATCGTCCTGCTGGTCATGCTCCTGGCCGTGGAACTGCTCGTGCTCGAACCGCTGCAACGGCGCATGGAACCCTGGCGCGGCGACGCCGCGTCCTCGTGAAGGAGGCAGGCGGATCATGCTGACCTGGGAGAACGTCTCGCACGACTACGGGACCGGGCCGGTACTGGCCGACGTCGGCCTGCGGGTCGCGCCCGGCGAGGTCCTGGCCCTGGCGGGCCGCTCCGGCTGCGGCAAGACCTCCCTGCTGAACATGGCCGCCGGGCTGCTCGCCCCGACTTCGGGCCACGTTTCCAACACCTTTTCGCACACGGCCTGCGTGTTCCAGGAGCCTAGGCTGCTCCCCTGGCGGCGCACCGAGGACAACATCGGCTTCGGGCTCAAGGCCCTGGGCATCCCCAGGGCGGAACGGACGGCCCGGGCCCACCGGCTGGCCGAGCGCATGGGGCTGAACCCCGGCGACCTGGCGAAATACCCCCACGCCCTGAGCGGCGGCATGCGCCAGCGGGCCTCCCTGGCCCGGGCCCTGGCCGTGGAGCCGGACCTGCTCCTCCTGGACGAGCCGTTCAGCGCCCTGGACGTAGGCTTGCGGCACGAACTCCAGGACCTGGTCCGCTCCCTCATCGACGAGCGCGGCCTGGCCGCCGTGTTCGTGACCCACGACCTGGCCGAGGCGGTCCGCCTGAGCGACCGCATCGTCATCCTGGCCCCGTCACCGGGCCGCGTGGTCCTTGAACAGCGCATCGGCGAGCCCTTCGCGGCCCGCGGCGAGGCATTCGTCAGGCGGATAACGGACGGGCTCCAGACCGCCCCGACCGTGCGCGCGGCCTTTAGCCGAAACGATCCGAGCCCTGTCACGCCGACCGACATCCCGACAGCCCCGAGCCGCACGCGGCCCGCAACCAACGAGGTGAATATGGTGGAATTCAAGCCCGTGCATCTCCCGGAGACGACCCTGGCCACGGACATGGCCGGGCGCAAGGTCCTGGTCAAAACCAACATCGAAAGGGTCTTCGGCTACAACCCCATGGTCACGTCCCTGCTCTTTTGCCTGGCCCCGAAAAAGATCGCCGGGCTGGGCATGCCGCCCATGCCGCCCGAGCGCATGCTGGCGGGCCCGGAGTATCTCTCCCTGCCGGTCCTCGGAGTCATGGGCGGCGACTTCGGCGGCGGCAAAAGCACCTTCGACAAGGACGCGGTCCGGCAGCGCGGCGTGGACCTGATCCTCTCCCTGACCCTGTTCGCCCTGGACGAGGTCGAGGTGAACGCGGCCGAACGGCTGCAACAGGAGATGGGCATCCCGGTGCTCGTCTACGACGGCTGCCTGGACCGCACCGGCGAAGTCCTGCGGCGCGTGGGCGCGCTTGTCGGCACGCCGGACCGGGGCAATACGCTGGCCGACTATTTCGACGAAAAGTTCCGCCACATCGTACGGACCGTGGCCGAAATCCCGCACGGCGAGCGGCGCACGGTCTACTACGCCCAGTCGCCCACCGGCCTGCTCACCGAGCCCAGGCGGTCCCGCCACGGCGAGATCATAGAATACGCGGGCGGGGTGAACGCGGCCGAGGTCTTCGAGCAGCGCGGCTGCGGCCGCACCCCGGTCTGCGCCACGGACCTGGCCCGCTGGGACCCGGACGTGGTCATCATGCTCTCGGACGAGGGCAAGTCCCCCCAGCGCTTGTATAATCGGATGCGGACCGACCCTTTCTGGTCCCGGCTCAAGGCGGTCCGCAACAACGCCGTGTTCGAGCCCCCGGCGGGCATGTACAACTGGTTCGACCGCCCCCCGTCCGTGAACCGGCTCATGGGGTTGATCTGGCTGACCAACCTGCTCTACCCCGAGTGGTTCGCCTGGGATATGGTCCGCGAAACCCGCGAGTTCTACAAACTATTCTACCGCATGGACCTCGGCTCCAAGCAGGCCGAGATCCTGCTCGGCCCAAGCTTGAGGGGGCTGGCCAACTAGGATTTTCCCTTGTCCTTTGCGCCGCTCTTTGCGACCATGTGAACATGGCGAGATATCCGGTCCTGACAGGTCCGGGCCATGCACGCATACCGCAAGGAGCCGTCATGAGGGAAGAGAACCTGTTGTCCAGGCGTGTTTTTCTGGCCGCCGCGGCCGGTGCAGTGGTCAGCATCGGGCTGCCCGGCGTGTTCGCCACGGTCGGCGAGGCCCGCCTGCAGGAGCTGGCCGAGGCCCTTCGGCTGGACGGAAGGCCACGGATCCCGCCGGGACAGACCGCCATCGAGCACATCGAGGACATGGGCGGCAGGCCCGGCTCGCCCCGGCCCGAGGACTTCCGCCTGCGCGTCCACGGCGAAGTCGAGAACCCTCTTGATCTCGACTTCGAGGCGCTCATGGCGCTCGAACAGCGGGACTTCACCTGCGACATCCACTGCGTGACCGGCTGGACCCTGTTGGACTCCACCTGGCGCGGCGTCCCCATCGCCCTCCTCCTGGACAAGGCCGGGCCCGCCAAGAAGGCGAGGTTCCTGGTCATCGAGGCCGCCCACGGCTACACCACGAGCATCCCCCTCACCGAGGCCGTGAAACCGGACGTGTTCCTGGCCCACACCCTGTTCGGCAGTCCCTTGCCCGGCCCCAACGGCGGACCGGTGCGCGCCGTGGTCCCGGACCGCTACTTCTACAAGAGCGCCAAATGGGTGCAGGGGCTGAAGGTCGTCTCAACGGACGAGCCGGGCTTCTGGGAAACGCGCGGCTACAGCAACTCCGCCGATCCGTGGAAAGAGGAACGCTATTCGCGCTCCCGCTAGGCTTCGTCGGCCGCCACACCCGCCCGGCCTCGTCGAACTGCAAACCGCACCTTTCATCTCCCCTGCCAGAACCGCAAAGAAGACTTTGCAGCCCGGACGGACGTTGAATAATAATATCCTGCTATTTCAAGGAACAATCCTTCCCGACAAACATGGCCCACTCCTTGCTCAATGGGAAAAAACGAGTGTGGCCGGGCGGCCCGTCCTGGCGATCCGCCCCTGTGAGTAACTTTTTTGGAGGATTGTGAGAATGGCTGAACAAGTTGTCGAGAAGAACTCCGAAGTCGTCGTCGATCAGGCGAAGTCTTCGTGGTCCGATCTCTGGAAGAAAGAGGATTACTGGGCCATCTGGCTCGGTTTTGTCATCCTCATTGTCGGTGCCTTCATCTATTTCAACAACGAGCCCGCCGGCATGCAGGAGAAATTCGCCGAGGCCAACGCCGTCATGACCGCCGAGGCGCAACGCGCCCCGTTCAAGACCGTGGCCTGGTACGAGGCCCAGACGGCCAAGGAAAAGATCAAGGCCAAGAGCCAGCCCATCGGCAAGAGCATCGCGAACCTGATGGCCCACCCCAAGTCGTGGTCCACCAACCCGCTCAACGCCTTCATGCAGACCCAGGCCCAGGCCGACGCCAAGAACGCCAAGGGCATGCCCAAGTACGAGGCGGCCAAGGCGGCCGCAGCCGAGGGCAAGGGGGCCGCGCTGGCCGCCCAGACCAAGGCCGAGGCGGCGGGCTTCCAGAACGCCGGGCTGAACGCCGAGGCGTCCAACGCCATCGAGCACTGGCTGAAGCTGCGTTCCAAGGAATCCTCGGCCAAAAAGAAGATCTCCAACAAGCCGTATAACCTGTTCCCCGGCCTGATCGGCCTGTTCATCGGCTTCGGCGTGATCTTCGCCATCGGCATGCACTTCATCGACGGCAGCAGCGCCAAGTTCCTCAAGGGCTTCATCCTGGTCTTCGCCGTGGCGGTGCTCTCCTACGTCATGTCCGGACAGGCGACCATGAAGCAGTACGGCATCGGCTACGCCGCCTGGGCCATCGCCATCGGCCTGATCATCTCCAATACCATCGGCACGCCCGGATGGGCCAAGAAGGCCCTGCAGGTCGAGTTCTTCATCAAGACCGGCCTGGTGCTCCTGGGCGCCGAGGTGCTCTTCAACAAGATCGTGGCCATCGGCATTCCCGGTATCTTCGTGGCCTGGGTGGTCACCCCGGTGGTGCTCATCTCCACCTTCATCTTCGGCCAGAAGGTCATCAAGATGCCTTCCAAGACCCTGAACATGACCATCTCCGCCGACATGTCCGTATGCGGCACCTCGGCCGCCATCGCCGCGGCCGCCGCGTGCAAGGCCAAGAAGGAGGAGCTGACCCTGGCCATCGGCCTGTCCCTGGTCTTCACCTCCATCATGATGGTGGTCATGCCCGCGATCATCAAAGCCACGGGCATGCCCTACATCCTGGGCGGCGCCTGGATGGGCGGCACCATCGACGCCACCGGCGCGGTGGCCGCGGCCGGCGCGTTCCTGTCCGAAAAGGCCCTGTACGTGGCCGCGACCATCAAGATGATCCAGAACGTGCTCATCGGCGTGACCGCCTTCGGCATCGCCATCTACTGGTGCACCAAGGTGGACTGCGTCGAGGGCCAGAAGGTCGGGGCCATGGAAATCTGGCACCGCTTCCCCAAGTTCGTGCTCGGCTTCCTGGTCGCCTCGGTGATCTTCTCCATCGCCTACTCGTCCCTGGGCTCGGACGCGGGCTTCACCATGATCGACCAGGGCGTGCTGCGCGGCTTCTCCCGCCTGTTCCGCGGCTGGTTCTTCTGCCTTTCCTTCGCGGCCATCGGCCTGGCCACCAACTTCCGGGAGCTGAAGCACTACTTCAAGGGCGGCAAGCCGCTCATCCTGTACGTCTGCGGCCAGTCCCTGAACCTGTGCCTGACCCTGGCCATGGCCTACCTGATGTTCTACGTGGTCTTCCCCGACATCACGTCCAAGATCTAACCACCTCCACCCCCAAGAACCCCGAGGGGGGCCGAGCCTCGGCCCCCCTCACCCCAAGGAGCAAGATATGGAAAACCGCAGCCTCACCCAGCGCATCCTGGCCCTGGTCTCGGTCTGCGCCGCCATCTGGGTGTTCACCTATGTGGCCGGGCCCATGCTGGTCAACGCGTCCCAGGACTTCCGGACGCTGGGCGACTTCATCGTGCGGGAAAACATCGACACCGGCATGTTCTATTACACCGACCTGGAGATCGTCGGCCACGCGGACCACAACGCCCGCTCGACCATCGAATACATGCCGCACGGCCCGGGGCCCACGCCCGGCGTGGGTTCGGCAACGGGCGCGCCCGCGGACCAGTAGACCTGCCGGGGCCGGGTTACATCCCGTCCCGGGGGTCGAACATGGCTTCTATACGCCGGTTCAACCCCATGAGGTAGCAGACGGTGCGCGGGACGGCGGCAAGGAAATAGCCGAGCTGCTCGAGTTCGCTTCGGCCCAGGCCGTAGGAGCGGAAGTAGAGAAAGAAGACGGCGATCAGGGTCATGCCGCACAGGAGGATCAACGGGATGGTCGTGTTCAGGCGGATGAACAGGACCTCTCCCGATATCCGCCCGCGAAAGAAAAGCACCGCCAGAGCCACGGAACGCAGCACGCCGGTCCACGCCCGGACAAACATGTCCGCCGTGGCCATCCCCACGAACAGGGCCGCTCCGAACAGCAGCGTATCGTTCATACCGTTACTCCCCCGGGCGGAGCCTCCTTTTCCACCCTGTAGAAACCATACGGTTTGATGGAAAGTACCGTCAAGGAAACCTTGACGGGAACCTGTTTCATCTCTGATAGTCGACTACAAAACCATGAAGCTTCCCAGACCGTACTCACTCCAGAGCAAATTTCTGATCGGCCTGATAATGACCTCCGTCGCCATCGGCGGTCTGCTCCTGGCCGGTTTCTCGTACCACATGCGCCAGGTGCTCGAACGCGAGGTCGAGGACAAGGCCGCCATGGTCCTGGCCCAGGTGGATGCGGTCCAGCAGTACGTCCGCCGGGTCCTGCGGCCGCGCATGTACGACGTCCTAGACGACACCTTCATCATCGAGGCCATGTCCTCGTCCTTCATCTCCCGCAACATCATGGACGGCGTGGCCGAGCACAGCCCCACCAGGCACCTCTACCGGCGGGTGGCCATAGGCGCGCGCAATCCGAAGTTCGAGGCCGACCGCCGGGAGCGGGACCTGGTGGAATATTTCCGCGCCCACCCGGACAAGAAGGTCTGGCAGGGATTCACCGACATAGACGGCATCGAGCACTTCGTCATGGCCCGCCCCGTGGTCTTCGCCAAGAGCTGCCTGCACTGCCACGGCAAGCCCGGGGACGCCCCGGAGCAGGTGCTCGCCCTGTACGGCGACCGGGGGTTCGGCCACATCGAGAACAGCATCGGCGGCGTGGACTCCGTCGGCCTGCCGGTCTCCGCCTCGGTGGCCCACATGCAGGACACGATCATGAGCTACCTGGCGGTCTTCGCCATCGCGGCCCTCATCTACCTGGGAGCCACGAACATCATCTTCAAGCGCATCGTGGCCAACAATGTCCGCCTGCTCACCGCCAGCTTCAGGCGCAACTTCAGCGACGACAAGGGCGTGGAGCTCGTGCGGGAGCTGGAAAAGGGCGACGAGATCGGCCAGATGATCTCCGGCATCGAAAAGCTCGGCGACTACCTCTATGAAACCCGCGAGCAGCTGCAACGCTATACCAACGACCTGGAGGTCATGGTCGAGGAAAGGACGGAAAAGCTTGCCGAGCAGGCCGAGGCGCGCTCCGCGGACGTGCGCCTGTTCGTCCGCCTGCTGGCCGGGTCGAGCAAAAGCGGCTCCCGGCACGAGCTGTGGGAGGCCACCCTGCCGCACATCGTCGAGCGGTTCGGCCTGGAGCGTGCGGTCTACGTCTGCACCTTCTACTCCAAGCGCCACTACTCCTGGCCGCACTCGGACGTGCCGCCCGACCTCCCGGACAACTGGGTCAAGCTGCTCACGGATTCCATGCCGCACATCGAGAAAGACCGGGCGTTCATCCCGGTGGAATCCTCGGTGGGCAACGCCGAGGGGCTGCTCTGCCTGTACCACAGGTCCGGCAGCGCCTTCGCCGAACAGGACGGCGAGGTTTTCCAGGCCCTGGGCCGCCAGCTGGGCATCGCCGCGGACAACATCATGGCCCTGGACTCCATCGTCCGGAACAACGCCAACATGCACGCCATCTTCGAGGGCATCACCGAACCGCTGCTGCTGGTGGACGAGTCCGGCAACCCCGTGGTGGTCAACGAGGCCGCGCGCCGGCTCGGCCTGGACCTGTCCGAGGGCATGGTCCAGGACGGCAACATCATCAGCCTGCTCTGCGCCAACGTCAGCGGGGACAACGACTGCGACATCTCCAAGTCCCTCAACCTCAATGAGGTCATCTCCAGGGAGGTCTCCCTGCCCAACGGCCGTTCCTTTGCCCTGAGCATCTACCCCGTGGCCGAATCCGGGGGCTCACGCAACAGCCAAGCGGCGGTCTACGTCCACGAGACCACGCAGCAGAAACGGATGCTCGCGCACATGACCCAGGCCGAGAAGCTGGCCACCGTGGGCAAGCTCGCCTCCGGCCTGGCTCACGAGATCAACAACCCGCTGGGTGTCATCCTGTGCTATGCCAAGCTGCTCAAAAAAGGGCTGCCCGAAGGCCAGACCGGCGAGGACGTCGACGTCATCGTCAAGCACACGAGGCAGGCCCAGAACGTGCTCAAGAACCTGCTCAGCTTCGCCCGTCCCAAGGTCGGCAACGACGGGACCGTGTCCCTGCCCGAGGTCATCGGCTCGCTGGTGGACGTTTTCCGGGTCCAGGCCGAGAGCCAGCACGCGACCCTGTCAGCGGACACCGCCGGGGAGGTTCCCCCGGTGCCGGTGGACACCCAGGCCCTGGAGCACATCATGGCCAACCTGATCATCAACGCCCTGGACGCCATCCCGGACAGGGACGGCAGGATCGACATCAGGACGGCCTACGACACCCTGGCCGAGGAGGTGGTGGTCACGGTCTGCGACAACGGGCCCGGCATCGCCGAAAAGGACCACAAGTTCATCTTCGACCCCTTTTACACCACCAAGGAGGTGAACAAGGGGTCGGGGCTGGGGCTGTCCATCGTCTTCGGATTCATGAGCGACCTGGGCGGGAGCGTCATGGCGGACAACCAGAATACCGGCGGAGCGCGGTTCACCCTGCGTTTCCCCGTGGCCGGGACGGAAGCGACATGATCGACACGAGAACCATGCATGTATTGGTCGTCGACGACCAGACCGATTTCGCCAGGGGGCTCGGACGGTTGATCCTGGGCGAGTTCGACGGGGTCGACGTCCACGTGGCCGAATCGGGCGAACAGGCCCTGGAACTCCTCAAGGATACCCCGGTCAACGTGATGATCACCGATCTGCAGATGCCGGGCATGGACGGGCTGACCCTGCTCCGGGAGGCCCTGGAGAGATCCCCGTCCCTGTCGGCGGTGATGCTGACCGCTCACGGCACCATCGAGACCGCCGTGGACGCGCTCAAGGCCGGGGCCTACGATTTTCTGACCAAGCCCACCGAACCGGAGGACGTGTTCCGGGTGGTGGCCAACGGGCTCGAACGCAGCCGCCTGCTCGACGAGAACCGGCGGCTCCGCGACCAGCTGGAACGGCACAAGGACAAGCTGATCGGCGAGAGCCCGGTCATGCAGCGCCTCAAGCAGTCCATCCAGGCCGTGGCCCAGACAGACTACAACGTGCTCATCCTGGGCGAGTCCGGCACGGGCAAGGAACTGGCCGCCGCCATGATCAGGGAACTGAGCCCGCGCGCGGACAGGCCGTTCATCACTCTCAACTGCACGGCCATCCCCGAAAACCTGCTGGAGAGCGAACTTTTCGGCCACGTCAAGGGCGCGTTCAGCGGCGCGGAGCAGAATCGGGACGGGCTGTTCGTCAAGGCGCATACGGGCACCATCCTGCTGGACGAGATCGGCGACATCCCCATGGAGACCCAGGCCAAGCTGCTGCGGGTCCTGCAGGAGGGGGAGATACGCCCGGTGGGCTCGGACGAATCGCGCAAGGTGGACGTGCGCATCATCGCCTCCACCAACCAGGACCTCGCCGCGCGCATCGCGGACAGGACCTTCCGCGAGGACCTGTACCACCGGCTCAACGTGCTCACCCTGACCCTGCCCCCGCTCAGGGAGCGCCCGGGGGACATCCCGCTTCTGGCCCGCTACTTCCTGCTCAAGGCCTGCGCCGAGCTCGGCTTGCCGGACAAGGACATCTCCGCCGCCACTCTGGCCGGACTCGCGGCCAGGCCGTGGCACGGCAACATCCGCGAACTCCAGAACGCCATGCGCAAGCTCGCGGTCTTCGGTAACGCCCAGCCCCAGCGGGACCTGTTGCCCGGCACCGTTTGTCTCGCCCCCCTGGGGCGGGAAGGCGAGCTGCCTCCGTTCAAGGAGGCCAAGGGGCTGGTGATGGATTCCTTCACCCAGGACTACGTCCGCGAGGCCATGACCCTGTCCGGGGGCAACATCTCCCGGGCCGCGCGGCTGTCCGGCCTGTCGCGCGTGGCGGTCCAGAACATGCTGAACCGGTACGGGCTTTCGGCCGACGCCTTCAAATAGCCTGAGAAAAGTCCCGCTCCCCATGCGCATGACCGGCCGCCGCCCGGCGGAAAGTCCTGTCCGCGCATTGCCTCCGCCCGGATAAAATTATAGAAGCGTCGCCATGAGCAATCTCCACGACACCAAGTCCAAGGAAGCCGTGATCGCGCAGGCGGTCCGCCACATCAACCACCACGGCGGCGGGTTTGACGCCTGGTTCGTCGGCATCGAGGAAAAGGGCTCGGACCGCGACGCCAAAAACGACCGCCACCCCATCCACTTCCTGCTGCCCAGCGAGGACGACGCCAAGGCCGCCATGTCCCAGCTCCTGGACCTGGGGCTGCAGGCCGACGACGAATACGGAGTGCAGCCGGTGATCCTGTTCGTGTACACGCCGAAATAGGCGGCAGGCCCGGGCAAGGGCATGAAAAAGGCCCGCCCCGACCGGGACGAGCCGTCGCCGTTTCCGGCATGCGGGGCACTCCCCGCCCGACAAGACATTTCCGAAAAGGGCCGAAGGCGGACAACGCCTTCGGCCCTTTCGCGAGCTACATCATGCCCTTCATCTGCATCATGGTCTTTTCCATCTTGTCCAGACCCTCGTTCATCATGGACATGCCCTTGTCGGCATCCTTCTTCATCATGCCCATGCCCTTCATGGTGGTCATCATGTCCTTGTTCATCTGCTTCATGGAGGCCTCCATCTTGTGGTCGCCGGACTTCTTGGCGTGCGCCTCCATGCCGGCCATGCCGTGATGCATGTCGGCCATGTGGCCGTTCATGGCCTTCATGGCCTCCTGACGCGCGGCCGGGTCCTTCATGGCCGCGACGTCCATCTTCATCATGTCCAGGTTACCCTGCATGGCCTTCATGCTCTCGGGGGCCGACATGTCCCCGGCCTTCATGTCGCCATGGTTCATGTCGCCGTGGTTCATGTCCATGGCAAAGGACAGCCCGCTGAACAGCAGGGTCAGGGCCAGGGCGACGGCGAGGGTGGTGGTCTTTTTCATTGGTGTCTCCTTTTGTAATACGGTTGTATTGTTTTTAGGTTAATCCTGAACAGTCTCAGGAAGTTGACTTTTGTTGTCCCGCTTGAACCGGAGCTCCTCCACCAGGCAGTACAGGGTCGGGACCACGAACACGGTCAGGATGGCGATGGTCATGCCGCCGAACGACGGGATGGCCATGGGGACCATGATGTCCGCGCCGCGCCCGGTGGAGGTCAGCACCGGAATCAGGGCCAGGATGGTGGTGGCCGAGGTCATCAGCGCCGGACGGATGCGCCGCTGCGCCCCTTCGAGGATGGCCTTGCGGATGGCCTGGATGCTGCCCGTGTCCCGGCTCTCCCGGCTTTCGTCCAGATAGGTGGCCATGATCACGCCGTCGTCCGAGGCGATACCGAACAGGGCCAGGAAGCCGACCCAGATGGCCACGCTCAGGTTGATCGGGTGGACCTGGAAGAGGTCACGCATGTACGTGCCGAATACGCTGAAGTTCAGGAACCAGTCCTGCCCGTACAGCCAGATCATCAAGAACCCGCCGGACCAGGCCACGATGATGCCCGAGAAGACCATCAGGGTCGTGGCCATGGACTTGAACTGGAGATAGAGGATGACCACGATGACCATGAGCGCCAGGGGCAGGATGATGGCCAGCTTCTTCTGGGCCCGGATCTGGTTCTCGTAGTTGCCCGCGAACTCGTAGGACACGCCGTGCGGCACGGTCAGCTCGCCCGAGGCGATCTTGCTGTCGATGTAGGTCTTGGCGTGGTCCACCACGTCCACCTCGGCGAAGCCGGGCTTCTTGTCGAACAGGACGTAGCCGACCAGGAAGGTGTCCTCGCTCTTGATCATCTGCGGGCCGCGCACGTAGCGCAACTCGGCCAGCTGCTTGAGCGGAATCTGCTCGCCCGAGGGCGAGGCCACCAGGATGTTCTCCAGCCCTTCCAGGTTGTCGCGCAGCTCGCGCATGTAGCGCACCCGCATGGAGTAGCGCTCGCGCCCTTCCACGGTGGTGGAGATCATCTTGCCGCCCACGGCCACCTCGATGACGTCCTGGACCCTCTTCAGCTTGATGCCGTAGCGGGCGATGGCCTCGCGGTTGATGACGATCTCGATGTACGGCTTGCCCACGATGCGGTCGGCCACCACGGCGGCGGGCTGGATGGACGGCACTTCCTTGAGCAGCCGCTCCAGGTTGAGGCCGAAGCGCTCGATGGTCTCCAGATCCGGCCCCTTGACCTTGATGCCCATGGGGGCGCGCATGCCGGACTGGAGCATGACGATGCGGGCGGCGATGGGCTGCAGCTTGGGGGCCGAGGTCGTGCCGGGCATCTCGGCCGCGCGGGCGATGGCGTCCCAGATATCGTCCGGGGTGCGCACCCCGGCCCAGGCCTCGCGCCCGGGGTTCAGGTCGGGGTCGAGCGGCGCGCGCCATTGCCTGAACGGCTTGCCGTCCGGGTCCGGGATGAGTCTGCCCTGCCCGTCACGGGGGTAAAGCCCCCGCACCAGATAGGGCAATCCGTCCCCGGCGGGCAGCGGCTTGCCGTCGGCCGAGCGGAAGTAGTCCTTCTGGGTGCCATCGAACCGGTAGCGCAACCGCTTGCCGTTTTCGGCCAACAGGTACTCCGGCCTGTAGTTGATGACCGTTTCGATCATGGACAGCGGGGCCGGGTCCAGCGGGGTCTCGGCGCGGCCGAGCTTGCCCACGGCGGTGTCCACCTCCGGGATGTCCAGGATGGCCATGTCCTGCTTGGACAACACGTCCTGCACCTCGCCGATGGAGGCATGGGGCATGGTCGTGGGCATGTACAGGAAGGAGCCCTCGTCCAGCGGCGGCATGAACTCCTTGCCCAGGCCGGGGAAGACGTGCATCAGCGCGCCGACGGGAGCCGAGGCCCGGACCGAATCGGGCAGCCAGGAAGTCATGGCGCCCGCCCCGAACCAGGCGAATCCGCCCAGGAGAATGATCGCCAGGGGCAGGGCCAGGAAGGCCGCCTTGTGGTCCAGGACCCAACGCAGCATGGACGCGTACCCCTTCTGGAATATCTGGAAGAAGAGCATCAGCCCGCCGATGAGCACCGCGACGAACAGGAAGTTGCGCAGATTGCCCTTTTCCGGCCCGAGCGGCAGCCAGTGCGTGGACAGGAGGATGACCACCAGAGTGATGACGCCCCAGTTCTCGACCTTGCCCCACAGGGCTTCCACGCGCGGCGGCAGGAAATGCCCGAAGACGCGGTGCAGGCCGAGCGCGATCAGGAACAGGCCGATCCACCACTTGACGAATACGGCCACGGCCAGGCCCGCGACGATGTACAGGACGTCGACCAGGTGGTTGGGCAGCCGCTTCCTGGCGCCCTCCGCCTTGCGTCGGTAGATGAGGTGCGCGATGGCCGGGAGCACGGTCAGGGCCACGATGATCGAGGCGATGAGCGCGAAGCTCTTGGTGTAGGCCAGGGGCTTGAACAGCTTGCCCTCCGGCCCGTCCATGGCGAAGACCGGCAGGAAGCTGACGATGGTCGTGGCCACCGCGGTCATGATCGCGCTGCCCACCTCGGACGCCCCTTTGAAGATGACCTTCATGCGGCTCTCGTCCAGGGAGGCATGCTCGAATTTCTTGAGGATGTTCTCGCAGATGATGATGCCCATGTCGACCATGGTGCCGATGGCGATGGCGATGCCCGACAGGGCCACGATGTTCGCGTCCACCTTGAACATCTTCATGCCGATGAAGCACATCATCACGGCCATGGGCAAGAGCGACGAGATGAGCAGGGAACTGCGCAGGTGCATGACCGCGATGAGCACCACGATGATGGTGATCAGGATTTCCTCGGTCAGGGCCGTGTCCAGGGTCCCCAATGTCTCGTTGATCAGCCCGGAGCGGTCGTAGAAGGGAACGATGGTCACCTTGGAGACCGTGCCGTCGGCCAGGACCTTGGACGGCAGGCCGGGCGAGATGGCCTCGATCCTGGCCTTGACGTTCTTGATGACCTGAAGCGGGTTCTCGCCGTAGCGGACCACGACCACGCCGCCCACGGCCTCGGCACCGCCCTTGTCCAGGATGCCGCGCCGCAGGGCCGGGCCGAGGGAGACCCGGGCCACGTCCTTGACCCGGATGGGCACGTTGTTGGTCACCTTGACCACGGCCTCCTCCACGTCGCCCAGGTTCTTGACGAACCCGATGCCCCGGATGAGGTATTCCACGCGGTTGATCTCGATGGTCCGCGCGCCCACGTCCAGGTTGGACTGCTTCACGGCCGAGAAGACGTCTTCCAGGGTGACCCCGGCCGCGCGCATGGCGTCCGGGTCCACGTCGATCTGGTACTCCTTGACGAACCCGCCCACCGAGGCGGTCTCGCTGACGCCGTCGGCACCGAGCAACGCGTAACGCACGTACCAGTCCTGGATGGAGCGCAGTTCGTCCGGATCCCACCCTCCGGTGGGGTTGCCGTCCGGATCACGGCCCTCCAGGGTGTACCAGAAGACCTGGCCCAGGGCGGTGGCGTCGGGTCCCAGCGTCGGCTGGACGCCCTGCGGCAGGGTGCCGGGCGGCAGGCTGTTCAGCTTCTCCAGCAGGCGCGAGCGCGACCAGTAGAAGTCCACGTCCTCGTTGAAGATGACGTAGATGGTCGAGAAGCCGAACATGGAGTAGCTGCGCACGGTCTTGACCCCGGGGATGCCGAGCAGGGACACGGTCAGGGGATAGGTGACCTGGTCCTCCATGTCCTGCGGCGAGCGGCCCATCCATTGGGTGAAGACGATCTGCTGGTTCTCGCCGATGTCCGGGATGGCGTCCACGGGCACTGGGTCGCGCGGCAGGTCCGGGATGTTCCAGTCGAACGGCGCGACCACCAGGCCCCAGCCCATGACGCAGGCGACCAGCAGGAAGACGATCAGTTTCTGTTCCAGGCAGAAACGGATGACCTTGTCCGTCAGCGTCTTTGCCTCGATGCGGGGATGCTGTTCCATCTTGGTCACCGGCTACCGCTTGAGTTGCTTGTTGATTTCGCCGCAGGTGGACATGGCCGTGCCGAAGTACGGATTGTTAACCTCCTGGTCGCGCTGGACCCAGGTGGCGCCCTCGTAGTCGAAGGCCATGGGGCAGAATATCTCGTACAGGGGACCGTCCGTGTCCGATCCGAACTTGAGCAGCGCATCGGAAAGGCCTGCGGACAGCGGCTTGAACCCGGTCCGCACGGCGTCGATGCCGTCCGCCTGCCGGATGGCCTCCAGCCCGCCGGTCATGTCTTCGAGCGCCTCGCTCCAAAGGGTATGGGACGGGCCGTCCAGGACCTGGCCGTCGACCAGCCTGAGGGCTTCGGAGACCTTGGACGCGGCCTGGCGCGCCCCTTCGGCGTCGTCCGTGGCCAGGGCCTTGGCCAGCGGCTCGTAGGCCGCGAAGACCTGGCCGAGCTGCCGCCGGAAGGCGGCCGGAACCGAGGGACCGGCCGGGGCCGGGGCGACCTTGAAGGCCGCGGCCATTTCGCCGTAGTGGCCCTTCATCTCCGCGAATATCTCATTGAGCCTCGCGACGTCCGGGGCCTCGGCCCCGAGGATGGCGTCGTTGCCGAGCAACATGGCCGATTCCTTCCAGCGCAGGGACGAATCACCCTCCAGACCGGAACCGTCGATCAGGCGCAGGGCCTTGTCGAACCGGCCGAAGGCGAGATGGGTCCGGGACAGGTCCCGGGTGGCCACCGCGTCCGACAGCTCCCCGAAGGACTGCGCCAGAAGACGCAGCTGGGAGGCGAACAGGGACGGCAGTTCCCCGTCGTCGCCGCCCTCGACGGCGCTCGACGGGTTCATCATGCTCGGCTTGGCCACGATCTGCACGGCGCTGTCGATCTTGAAGTTGCCCTTGGTCACGACCTGTTCGCCCTCGGTCAGCCCGCTCTTGACGATGTAGAAGTTTCCGGCCTTGGCCCCGAGCACGATCTCGCGCCCCTCGTAGGCTCCTGCCTTGTCCGGCACGGCCACGTAGACCACGGCGCGCTTGCCGGTGATCAGCGGGGCCGAGGCCGGGATGACCAGCGGGGACTCCCCGCCCTTTGCGGCCGTCTTGTCCTTGTGCTGGGTGGCGCGGACGAGCATGCCCGGCTTCAGGCTGCCGTCCTTATTGGGCACCACCAGGCGGACCCGGACGGTGCGCGTCTTCTCGTTGACCAGGGGGTCGATGTACACGACCTTGCCCTTGAATACCTTGCCGGGGTACGCCTCGGTCCTGAACTCCACCTCCTGCCCCAGGGAAACCCAGGGAAGATCGGATTCGTAAGCCTCGAGCACGACCCACAGGCTGGACAGGTCTGCGATGGCATAGATGGGAGCCCCGGTCTTGACGTACTGGCCCTCGTTGACGTCCTTGCGGATGACCACCCCGCCCTGGGGCGCGTAGAGGGTGATGTGGTCGGACGCCTTGCCCTCGGCCGCGACCCTGTCGATCTGCGCCTTGGTCAGGCCCAGGAGGCGAAGCTTCTCGCGGGCCGCGTCCTCGGTGCGCGCGGCGCTGTCGCGGACCAGGTCGAGATTGCTGTTCTTCAGGTCGCGCATGGCCTTGACCGCCTGGATCAGCTCGGCCTGGGCGGTCAGCAGCTCGGGGCTGTAGACCGAAACCATGGGCTGGCCGCGCCGGACCGTGTCGCCGGTGTAGTCCACGTACATCTTGTCCACGCGCCCGCCGGCCCAGGCGGTGATGGTCCGCACCCGGGTCTCGTCGTAATCGACCTTGCCGAGCATGCGCGTCTCCACGGCCACGTCCAGACGCCGGACCGCTTCGGTGGCGATGCCCGCCAGCTTCCTGGCGTTCTCGCTCAGGGAGATTTCCCGCAGGCTGTCCCGTCCGCCCTCTTCGGTGCGCCGCAGGGGGATCAGCTCCATGAAGCAGATGGGGCACTTGCCCGGCTCGGGCAGTTGGATCTGCGGGTGCATGGAGCAGGTCCAGGTGATGTTTCCGTCGTCGTCGAGATGGGCCTCGAGGTCGTGGTCCTCGGTCACGGGGGCGTGAACCGCCTCGTCGGCGATGGGGCCGATGGCTCCCTTGACCAGGTATCCGCCCGCAAAGGCGACGACGCTGACCAGGATGATGACCATGGCGAATCTGCGGTTTCTGAATGTACTCATATCTTCCTCTGTGGTTACGGGCAATTGTGCCCGTCGTCGTTCGATCCGCGGCCTAGGCCGGGGCGTCTTCCGGCAGGACGTTGTTGTCCCGCATCTGTTCCATGTACTTGTCCGGGTCCTTCTTGAATTCGGACGGGCAGAACGGACAGCAGAAATAGATCCGCTTGGACCGGTAGTCGGTGAAAATGTCCCGGTTGATGTCGAAGCCCATGATCGGGCACAGACTCTGGACGGCCCCGCCCTCTCCGTCCCCGACGCCCGTCCAGAATGGGATCGAGACGGCGGCCAGCAAAACGGCGGCGCACAGGGCCAGCTTGATTCGGGTCATGGATCACTCGCCCTTCTTCAGCAGGGAGCCGTGAAATTCGCACGGCAGTTCGGTGCCCACCAGGGTCTCGATCTGGGCCAGGCGCTGGGCCTGGTCGGTCAGGGCCCGGTAATAGGCCAGCTGCAGTTCCAGCAGGGTCTGTTCGGCGTCGATCATGTCCAGGGAGGTGCCCGCCCCGGTCATGAACGCCTCCATGGTCACGCCCAGGGACTGCTCCGCCTTGGGGACCAGCGTGTCCCGGTAGAGATCGATCTTCCGGCCCGCGTCGCGGTACTTGTAGAGGGCCAGTTCCAGGTCGGCCTCGAGTTGGCGCTCCAGGCCGAGACGGGCGCGCCGGGCCGCCGAAACCCTGGACTGCCCTTCCTCCACGGCGGCCTGCCTGGCGTTGAACCAGATGGGCAGGTTGAAGGACATGGTCGCCATGACCGGGTTCTCCCCGTCGCCGATCACGCCGGGATTCCGGGCCTCGTCCACTTCGGTGACGTCCAGGCCGAAGGTGAAATCGGGATAGTAGTCGCGTTTGGCCAGGCTCTCGCCCGCCTCTTCCCTGGCCTGGACCGTCTGCCAGTAGGCCAGCTGCGGACTGGACTCCTTGAGCCGGGCGAACAGGGACGCGTCCGTGTCGCTGATGGACATGACCGGAACGGCGGCGGGAACGGGAATGTCCGCCCCGGGTTCCCGGTCCAACAGCGCGTTGAGCCGGGCGGCCAGCGGCTGTTGCAGGTCCCTAAGGGAGTTGAGACGGTCCTCGAGTTTGCCGAGCTCCACCTGCGGACGCATGATGTCCGAATGCTTGGCCGTGCCCGTGGTGTAGCGGGCCGTGGCGATCTTCTCCAGGTACTGCATCAGCTCGATGTTTTCCCCGGTGATGTCGATGGCCCGGGCCACGTAGGCGTATTCGTAATAGGCATTCTTGACTTCGTAAAAGGTCTTCAGCTTGAGATCGTCGAACCGGGCCTTGAACCCGTCGGCCTCGCGCAGGGCCATCCGTTCCTTGTCCGCGAGCTTGCCGAAGAACGGCAGGGTCTGGGACAGCCCGTATTTATAGCGCGCCGGGCCGCCGCGCGTCTCCAGCGGCGTGGTGTAGTAGCCGAAGGAGAGCCGGGGATCGGGCAGCGTGTCGGCCCGAAGCGCCTTCTTGACCGAGGCCTGCCAACGGTGGAAGGCGGCCCTCAGCTCGTTGTTGTTCTCCGAGGCGAGTTGGAGGTAGGACTTGAGGTCGGCCAGTTCGGCCCGGTCGCCGAGATAGTCGCCCGGGGCCGGTTCCGTCACGGCCGAGGCGTCTTTCGTCTCCGCATGTGCCGAGGGCGCGCCCAGGGCAATGAGCAGGGTCACGGCTGCCAGGGTGGTGGTTATAGCTGTTTTCATCCTGATCCCTCTGCGTTGAATGGTTGGAGAGGCGACTTCCCAGTTTCTGCTTAATTTCAGACTTCCAAGGTATGAAATCTGCGCCTGTCTTATTAGAAAATAGAACAGAATGAAAGGCGTGACCAGCAAGGATATCCCGCCCCGACTCAGTTCTAATCCTTCAGCTGGGTGCGGATATTGCGAAATTCCTCGGTGGAGATGTCGCCGTTGGCGTACCTGCGCTTCAGGATCTCCATGGAATCCTCCCGGTCCCGCCTCGCGCTGGAACCGGAGACGGGTCGTTGGAAAAGCCGGATGACCAGGAACACCAACAGGCCGATGAGGAGCAGTCCGAAGAGGGAACCGAAGCCGCCCATGAACCATCCATGGCCCGGTCCGTACATGAAACCCCAGTTGTGATGCAGCATGTCTTTCTCTCCGTAACGTGTTTCAGCGGGGGGAGGTGCTCTCCCCCCGCTGAACTAGGGGATTAATCGGATCTACCAGGCCGGGCAGTTGTAGCCGTTGCCGTAGCCCTGGCCATAGCCCATCATGGCGCCGCGTCCCATGCCGCCGCGCATGCCGTGACCCATGCCGGGGCCCATTCCGCGTCCCATGCCGGGGCCCATGGCGCCGTACTGGGGCAGTCCGAGTTCCTTGGCCTTGGCCTGAACGGCCGTGATGTTCTTGTCGATGCTCTCGGACAGGGCGCGAACCCGCTTGGCGTCCGGATTCTGCCCGGCCATGACGGCCGCCATCTCCGCACGGTCCGCGCGGATGGCCGCACGCAGGTCGGCAGTGGAATCCTGGAATTCCTGGTATGCCTTCTGGTCGACCTGGGTGGCGTTGTAGCCCATGCCGTACCCGTTGCCCTGCCAGCCGTGCATGCCCCAGGCCATGGCGTTGGCGGAAACCAGGGCGACGACCGAAACCACTGCGAGCGCCATAACAAACTTCTTCATGATGAAACCTCCTGTAGGGTTTTGTTCGTGTTCGTACCCTCCATAAGGCAAGGGGCGTGCCAAAGTCGTTCTACTTCACACAATATATTGATTTAATTAGAATTACTGAAAAAACACAAATGCCGCGCAACGAATTTACCCTTGCCAAGACGGTCGCATGTGATTAATTTTTAACCAGTCCAAAAATAAGACAGTCCAAAAATTAAACAATCGCACCCGGCAGGTCGGACATGCAGCTGAAAGCGAAGATATTGGGAAGCCCCGCATCCGTGTGGATGATCCTGGGCATGGCCACCATCATGACCCTGGTGGTCGTGACCCTGGCCGTGTTCAACTACAACCGCGAAGTCCGGTACATGGAGAAGGTCCTCGGCGAAAAGGGAGGCGCTCTGATCCGCTCCTTCGAGACAGGCGCGAGGGTCGGCATGATGGGCGACTACGGGGCCGAGGGCAGGCTCCAGGCATTGATCGACGCGACCGCCAAGCTGCCCGACATCCTCTATATAGTGCTCACCGACCGGGACGGACGGATCATCGCCCACAGCGATTCGCAAAAGATCGGCAGCGTATTTCTGGACGCGGCGCAAATCGAGTCCCTGCATCCGGACCGGAAGGCCCAGTCCGTGGTCCTTCGGGATGGTGCTGGCGCGGGCTCCTTCGTGGTCTACAAGGAATTCGTCCCCCTGAAATCCGGCGGCTTCAGAATGATGCGCGACATGATGAACCACCACATGTCCTGGTCCGGCAACGGGCGGGGGAACGGAAGTGGCAACGGACGCCGGGGGATGATGATGCGGCGGCAGGCCGAGGACGCGTCCGGCGAGTCCGTCGAGAAACCGCTCATTTTCATCGGCCTGGACATCGCCCCATTCGTTGAGGCGCGCCGCACCGACGTCCGGGTCATGATGACCACCTCGGCCGTCCTGCTGCTGGTCGGCCTGGGCTGCATGGTCTCGCTCTTCTGGGTCCAGGCGTACCGCCGCTCCCGCGAGCAGCTGCGCGACACCCAGGCCCTGGCCGCCGAGATCGTGGCCAACCTGCCCATCGGCATGATCGTCACCGGCCCGGACGGCTGCGTGACCCGCATCAACCGAGACGCGGCCGCGCTCCTGAACGTGGCCCCGGACGACGCCCTGGGGGCCGCCGCGCGCGACGTGCTCCCGGCCGAGGTCACGGACCTGGCCGCCGAGTCCGCCGAGACGGGCGCTCCCGTGACCAGGGAACTGTCCATCCGGACCCGGGACACGGAGTCCCCGGTCAACGTCGGCGTCGCGCCGGTGACCTCGGACGGGGCCGCCCACCTGGGGACCATCTACATCCTCAGCGACCTGACGGAAATTCACCGCCTCCAGGCCGATGTGAAGCAGCGCGAGAAGATGGCGGCCATCGGCAACCTGGCTGCGGGCATCGCCCACGAGGTGCGCAATCCGCTGAGCAGCATCAAGGGATACGCGACCTACTTCGCCGGGCTGTTCGACGAGGGCAGCGATAACCGCAAGGCGGCCACGGTGATGATCGCCGAGACGGAACGGCTGAACCGGGTCATCTCCGAACTCCTGGATTTCTCGCGGCCCTCGGACTTCAAGTTCCGCAAGGCCGACCCGGCCATGGTCCTGGACACCGTGTCCAGGCTGTTGCAGCAGGACGCCTCGGACCAGGGAGTGGAGCTTTCAATGGAGGTTACGCCGGACCTGCCCGAAGCCGAGATGGACCCGGACCGCATGGTCCAGGCCGTACTGAACATCGGCATCAACGGCATCCAGGCCATGGAGCCCGGAGGCCGTCTGTCCCTGCGCGCCCGGTCCTTTGAAGGCGCCCTGGTCATCGAGGTCGAGGACACCGGCCGGGGCATCCCCGAAGCGGACCTGGCGACCATCTTCGATCCGTATTTCACGACCAAAAGCCAGGGCACCGGGCTGGGCCTGGCCGTGGTCCGCAAGATCGTGGAGGGACATGGCGGCGGTGTCCATGTCGCAAGCAATCCGGGCAAGGGCACGACCTTCGCCATCACCCTGCCGCAAGCCCATTGAGGAAAGACAGACAATGAAGACCACCATACTCATCGTCGACGACGACAAGGGCCATCTCTCCATGCTGAAGACCATCCTCGGCGGATGGGGCTATGAAACCGCTTCGGCCATGGACGGCGGCGAGGCGGTCTCGGCCGTGAAGGAGCGCCCCTTCGACGCCGTGCTCATGGACGTCCGCATGGCCAGGGTCAGCGGCATCGAGGCCCTGGAGGAGATCAAGGCCTACAACCCGGCCATTCCGGTGCTGATCATGACCGCCTACTCCTCGGTGGACGTGGCGGTCGAGGCCATGAAGCTCGGGGCCTACGACTACCTGACCAAGCCGCTCAATTTCGACGAGCTCAAGCTGACCCTGGAACGCGCCCTGGAGCACCGGCGGCTGTCCGAGGAGAATCGTCATCTGCGGGAGACCGTCTCCTCCGGGCAGTCGCTCACGGGGATCATCGGGACCAGCCCGGCCATGCGCGAGGTCATCGAGATGGTCAAGGTGGTCGCCCCCACCGAGGCCACGGTGCTGATCACCGGCGAGTCCGGCACCGGCAAGGAGCTCATCGCCCGGGCCATCCACTCGAACTCCGCCCGGAAGGCGAAACAGCTGGTGACCATCAACTGCGCCGCCCTGTCCGAGACCCTGCTGGAATCCGAGCTGTTCGGACACGAGAAAGGGGCCTTCACCGGCGCGGACAAGCGCCGCGACGGCCGGTTCATGCAGGCCGACAAGGGGACCATTTTCCTGGACGAGATCGGCGAGATATCCATGCCCATGCAGGCCAAGCTGCTTCGGGCGGTGCAGGAGCGGGAGATCCAGCGGGTGGGCAGCGACACGGTGCAGTCGGTGGACGTGCGCATCCTGGCCGCCACCAACCGGGACCTCAAGGCCGAGGTGGACGCCGGACGCTTCCGGGAGGACCTCTACTACCGGCTGCACGTCATGGCCCTGCGCCTGCCCGCGCTGCGCGAGCGCCAGGACGACGTCCCCCTATTGGCCAACTTCTTCCTCGACCGGTTCGCGGAAAAGAACCGCAAGGCGGTCAAGGGATTCACCCCGCTGGCCATGGACATGCTCATCCACCACGCCTGGCCCGGGAACGTCCGCGAGCTGGAGAACACCATCGAACGGGCGATCATCCTGTGCATGGGCGAGTACGTTACCGAAAAGGAACTCCCGGCCGCACTGCTCAGGAGCTACGAGCAGGACGCCCCGGCGGGCAACGGCCACGGACAGCTCGGCGGGCAGCCGTTGGAGGACGTCCAGAAACTGGCCATCCTGGCGACCCTGGAGCAGACCGGCGGGAACAAGAGCGAGGCGGCCAAGATTCTCGACATCACCCGGACCACGCTGAACAACAAACTGAAGAAATACGGGATGTGACCGATACGCTGCGGCCCTCTCCCCGCCGCCGTCAGGACAGCCCGAGTTCGTCGAGCTTCCTGAGCGCCACCTCGAAGTCGTAGTTCTCCACGGCCTTGATCAGGCCGTTCATCTTGGCGGCGTGCCTGCGGACGCCGGGCATGGTGCGCAGCTTCTTGGCCACGGCCAGGGCTTCGGCGTTGAACTCCTCGAGCAGGACGCGCAGTTCGCGCAGGCATTCCAGGGTCTCCCCGGCCACCTCCCCTTCGCCCGCCTTGTCCGAATCAGCCGGCGCGGACGGCCCGCCGAGGCGTTGCAGCGCCGCTATGACCGGGGCCAGTTCCTCCTCCACGGCCCGGAGCAGCCTGTCGATCTCCGCGTCCGGTTCACGCCGGGCGCAGGCCGACTCCAGGTCCAGGGCGCGCTCGCTGACCCGTGCGGCCCCGATGGTGGCCGCCACCCCCTTGAGAGTATGCGCGCACCGTTCGGCTGCCATATCGTCGTCTTCCCGCCGCGCGGCCTCGAACATCTCCCCGAACTTCTCGTAATTGCGCAGGAATTTTCCCAGCAGGGAGCGGTACAGGGACTCCTTGCCCTGGACGTAGCGCAGCCCCGCCGCCACGTCTATGCCGTCCAGGCCGGACAGGTCCATGTTCATCTCGGGCAATGCGGAGGCGGTCCGCTTGATGGACGGCTTGACCCATTTGCCCATGGTCACGAAGAGTTCCTGGACCCGGATGGGCTTGCCGATGTGGTCGTTCATGCCCGCCTCGATGGACTTCTCCCTGTCCCCGGCCATGACGTTGGCGGTCATGGCGATGATCGGGAGTTTCTTGAAGCGGTCGATCTTGCGGATTTCCCGGGTGGCGGTGTAGCCGTCCATGACCGGCATCTGGCAGTCCATAAGCACGCAGTCGAAAGGCTCCCGCTCCAGCATCTCCAGCGCCTCCACGCCGTTTTTCGCGACCTTGCAGGCGATGCCGTTGCTGGTCAGCAGGTCCACGGCCACGTCCTGGTTGATCTCGTTGTCCTCCACCAGGAGCACCTTGGCCTGGCTCAGTTTGGCGGTCACCTGTCCCAGTTCGCTCTGCCTGAAGCCGGTCCGGCTCGCCCGCTGGGCCATGCCCTGTTCGGCGACCATGATGGTGTCGAGCAGGGTCGAGGGCAGTATGGGCTTGCTCAAGACGCCCACCACGGCGGGCTCGTCCTTGGTCTCGTTCTCGATGTTGAAGGTCCCGTACGCCGACACGAAGATGACCTTCGGCACCTGCGCGACGGCCGGACTCTCCTCCATGGCCCGGATCATCCCGTTTCCGGCGAGGCCGTGCAGATCCCAGTCCAGGATCGCGAAGTCGTAGGGACGGTCCCCGTCCCGCCCTTCCAGCAGGGCCAGCCCGGCTTCGGATGAATCCGCCAGATCGAACGTGAAGCCGAACCCGGCCAGCATCTCGGCGAAAATCGTCCGCGCGGTGGCGTTGTCGTCCACCACCAGCACGTGCAGGGGTCGTATATCCAGGTATTCGTCCCACTTGGGCGGGCGTGACTGTTTCTTCAGGCGGGTCGTGAAATGGAACGTGCTGCCGATGCCGGACTCGCTCTCCACCCAGATGGAGCCGCCCATCAACTCGGTCAGCTTCTTGGAGATCGCCAGGCCAAGCCCGGTGCCGCCGTACTTGCGGGTGGTGGAGGTATCGGCCTGGCTGAACTGCTGGAAGAGCCTGCCGCGCTGCTCCTCGGTCATGCCTATGCCCGTATCGCGCACCGCGAAATGCAGGACCACGTCTTCCCCGACCTCTTCCATGAGGCGCACCGAGATCACGACCTCGCCGCGCGGAGTGAACTTGATCGCGTTGTTCCCGAGGTTGAGCAGCACCTGCCCCAGCCGGAGCGGGTCGCCCACCAGGGCCGTGGGCAGGTCGCCCGGCAGGTCGAACATAAGCTGGAGCCCGGACTCCTGCGCCCGCAGCCCCAGGACGCCGGCCAGGTGCTCGAACACCTCCCCCAGGAAGAAGTCGACGTGCTCCATGTCCATCCTGCCCGCCTCGATCTTCGAGAAGTCGAGGATGTCGTTGAGGATGCCGAGCAGGTTTTCCGCCGAGACATGGACCTTCTCGATGTAGCTGCGCTGCTTCTCGTTGAGGCCGCTCTGCAAGGCCAGGTGGGACAAGCCCATGATAGCGTTCATGGGCGTGCGGATTTCATGCGACATGTTGGCCAGGAAATCCGACTTGGCCCGGGTGGCCTGTTCCGCCTCCTCCTTGGCCTCGGCCAGGGCCTTGGCCACCGCCTTCCGGCTGGTGATGTCCTCGATGATCCCTTCGATGGTTTCCAGCTCCCCGTCCTTGTTGAAGACCGGGTGCATGGAGTTGAGCAGTTCGTGCCGCGTCCCGTCCAAGTGGATGTAGGCCATCTCTATTTCCAGGGCGGTCTGCCCGCGTTCCATCGCCTCGCGGAAAGCGGCCTCCGCCCGCTCGGCCGCGCCGGGTTCCCAGTCGACCACGTCCTGCCACCTGCGTCCCATGACCTTTTCCCGGGGCAGGCCGAAGACGGACAAAACGCTCTCGCCGATGAACAGGATTTCCCCGTCCGGCTTGTGGCTGAAGATGGCGAACCGGCCGGCCAGGTCCTCCACCAGCCGCTGGTACCGCTCCCGGCTCTTCCGGATCTCGTCCTCCATGGCCTTGCGCTCGGTGATGTCGCTCAACACGGCCACGAAGATGGGGTTGCCGTTAACCACGGCCGAGTTGAGCGAAATATCCATGGGGAACAGGGAGCCGTCCTTTCTCTTGGCCTGGACCACGGTCTGCCTGCCGATGAGCTTGGTCGGGCCGCCATGGTTGAAGTCGCGAAGATAGCGGTCATGCTCCCGGCCGCGGGGCTCGGGCATGAGCATGTTCACGTTCTTCCCGAGCACCTCCTCCTTGGAGTAGCCGAAAATCCCCTGCGCCGCCGGGCTGAACTCGTTGATCCGCCCCCGGGAGTCCACGACGATGATGCCGTTCCTGGCCGTATCGATGATCCCGCGCAAATGGGCGGTCCGTTCCTCGACCTTGTTCTCCAGTTCCTTCTTGGCCTTTTCAAGCGCAAGCCGGTTCTCCTCCGCCTCGGTGATGTCGACAAAGGTCTCCAGCAACAGTTCCCGGTCGCCCTTCGTGATCATGGAAACCGACTTCATGATCGGAATGACGGTCCCGTCCCTGTGCAGCAGGGAACGTTTGGACATGTCCATGGATTGATCCAGGTCCAGCACCGGGCAGTTGTCCCGCTCCGACGGGCACGTCAGCAGATGGCAACTCCTGCCGACCACCTCTTCCTCGGTGCGGTCTATCATTTTCTGCGCAAAGCGGTTGATGGCCACGATGTCCCTGGTCTCGGGATCGACCAGCATGACGCCGGCCTCGATCGAGTCGAGCAGCTGGGACAGGAATTCCTCGTTCTTCCTGATCTCGTCCGACTGGGCCAGGATCGCCCGCTTCGAATTGTCCACCCGGTCGAACATGGTATCGAGAAAAACGCTCAGGTCGTGGATCTCGTCGTTCCCGCCGATGTCGATGGCCGACGCCGCATTGTCGGCCTTCTCCCGGCCCGACAGCCGGGACATGAGCAGATCGAGCCGATTGAGGACCTTTTTGTGGAGCAGGTAGAAGCTGAACAGGCCGATAAGCAGTATCGCGAAGAAAATAATGGCGAAGTAATAATATGAAATAGTCTTCCCTTCCCGGGAAATGGCTCTTTTCGCGGACACCTTCAGCAGGGCGACCGTCCGCCCATCCACATCCCGGACGGCAAGCATCCCCACCGAGGTCCTTTCATCGGGATAGACCAGGCGCACCCCGTCTCCGGAGCCGGGAGCGCTCAAGACCGTCTTCTCGCCGTCCTCCGGTTTTTCGAGCGACACCTCCACTCCCATCAGAGCGGATATCCCCTCGATGACGTCGGGGGTTATCATGCGCGCCATCATCAGCGACCCCATGGCCGGGCCCGATCCCGAGCTTGTCAGGACCGGACGCTTGACGACCATGAGCAGTTCCCCGTCCGGCAGACGGACGATGCCGCCGAAACCGCCGGATTGACTCGGCAGGGGCGGAAGCAGCCCGGCCGTCAGCCGGTTGATCCGCATTGCCAGCGCCATGTCCAGGTTGCCGTCCGGCCTGAACGCCCGCAGATAAACCGGCTCGCCATGGCGGTCCCGGATCGAGATGCACACGAGCGACTGGTCCTCAAACGTCTCCGGCGAGAGGTTGGACTCGACGTAATGGTCGTTGCCGTCCTGCGCGAAGACATAGGTGTCGTCCCACTCGGCCCAGTCCAGCACCAGTCCGTTCAGATGGACGAGCTGCCGGTCGAGAACCCCCTTGGCCATGGCGGCCAGGGAACGCGTCTGCTCGTCCTCGATGTCCTGGAATCCCCTGGTCAGGACCAATTCCGAGGCGAGGAACTGGCAGATGACGAAAAAGACCGCCACGGTGATGACGCCGGCCAGAAAAAACGTGCGAAGCTTCATCGAGTTGTTCCCCTCTGGCCTGAAAGGGGCGATCGCTGGCTATGATGGATATAATTCATGTATTCTACCGAGATGGTTGCGGGCCGGCCCGGCTCCGACGGCCGAGGCGCGCAACGCCCATTCCCAAAGAGGATCGATGCCTCGGACGCGGCATCGCGTCCATGCGCCCATGGTCATGCCACACGCCTTTTCCGTCCATTATATTATCGAAGTAATGGATTGACTTAACGATCAAAATAGGAAGGGGCTATCCGAATCGCCGATTGTATCCCCTTTCTCTCTTCACCGGGACAAAACCGTGACGGATATCGCGTCACGAATGATCGGGAAGCACTTTGATGCGATCAAAAAAACGGCCCAACACTGTCGTGATGAGCCGTGGGGAATTATCTGGCGGAGAGGGAGGGATTCGAACCCCCGGGCGGGTTGCCCCGTCTCTGGTTTTCAAGACCAGCGCATTAAACCGAGCTCTGCCACCTCTCCTTAAGGGGTCGGCGCGCATTTGTGCGCCGATTTGCGGGAAACCGTTTGTAGAAACCGTACCCCGGAATGTCAAGATGCAAAAGGGGTTCCGGGCGGTTGGGAGCTATTCCCCGCTTTTTTGTTCCCATTTGACACCTTCTTTTGCATCCCGTATGAGAGGAATTGACTGAAATTCAAACAAAACGACGGGATATCCCAATGAAAGCCCCGCAAGAAGTCTTTGCCGAATATCTGGCCAACGAGAACCTGAAAATGACGCCCCAACGGCGGGTCATTCTCGACACCCTGCTCAGGAAAAACGACCATCTTTCGTCCGAGGAGTTGTACGCCCTGGTCAAGAAGCGGGACGCCTCCATCGGCCAAGCCACGGTCTACAGGACCCTCAAACTCCTCAGCGATGCAGGGCTGGTGGAGCCCCTGGACTTCGCGGACGGGGTGACGCGTTACGAGCCCTGCTACGGCAAGGACCACCACGACCACCTCATCTGCGAGCAGTGCGGCAAGAACATCGAGATCATGGACGAAGTCATCGAGCGCCGCCAGGAACAACTGGCCAAGGAGCACGGCTTCACCCTCATCCGCCACAAGATGTATCTCTACGGCCTGTGCCCGGACTGCCGCAAGAAGTAGCTTATTCCTCGATATCGGCCAGGAACCGCGCCAGGGCCGGGATTTCGCCGTGCACGGAATGCCATGTGTACCGGCCCTTTACCTGTTCGCCCTCGGCCATGAACTGGATGCCCAGCCCGATGGCCCCGCCGCGGCCGGAAAAACGGCTGCGGATGACGCCGAGCGCCGTGAAGAACGAATATTTGCGCGTCTTGGGGTTCCAGATGCTGACCCGCAGTATCAGCTGCGCGCCCTGCTCCAGCGGCGGCATGTCGCCTCCGGGATTGACGATGAACATGCGCATTCCGCCGGCCGAGATGTTTTCCACGGCCAGGCGGGTGCGGGCGTCGTAGCGGGCCGGGTTGTTCACGGTCTGCAGCTCCGGCCGAAACATCCAGAAAGTGCGCGCCTTGCGACCGCTCCACGCCTTGACCCGGACCGCCCCCTCGCGAGCCACCCGCTGGCGGGCGTGCCGCCGCCGCAGGATGAACCGGTAGCGCACCGGAGTGAGTAGGCTCAACTCCTTGAGGACCACCCCCCGCTTGTCCGCGTGGGCCACCAGGGTGGTAAAGGCGTTGACGCGCTTGCCCGAATAGGCGAAGGGCCGGGTGAAACAGATGACCGGCAGGTGCCTGAGGGCGGTGAAGGTCGGATTGGCGCCGATCAACTGGAGCTCCATCTTACCGCCGGCCACGCTGGCCACCCGGGCGTCGCAGAGCTTGCGCCCGACCACGCCGCCGGAGTACAGGCAGACCTCGATGACCACGCCCCGGGAGACCAGGTAGTTCTCCACGGCACGCCGCTTGCGCCCGCGCAGCAGGCGGGCCGCCCAGCGCCCGGCCACGTGCAGGATGAGCAGCCGATAGCGCCACAGGACGTAGACCACGGCCATGGGAACGGCCACGGACAAGGTCCTGAACAGCAGTTCCTGGACGTCGAGGTGCCCGCTGCCGCCGAAGGTGCGCTGCACCTCGCGCAGATAATTGGACTGGGCCAGAAATCGGACCATCTTCCCACCGGTTGCGGTTCAAGCGGTTGACGCTCGTTGTTTCTATTCCGGACCCGCTGCAATTTCAATACCTTCAGGCACGCCAGAAACCCGAATCCGCCGGGCCGCCAAGCGTTTCGCGGCCCCTCTTGCAGAGAGTCGGCACCTGCAACACTCCTGAATACAAAGGCATATTACCTATCTGCTGAACAGGTGCCGCTTCCGGCCACCCGGGATGCGATCAGATGAACCGGTGCTCCCTCAGGTAAAGCAGGACCTCGTGGGCCGCCTCGTCGGGGCTCAATTCCGAGGTGTCGATACGCAACTCCGGATTCTCCGGTTCGACGTATGGGTCATCCACGCCGGTCATCCCCTTGATGATGCCCGCCCGCGCCTTGGCGTAGATGCCTTTGCGGTCGCGCCGCTCGCAGGCCGCCAACGGCGTGCTGACGTGTATTTCGACGAACCCGCCGTACTCCTCGACCGCCTCGCGTGCCTGTCGCCGGGATTCGGCGTAGGGGGCGATGGGCGCGCAGATGGCCACCCCGCCGTTCTTGACGATCTCGCTGGCCACGAACCCGATGCGGGTCACGTTCAGGTTGCGGTGCTCCCGACTGAAGGACAGCTCGCTGGACAGATTGGTGCGCACGATGTCGCCGTCGAGCAGGGTCACCGGGCGGCTGTTCAGCTCCAGGAGCTTGACGAACAGGACCTTGGCCAGGGTGGACTTGCCCGCCCCGGACAGCCCGGTGAGGAACAGGGTGATCCCCTGCTTCCAGCGCGGCTTGTACGTCCTGGACAGCTCCTCGAGCACCCCGGGGAAGGACATCCACTCGGGCACGGGCTCTCCCCGCGTAAGCAGGTCCACCACGGCATTATGGTCGTTGGCGCATCGGACGCCCGTTTCCGAACGCACGTATTTGCCCGAGGCCGGGTCTAGGACCATGCAGTGTTCGGCCACCGAAACAATGCCGGTCTCTTCCCGATGGTCCGCCAGCCAGCGGATGTGCGCCTCGTAGTCCTCGGACAGGATGTTTCGTCTCGGCTCGGCCTTGGCCCCGTCCCAGACGAGCATGTGGGTGCAGCCGTAGTTCCTGTTCACGACGGCTCGAAGCAGCGCGCCGCGCGGGCCCATGCGCCGCTCGAACCACGGGGTCAGGTTCAGGCTGGCCATGCTCCGGGGAAACGTTTCGGTGAATTGCCGGAAGCTGCGCACCAGGCTGAAATGATCCACGCTGAAATACATGGAGGGCCTGAGCTGAGGCGACAGCAACAGGTCGACCCCCTGCTCCCGGGCGATCTCCTCGAGCATGGCCCGGTCCGCCCGGTGCAGCGGCCTGCCCGCCTGCACGGCCATGACCTTGCGCCTTCCCTTTTGGGCGAAGGACCGCCGGACCTCGGCCGGGGTCAGGCGGATGTCGGTAAAGTCGTACCGCTGGGGATAGGACACGCCTTCCACCCGGCCGCCGATGTACCACGGCTCGCCAAGGCCGCAGCAACAGGCGTCCACCGGCTCACGGCGGGCCTCCGGGCCGTGGATGGCCCGGGCCTCGGCCGCGAGGTCCGGCTTCCAGATGTCGGACACGGTCAGCACGGCCAGCATGAACCCCTCGGCGTCGCGCACGGCCACGCACTCGCCCTCTTCGAGGTTCGCTGCGAACTCCGCGCTCACGCCCAGGCAAATGGGCAGGGGCCACAGGGTCCCGTCGCTCAGGCGCATGTCCGAGAGCACCGACTCGTAGTCCTTCCGCCCGAGATACCCGTCCAGGGGATGGAAGGCGCGGTTGAGGAGCATTTCCAGGTCGCAAAGCTGGCAGGGATTCAGATTCACGGACTTGAACCCCGTGGCTTGTTCCTTGAGCAGCTCCGCCCTGCGCGGATGGACCAACAGGCTCTCCGCATCGTGCGCGGGAAGGGAATCGGTATATTGCATCGTCTCGGCGTCTCGCGTGTTGTCGGTGCCCGGAGCCGCCCGGCCAGGCCGGATCGGGTGCCCGCATTGCGGGGCCTGTTCTCGGCCGGTCGGCACCGGCCCGGACAAACCTGTTCCAGCAACCACGTACTATCGTTTATCTTCATGCGCAAGCGCGGACGCCCCGCACAGATCCGCCGCCGGGCAGGGAAAAGGCCCCGGCCCCGACTGTGGGGCGCGGGGCCTTTACTGGCTCGTTTTCGGACTAGGCGTTCTGCATGTCGATGACGAAGCGGTAGCGGACTTCCTTGTTCATCACGCTCTGGTAGGCGCGCTCGATCTCCGAGGGCTTGATGATCTCCACGTCCGGCGCGATGTTGTGCGAGGCGCAATAGTCGATGACCGCCTGGGTTTCCTTCATGCCGCCGATCATGGACCCGGCCAGGCTGTGCCGCCCGAAGGCCAGGGCCATGCCGTTGATGCCGTCCATGTCGAACAGGTCGCCGACGTTGACCAGGGTGGCGTCCAGCTTCAGCAATTCCAGGAACGGCTGGACCTTGAACGGCACGGGCACCGTCGAGATCATCAGGTCGAAGCTGCCCTTGTAGCGGTCGAACGCCGCCTTGTCGGACCACAGCACGGCGTCCTTTGCGCCCATCTTTCTGGCGTCGGGTATCTTGTCCGGCGTGGTCGTGAAGACGGTGACGTTCGCGCCGTGTCCGACGCCCAGCTTGACCGCCATGTGGCCCAGGCCGCCCAGCCCGACCACGGCGAGATTCTGGCCCTTCATGAGTTCCCAGTGCCGCATGGGGGAAAAGGTCGTGATCCCCGCGCACATGATCGGCGCGACGCGCGCCAGGTCCATATTGTCCGGGACGTTGACCACGAAGTGCTCCTTGACCACGATGGACTTGGAGTAGCCACCGTAGGTGAAACCGCCCGAAACCTTGTCCGCCGAGTCGTAGGTGAAGGTGGTGCCGTTGAGGCAGTTCTGCTCCCGGTCCGCCTTGCAGTTTTCGCAGACGCCGCAGGAATCGACCATGCACCCCACGCCGCCGACGTCGCCGACCTTGAACCGGGTGACGTTGCTGCCCACGGCCACCACGCGGCCGACCATCTCATGGCCGGGCACCACGGGATAATGGGCCGGCCACCAGTCGCCGTGCACGGTGTGGATGTCGGAATGGCAGATTCCGGCAAAGAGGATGTCCATCTTCACGTCGTCCGGGCCGACCGCCCGGCGTTTGATGTCCATGGGGTGGAAATGCCCCTCCGCGCTGTCGGCTCCCCAGGCATGAACGATCGATTCCTTCATGACGTCCCCCTTGGTTTGGGCCTCGGCCGTGCCGGCCGTCAGCCCCGCCCCGATCACCGGAGCCAGGGTCAGGCCGGCGGCGATCTTGGCGCCGGTTGCGATGAACTCCCGGCGGCTTTTGTCCGCGGGATCGGAAACACTCTTTTCAGCGATATGTGTTTTATTCTTGCAGGATTCGCACATGGTCAGCTCTCCGTGAAAGTTGGTTTTTCTCTGGGACAACCTCTCGCGACAACCGCCCGAAGGACATCCCAAAGACCATCCGGACGGAATCCATCGGCACTCTGCCATCCTTAAAACAGACCTCGCCCAGAGAACAATGATAATCCATACCAGTTTCCTCCGTGGGAGAATTGCCCGATACTCCAGAAATATGACCTATTCATATTGGAAAGGAGCCGGGGGAGCGGGATGCCCTCCCTGCGCCCAAAGAGAGGAATCTTAACCTCCCCGATACAGACAATGCCGCCGATCGGTGGCATTGCCTCTCCATGAGCGGACTGAATCCCCATGTCGACGAGTCGGACAGGCGGTTTCTGCTGGACAGGAGCCACCGCTCCCCGCTGTGGCGGCAGATCGCCTCGGCCCTGGAACGGGAGATCGTCCGGGGGCATTTTGCCCGGGGCGAGCGGCTGCCCGCCGAGAGCACGCTGGCCAAATGGTACAGCGTCAACCGGCACACCGTGCGCCGGGCCCTGTCGCACCTCCAGGAACGGGCCCTGGTCCGATCCGAAAAGGGCCGGGGGACATTCGTCAACGAGCATGTGGTGGAATACCTGGTTTCGCGGCGGACCCGGTTCAGCGACAACCTGAACCGGCAGAACCGCTCGCACGACGGCGTGCTCATCGGCCACCGGGTGATGGAGGCGGGCGACAGGGTGTCCAGGGCGCTCCAGATCCAGCCCACGGCCCAGGTCTCGGTGCTCGACATCCTGCGCAAGGCCGAAGGCCGTCCCCTGTCCCTGACCACCCACTACTTTCCCCGGCCGCGATTCGCCGGGCTGCACGAGACCTTCCGCAAGACCGGGTCCATCACCCAGTGCCTCGGCGCCCACGGCGTGGCCGACTACTTCCGCGAGGAGACCCGCATCCTGACCCGGCAGGCGACCTCGGAGGAGGCCCGGCTGCTCGGCCTGCCCCGCCACCGCCCTGTCCTGGAGACCCGTTCGGTCAACGTGGACGAACTCGGCGTGCCCGTGGACTTCGGGATCACCCGCTACGGCGGTGACAAGATCGAGCTGGTCATCAAGACCTTCCTGGACTGATCAGATGATCCGCTTGCGCAGGCGGGACGAAAGCTGCTCCACCAGCAGGACCAGGGCGAAGATCAACAGGATGATGGTCGAGGCCTCGGAGTACATGAACATGTCCATGGAGACCTTGAGCTCGATGCCGATGCTCCCCGCCCCGACCAGGCCGAGCACCACCGAGGAGCGCGTGGCCTTTTCCAGGCTGAACAGGGCCGTGTTCACGAACGACGGCAGCGCGGCCGGGATCACGGCGCAGATGACCGTGCCCAGGCGGCTCGCGCCCAACGACTCCAGTGCCTCCTGGGGTCCCTTGTCCACCTCCTCCATGGCCTCGGCGAAGAACCGGCCGCAGAACCCCATGGTGTCGACCATGATCGCCAGAGTGCCCGCGAACGGCCCCAGGCCGACCATGACCACGAAGAACAGGGCCCAGATCAGGTCGGGCACGGTGCGGAACAGGGCAATGAGGTTCCTGGACAAATAGTACAGTCCCCTGTTCGGCGTCTGGCTCTTGCTCGCCAGGATGCCCAGCACCAGGCTGAAGGCCACCCCGAAGACCGTGCCCACCAGGGCCATCTGCAACGTTTCGAGCAGGGACAGGGCCACCGCGTCCACTCGGCGCAGAGACGGAGGGAACATCTCGGAGACCAGGTCCACGATATACGGGAAGCCGCGCACGAACTCGGTCAGCGAAAAATCGATGTTGCGCATGGAGACGATGAAAAAGGCCAGCCCGGCCGCGTACAGGGCGAACGACAGCGCGCTCGGCCGGGGAAAACGGATGGGCAGCAGGGCCGGGTCCGTGGCCTGGCCGTCGAAGACGAATTGACTTCCTTGGCGGATGCGGTCAGCCATATATCCTCCGCAGGGTTGCCTCGTTCAGGTCCGAGGAGTCGCTGTCCATCTCGATGCGCCCGTCGCGCAGGCCGATGACCCGGTCCGAGTATTCCAGGGCGTGGCGCACCGAATGCGAGGTGTAGACCAGGGTCAGCCCCCGGCCGCGGATGAGCTCCACGAACAGGCGCATGACCTCCTCGCCCGCGTTGGGGTCCAGGCTGGCCACAGGCTCGTCCGCGAACATGATCCGGGGCCGCTGCATGAGCGCCCTGGCGATGGCCACCCGCTGGGACTGACCGCCCGAGAGCCGGTCCACCCGCTGCTCGGCCACGTGGGACAGGCCGACCAGTTGCAGGCAGCGCATGGCCTCCTGGCGCTCGCCGTCCGTGGCCAGCATGTGCCACCAGACGCGCGGGCCGCGCTTGCGGCTCTGGGCCCCGTGCAGGACGTTGGTCAGGGCGGTCAGGCGTGGCACCAGGTTGTGCTTCTGGAAGACGAAACCGACCTTGCTGCGCAGCCTGCGCAGGCCGGAACTGTTCAAAGACAGGACGTCCGCCCCGCCCATCTCCACGACCCCGCCGCTCGGCTCGATGAGCCGCAGCAGGCAGCGCAGCAAGGTGGACTTGCCCGCTCCGTTGGACCCGACCAGGGCCACGGCCTCGCCCCTGTTCACGGCCAGGTCCACGCCGTCCAGGACGGTGGCCCGGCCAAAGGACTTGACCAGCCCCTTGACCCGGATCTCCAGCCGATCACCGGCAAGAGCCGCCGGGGAGTCTTCCCCGGCGGACGTATTGAACTTCAGCATCAGTCACCCACGAAGTCCGAGTACTGGGGATAGCCGATGGTCGCGTACATGGCGCGCACGTAGTTGTAGTCCGCGTCCTTGACCTTGGGCAGAAAGACCATGCCCTTGTACTTCTGGTTGTCCTCACCGGTCAGGATGGCGGCGATCATCTCGTCGGCGTGGTCGGCGAACGCGGATCGCACCTTGGCGACCACATCCCTGTCCACGTGCGGGCCGACCACGAGCACGTCGTTGGGCAGGTCCGGGCCCCGCGCGATAACCTTGAACGCCCCGGCGGACAGCTGCTTGTCCATGGAGCGCATCTTCAGGAACTTGTCGTTGGTGGTGCAAAACGCGGCCACGTCGCCGCGCTTGAGCGACTCGAAGCCGACCTTGTAGTCCACGTGCAGGGTCTTGACGTCCTTGAGGGGATCGAGCCCGTTGTCCTTGAGGATTTGCATGGGGGCCAGGTGCTTGGAGGTGGAGCCGACATCGCCCATGGCCACCTTTTTGCCCTTCAGGTCGGGGACCGAGTTGATCCCGCTTGCGGCCAGGACGATGACCGAGCCGAAGTAGTCGGGCCGGGAGAAACCGACCACGGGCTCGGCGTTGACCCGCTTCTTGAAGACCACATACTCGGCCGGGCCGGTCAGGACGAAATCCACCCGCTTGGACTTGAGCGCCTCCACGGCGGCGGTGCGGTTGTTGACCGGGAAGAACTCGAAATCGTAGCCGGTCAGGACGCCCAGCTTCTCCTTGAACGAGCCGAACTCCCGCTGGAGCTCCTCCATGCCTTCCAAATCGGTGACGGCCAGCCGAACGGTGTCGGCGGCCAGGGCCCATGCGCCCATGGCGCAGACCATGAGCAGGGCCGTGAACAGGGTGACGATCGAACGTTTCATTGCTTCTCTCCATGATTTCCGGTTGCGCCGGCCCTTGCCGACGATCGATTGGGTCACAGAGTATGGCCGTTGCGTTACGCCCGGATTGCGGTTGAACGTACAAAAGACGAACTTCCCCTAGACAGATCAGCGACCTGTCTACTGCTTTACTTTTCCCGCCCCCCTCGCCGAACATGGCCTCCGATCGAAAGAACCTGGCGCGCCATTTCGGCGGGCTGGCGGCCCGGGCCGAAGCCGCCGCGCGACCGTCACCGGATGGCCGCGCAACCTTCATGCAGCCAGGCGGACAACAAGGAAAGATACATGGATATGCGCATACGAAACGGACGCGTGCTGCTCCCGGACGGGGACGTGCGGCAGACGGACATCATCGTGGCCGAGGGGGTCATCCGGGAGGTCGGGGATTCCCTGAACGGGAGCACGAACGGCGGAAAATCCATCGACGCGCGGGGCAAGCTCGTCCTGCCCGGCATCGTGGATCTGCACGGCGACGGCTTCGAGCGGCACATCATGCCGCGCGCGGGCGTCTCCTTCAGCCGCGCCCTGGGGCTGCTGGACACGGACCGGACCATGACGGCCAACGGCATCACCACCGCCTTCCACGGCCTGACCTGCTCCTGGGAGCCGGGCCTCAGAAGCCGCGAGGCCGCCCACGCTTTCCTGGCCGATTTCAAGACCGTGCGCGACAGGCTCGGCTGCGACACCCGCCTGCACCTGCGCTTCGAGACCTACAACCTCCAGGCCCTGGACGAGATCGAGGCCTGGATACTCGACGGGACCGTGGACATGCTCGCCTTCAACGACCACATCGACGCCATGTTCGCCAACCTGGACCGCTATTCCAAGATGTCCGGCTACCTGGACCGCACCGGCCTGAACCGGGAGGCGTTCATCCATCTGATCTCCGAGATCAGGGAACGGGCGGCGGCCGTGCCCGAGGGCATCCGCAAGCTGGCCCGGGCCGCCGCCGAACGGAACATCCCCATGGCCTCCCACGACGACCCGGACCCGGCCACGCGGTCCTGGTACGACGGCCTGGGGTGCGCCATCTGCGAATTCCCGCTGGACGAGCCCACGGCCCGCAGAGCCCGCGAACTCGGCGGCGCGGTCATCCTGGGCGCGCCCAACGCATTGCGGGGCAAGAGCCACATCAACCGGCTCATGGCCCGCGACGCCATCCGCATGGCCCTGTGCGACGCCCTGACCTCGGACTACTTCTACCCTTCCCTGCTCCAGGCCGCCTTCTCCCTGGCCCGCGACAAGGTCTGCCCCTTCCCGGACGCATGGCGGCTGGTCTCCGCAGGTCCGGCCCGCGCCGCGGGGCTGGCCGACCGGGGCGCGATCGAGCCCGGCAAGCGCGCCGACATGATCATCGTGGACGACTCGGACCCGTCCCTGCCCTTCGCGGCCCTGACCCTGCGCCAGGGAACGCCGGTCTTCAGCGCCAACGGCCTGGGCATGTAGCCCGCCCGCCGGTCCCGCGCCTGATGGAAGGCCCACGCCCCTAGGGCTTCACGTAGGCGAACCCCTTGCGCTGCAGCTCCACGATCTCCACCACCCCGGCGGGGACCACCTCGCAGCCCGGGCAGAGCCGCTCGGGATCTATGCCGAAATGGGTCAGGGCGTTGTTGCAGACCTTGACCACCGCGCCGAGGGCGAGCACTTCGCCGATCTGCGCCGCGTGCTCGCCGTCGCGGTCCAGCAACCGCACGCCCGGCCCGTTGACCACCAGAACCACGGCGGGCCTGTCCTCGGGAAAGGCGTTCAGGTAATTCCTGATGTTGCTGAAAGCGATACCCAAGGCCTGGGGATCGTGGTCGAAATGGAACAATACGTCGTAATTCATATTTGTTGCCTCTTATGGTCTATCCATCATGTTTGGCGGAAAAAGCTTAACGCTCATGCGCCCTTCCCACTCAAATGGAATGAACAACCCGCACAGAGCATAAAAAATGGGGTTACGTGAATATCACGTAACCCCTTTCTGTCTGGCGGAGAAGGAGGGATTTGAACCCTCGTATGAGCTTTACACCCATAACACGCTTAGCAGGCGTGCGCCTTCAGCCAGCTCGGCCACTTCTCCAAACTCTTTGCGCGCGTAAAGACGCGGTTCGCATTGAGGAAAGTCCGTCTACACTTTTCCCGCGCGGATTGTCAATAAAGATGAGCCCTATTTACCCTTTTTCCCCTTGCCGCCCTGGGCATCCTTGCTCTCGCGCTCCTCGCGGCGGCGCTTGCTCTTGAGCGCCTTGTACTTCTCCTCGTGGCGGCGCGTCTTGGCCCCGCCGATGCGCTCGCGGCCCGGGCCGCGTTTGCCCAGCGACGAGATGCCCCGCGCCTTTTCCCACTCCTTCTTGTCGTGGCTGGAGCGGAACACGATGTTCACCGGCGCGGACTTGATGCCGAGCAGCTTGCGGAACTGGTTCTCCAGGTAGCGCACGTAGGACGTCTTGACGATGGTGTGGTCGTTGCAGAAAAAGACGAAGGTCGGGATGGGCTCGTCCGCCTGGGTGACGTAGTAGAACTTGGGCCGCCTGCGCTTGACCACCGGGGGCTGCAGCTTCTCCAGCACGGCCTGCATGGCCCGGTTCAACTCGCCGGTGCCCACCCGTATTTCGCACTCCCGGCGCAGGGTCTCGGCCAGAGGCAGCAGCTTGCCGATGCCCAGCCCCTTGACCGCGCTGGTCATGACGATGGGCACGTGCGGGATCAGGCGCAGCTCCTCCCTGAACGCCTCGAGCGCGCGGTTGGTTTCGCTCCTGGGGATGAGGTCGGCCTTGTTGACGACCACAATGAACGGGGTCTTCTCCTTGGCCAGAAATTCGATCAGCCGCTTGTCCTGCCGTCCCGCGCCCAGGGTGATGTCGATGGTCAGGATGGTCACGTCGGACCGCTTGGAGTTCTTGAGCGCCCGGATAACGCTGATCTTCTCCAGATGGTCCTGGATGTTGGCCCGCTTGCGCACGCCCGCCGTGTCCACGAAGGTGTACCGCTTGCCCTGCTTCTCAAAGGTCACGTCGATGGAGTCGCGGGTGGTCCCGGCCACGTCCGAAACGATCAGCCGGTCCTTGCCGATGAGCGCGTTGATGAGCGAGGACTTGCCCGCGTTGGGACGGCCGAGCATGGTCAGCCGAAGCCCCTTTTCCACCCCGTCGTCCGTGTCCTCGGGCAGCCCCAACCCCTTGACGAACTTGCGGACCCGGTCGCGCACCCCGTGCAGGTTGTAGCCGTGGGCCGCGGACACGGGCAGGAATTCGATGCCCAGGGAGTGGAACTCGGCGGTCATCTCGGCCTCGAACTCGCTGCCGTCCACCTTGTTGATCAGCATCATCACCGGCTTGCCGGAGCGGCGCACGTACTCGGCCGCCTGCTGGTCCAGCGGGGTCAGCCCCTCCTTGCCGTCGACCACGAAGAGGATGGCGTTGGCCTCATTGATGGCCTCCTGCGCCTGCTCGAATATCTCGTCCTCGAAGTCCTTGGACAATTCGGGCGTGGCCTCGGATTCCAGGACCATGCCGCCGGTGTCGATGAGGTCGAACCGGGTCTCGCCCATGATGCACTCGCCGTAGATGCGGTCGCGCGTCACCCCGGGCAGGTCGTGGGTGATGGACCGCGACTTCCTCAGAAGTCGGTTGAAGAGGGTGGATTTGCCCACGTTGGGGCGGCCCACCAGGGCGACGATCGGCAGCATGTTCGGCTCCGGATGGTGTTTGATGGCGCGGTAATGCGTGAACCCCGCGCTTTCCAAGGGCGGGAAGCGCGGGGGTTACCTTATCTTCATTTGAATGTCGAGTCCATTAATCCCGGCATTCCCTAAAAGGACGGCGGACTACCCGCCCATGGATTCGATGATGCCATTCAGCCGGGAGGCCATGGTCGCCACCTCAAGGACCGCGTTGGAGGCCTGATCCATGACCTGGGAGGCCTCGATCGCGATCTGGTTGATCTCGTCCGTGGCCCGGTTGATCTCCTCGCTTGTGGCGGACTGCTCGTCGGCGGCGGTGGCGATGGCGCGAACCTGATCCGCGGCCACCTCGACACGGCCGACGATCTCCGCCAGGGCCCGCCCGGAATCGTTGGCCAGCTCCGTGCTCTGCGAGACCGAGAAGACCGCCTTTTCGGTGGCGGCCACGTTGTCCCGGGTCATGGCCTGGATCTTGGAGATGGCGTTGCCGACCTCGCTGGTGGCGGTCATGGTCTTTTCCGCCAGCTTGCGGACCTCGTCGGCCACCACCGCGAAGCCGCGCCCGGCCTCGCCCGCGCGGGCCGCCTCGATGGCCGCGTTCAGGGCCAGGAGGTTGGTCTGGTCAGCGATGTCGGTGATCACCTCGAGAACCTGGCCGATGTCCGCCGCCTGCTTGCCCAGTTCCTCCATGGAGGTCTTGAGGTTGTCGGCCTGGGCCTGGACCCCTCCCACCGCCTCGATCATTCGCCGGACGATGTCCTCGCCATCCTGGGCGTTCTGCTTGGCGGTGTCCGCCTCCTCGGCGGCGGAGCTGGCGTTTTGCGCCACCTCCAGCACCGTGCTGTTCATCTGCTCCATGGCGGTGGCGGTTTCCTGCGCCCGGCTCCGCTGGGTGTCGGAGCCATTCTTGGCCTGTTCGATCTGGGCGGACAACTCCTCGGCGGCGCTGGACAGCCGCTGGGAGACCTCCTCGGCTTCGGCCGCGGCCTGGGAAATCCGCCCGTTCTGCTCCTCGATCTGCTTCTGCTGGGCACGGATCTCCGTGATGTCGATCCAGATGCCCAGGGCACCGAGCAGCTCGCCGTCCATGTCGTAAAACGGTGTGGTCACCACATGCACATTCTTGGATTCGCCGACCCTGGCGTATTCGATCTCGGCCTCTTTCCGCCGCTGTTCGCGGATGGCCTGGTCGGACAAGACCTCTCTGTCGTCGCTCTCATCGTCGTAAAAGAAGGAGCCGCCGGAGACCCCAATATAGTCCTCGGGCGAACCGGTACGGCCGACCATCTCCATCATCTGCTTGTTGACCCAGATCAGCTTGTGGTCCGGCCCGAGGATGCTGCACGGCAGGGAGAGCCCGTTGAGCACGCCCTGGGAAAAGCCAAGCTTGTTCTTGAGTTCCCGGACCATGACTTCGATCTGCCCGGCCAGGGACTGGAGTTCGAACCGGTATCGGCCCTCCAGGCGGGCCTGCAGGTTCCCTCCGGCCACCTCGGAAGCGTATTCCAGGATGTTCTTCACAGGATTGATGATGGTCCGGCGCATGGCGAATATCAGCACGGTCACCAGCAGGACGCCCAGGGCCGCGCCGCCGGCTGCCAGCTTGTCGCGCTGGTTGTGCGCCGCAGCGGCCAGGTCGTCCTCGTAGGCGCTCATGACCACCTTCCAGCCGGTCGTGGGCGCGGTATTGAAGACCATATACTTTTCGCGGCCCTCCCACGTATAGGTGGCCTCACCCGTCTTTGCGCTCAGGGCGATCTTGACGAACTCCAGGTCCGACACGTCCTTGAGGTACAGGTCCTTGTTCACCGCGTGGGCGATCATCCGTCCCTTGTGGTCGAGCATGTAGGCGTATCCGCTGCCCGCCACGCGGAAGGGGTCGACGAACTTGGAGGTGAAATGCTCCCACTTGGGAAACAGGCCCACCCCGCCGATGATCTCGCCCGTGTGGTCGCGGACCACGCTGGCAGCGGCGAAGATGAGAATCCCGCCGCCGCTCTTGGATATGAGGATGTCGTTGGACAGAAAATGGTCCGACTTGCCGGACAGGACGGCCTTGACATACCCGCGCGAGCTGCGGTCCGCCCCGGTCATGTCCTGCCCCTTGGCATTGTACCCGGCCACCACCTGGCCGTTGCGGTCAAAGACGAAGGCCGCCCAGTAGCCGCTGGAAGTGGCCATGAAATCCTTGAACAGCCCGGACGCGGGCAGGGCGTCCCGCCCGGCCAGAGCGTCGGCCACGGCCTGTTGCGAGGCGAGCATATGCGCCATCTCGTCGGTCTGGACGATGTAGTTGTCCAATGCGGTCATGGTCTGGGCGACCATGTTGTTCATGGACTCCTTGCCCTCGTTGAAGACGGTCTGCCGAGTATCATGGTTGACCCAGGTTACGGCGGCCAGGACCGATATGGCCATGCTGGCGGCGATCAACAGAGCAATGGCGGTATTGACGCTTTTCATCTTCATGCTGAACCCATCCTTGACGGTCTGTATTGTGCCCCTGTTTATTACCGGTCGGGAGAAAATTGTCTATTAGAACAATATATTCCCAAAACACAAAATGGGACAAAACCGCAGCGCGGTTTCGCCCCATTGTTACCATACCTTGAGAAGAGCATTACATGAACAATTTCTTGATGGCAAGGTCATAGGGCGGGTACAACACGCCCTTTTCAGTGATGATGCCCGCGATGAGCTCGTTGGGCGTGGGATCGAAGGCCAGGTTGTAGACCTCCACCCCCTCGGGCGGGATGCGGTGGTCGCCGATGTGCGTCACCTCGCGCGGGTCGCGGTCCTCGATGGGCACGTCGTCCCCGGTCGGCGTCTCCGGGTCGATGGTGTACACCGGCGCGGCCACATAGAACGGGATGTTGAACCGTTTCGCGATGATGGCCACCCCGAAGGTGCCGATCTTGTTGACCACGTCGCCGTTGGCCGTGATCCGGTCCGCGCCGACCACGACTTTATCCACCAGGCCGCGCTTCATGAGCAGGGCGCAGGCGTTGTCGCAGGCCACCTTGACCGGGATGCCGTCCTTGTGCAGCTCGTACGCGGTCAGCCGCGCGCCCTGAAGGAAAGGCCGGGTCTCGTTGGCGATGACCGAGACCTTCTTGCCCTGGTCGATGGCCCCCCGGATCACGCCCAGCGCCGTGCCGTACCCGGCCGTGGCCAGCGCGCCCGCGTTGCAGTGGGTCATCACGGTGTCCCCGTCGTCGATGAGTTCGCCGCCGAACTTGCCGATCAGCTCGCACATCTCGATGTCGCCCGCGTGGATATCCTTGGCCCGCTCGAGCCAGATGCCCAGCAGTCCTTCCAGGGAGACGTCACCCGCCTCGTCCCAGACGCGGCGCATATCGCGCACGGCCCAGCGCAGGTTCACCGCCGTGGGCCGGGCGTCGTGGATCTGGTCCAGCTTGGCCGACAGGTTCGCCTTCCAGTCGCCGTCCATCCCCTGCACCTCGCGCCCGGCCAGATAGCAGCCGTAGGCCGCGGTCACGCCGATGGCCGGCGCGCCGCGCACGACCATGACCACCAAGGCGTAGCAGATGTCGTCCGTGGTCCTGCACTCGAACCAGTCCTCCCGGTTTGGCAGGTAACGCTGGTCAAGCAGGATCAGGGCGTCTTTCTCGGGAGAATACTGAATGTGTTCGGTCATCTTTGGTTGCCTCCGGCGGCCAGAGGGGAAATTTTTGGAAAAGTTTCCCCTCTGGACTCCCCTTCAAAACTTTTTATCGCGGCGCAGATGCTATCGAGGTCAACGAGATTCTTCGTATGCGCCGAATGGTGCGGGCACCACTCTCCGTCCATAGAAATAGAGTACGGAAACGCACCCCCACGCCGCCTTGAGGAATGGACTTTCCCCTATAAACTCCCTGGCGGCGTGGCGACAAAAAGTTTTGAAAGGGGGGCCGGGGGAAAACTTTCTCAAAAGTTTTCCCCCGGTCTTCCTCACGAAAGTTTCTTCGTAAACAGCTGCGTGACCACGCCGGGGTTGGCCTGGCCTTTGGACAGGCGCATGACCTGGCCCATGAAGAAGCCCATGAGTTTGGTCTTGCCGCCCTTGAAAGCCTCGACCTCGGACGGGTTGTCGGCGATGACCTTGTCGACCATGGCCTCGAGCTCGGAGGTGTCGGACACCTGGACCAGCCCCTTGGCCTTGACGTATTCGGCCGGGTCGTCGCCGGACGCGCACAGGTCGCGGAAGATGTCCTTGCCGATCTTGACCGAGATGGTCCCGTCGTCCACCAGGGCGAGCAGCGCGGCCAGCTTTTCCGGGGTCAGCTTGACCTCGCAGGCTTCGGACCCGTTCTCGTGGCAGAACGGCAGCAGTTCGCCCGCCACCCAGTTGGTGACCTTTTTGGCGTCGCCCGCATATGCCTTGACCGCGGCCTCGAAATAGTCGGCCACGGCGAGGTCGTTGGTGATCAGGGCCGCGTCGTAGTCGGCCAGGCCGTACTCGGCCATGAACCGCTCGCGCTTGGCCGAAGGCAGTTCGGGCAGCTCGGACTTCCACTTGTCCACCCAGGCCTGCTCCAGGACCAGCGGGACCAGGTCCGGATCCGGGAAATAGCGGTAGTCGTGGGCCTCCTCCTTGCCGCGCATGGAGTGGGTCGTGCCCTTGTCCACATTGTACAGCCGGGTTTCCTGGACAACTTTATCGCCGTCCTCCACCAGGTCGATCTGGCGTTCCACCTCGTACTCGATGGCCTTCTGGATGTGCTTGAAGGAGTTGAGGTTCTTCAGTTCCGCGCGGGTGCCGAACTCCTCCTGGCCAAAGGGCCGGATGGATACGTTGGCGTCGCAGCGGAAGGAGCCCTCCTCCATGTTGCCGTCGCAGATGCCGAGATAGAGCAGCACCGAGCGCAGCTCCTTGAGGTAGGCCACGGCCTCCTCGGCCGAACGCATGTCCGGCTCGGACACGATCTCGATGAGCGGCACGCCGGTCCGGTTCAGGTCCACGAAGCTGGCGTTGTCGGCCGCCGAGTGGATGTTCTTGCCCGCGTCCTCTTCCATATGGATGCGGGTCAACCCCACGCGTTTCTTCCGGCCGTCCACCTCGATGTCCACATGGCCGTGCTCGCAGATGGGCTGTTCGAACTGGGAAATCTGATACCCCTTGGGCAGGTCGGGATAGAAGTAGTTCTTGCGCGCGAACACGGACTTGAGGTTGATCTCGCAGTTGGTCGCCAGTCCCGCCTTGGTCGCGTATTCGGCGACCTTCTCGTTGAGCACGGGCAGCACGCCGGGCATGCCGGAGCAGACCGCACAGACGTTCTCGTTGGGGTCGTTTCCGAACTTGGTGGAGCAGGAGCAGAATATCTTGCTCTCGGTTTTCATCTGGGCATGGACTTCGAGGCCGATGACGGTTTCGTACCGGGACATGGGAGCTCCCCTATTTCTTGTTTCCGTAGAGTTCCGGGTTGAGCTTGGGGTCGTTGTACATCTTGAACTGGAAATAGACCTTGGGCTTCTTGGTCCCGGCGAAATATTCGTCGACCAATTCCAGAATGGCCCGTTCCAGATCATTGTGCTGTCGCTTGAGCACGCCGACCTTGTTGTCGCACTGTTGGATGTGCTCTTCATCCACATCCTTGCGCGAACACTGCTCTTTCATGTGATAAATCTTGAGCGCCTGGATGGACAGCCGATCCAGGGCCGCGCCCACGGTCTCGGTGTTGTACCGCTCCTGGGCATCAATGGGCAGGAGCGGCTCCATGGCCGAGATGAGACATTCGTCCACCCGTTCGATGAGGTCGTTGCGCTTCTGGTTGAGCTTGTCGATGGCGTACTTGCAGTCCGCGATGACGCGGGCGTCCACGTCCTTGCGCCGGGCGCGGTCCTCGACGTGCCAGAGCTGGAAGTTGGCCCAGTGCTGGCGGGCCACCAGTTCTCGCAATCCCTCGAGCCCGGCCAGATCGTCGGCGGGATTGCCTTCGTACACGGGCTCGCCGAAATGCCAGTCCATGACGGACCGAATCTGGTGGGCCACGGCGTCCCGAATGGTATTCTTGATGGAATCGTGTGTGATGTCAGCCATTGATCAGTGCTTCTTTGCTTATGAGGAGGTATACGGTGGCTTCGGTCTTGATGTTGCTGGCAATGGGCGCCACCGCGTTGCCCTCGCCTATGTAGTAATCGACATGGGGGCCTTGGATGGCCGTGCCCGTATCCTGGGCCAGGCCGATGCCCGACACCTTGCGCTTGCCCGCGGGGCGGCCGTCCCGGGCCTCGGGAATTTCGGCCTCGAAGGCCAACAGACTGCCGAGCGGCAGGAGCTTCCGGTCTGTAGCCAGTGAAACCATCGGCGTCAACGGCTTTCCGATGGTCCCCTCGGGCGGCGAGTCCTCCAGGCGGAAGAACACGTAGCTCCGGTTCTCGGCCATGAGCTCGAACATCCGTTCGGGATGCTTGTCGAAATACCGTTTCACGTCCTCCTTGGCCAGGTGCCCGTCCGGGAGCAGCCCCTTGGCGTGGAGGATGCGGCCCAGGGAGCGGAAGCCGTGGCCGTTCTTGGCCCCGTAGAGCACGTTGCGGGTGGTCCCGTCGGGCAGCCGCAGCCGCCCGCACCCTTCCACCTGCATGTAGAAGACGTCCACCGGGTCCTTGGCCCAGGCGATCTCGAGCCCCCGGCCGGACAGGACCTTGCGCAGGTCCACGTCGCCGCGCCTGTAGTACGACAGCACCCGCCCCTTGTCCACGCGGTAGAACCGGTAGCGGCCGCGCACCGGGCCGTAGCGCAGGTCCTCGGGCACGCCGTAGATGGGGTATTCGTAGCCGGGCCGCCGGGTCAGGCTGGCCTCGATCTCCGGGGTGTAGTAGCCGGTCATGAGCGGCTTCTGGCGCATGCCGTACCAGACGAAGCGCTGGGCCAGCAGGTCCGGGTCCGCGTCCAGGTGCGGCAGCAGGTCAAGAAATTCCTCCAGGGAGCGGACCACCTGGCCCCAGGTCAGGGACATGCCGGGCCGGGCCAGGGCGGGCTCGTTGGCCGGCATGTTCAGGGCGTATTCCAGGCTGCGCTGGACCGGTCCTTCCAGGGCGCGCCAAGTGTCGAGCCCCTGGCTCCTGATGTCCAGCCGGGCCATGTTCTGCGCTCCCTCCACGTTGGACAGGGGGAAGAACATGTCGCAGGCCGGGATGGACAGAGGCTCGCGCACGGGCCGCAGGGTCAGTCGGCGCACCGCTCCGTCACGGTACAGGCAATTCTCGCCGACGGACAGCGCGGCCACGGCGTCGGCGTCCTCTTCCGCGATCTCGGCACCCTCGGTGCTCCCGGCTTCGGGGGCCTCGACGGCGGTTTCTCCGCCAGCCGGTTTTTGGGCGGCGGTCTCCCGTTCGACCGGCGCGGCCGCCTTGGACCCGAAGAGCGGCCCGGACTTGACGCACGACAGCAGCGCGGCCAGGCAGGCCACGGCCAGCAAAAGCCGGAACGCCCGCCACAGGGAGGGCCGTATGTCGTTGAAAGCATGCCGCATGGGTACCGCGCCGTTTGAAGTTCCTAGCCGCACGAGTCGATGGCCACGTCGCAGAACTTGCCCACCCCGTACTCCCGCCTGCGGAAGAACTTCTCTGGGTTGGGGCCGATGATCTGCAGTTCGGGATGGGCCCGCTGCACGTCCAGGGCGATGTGCATTTCCTTGGTGCAGCCGGTGGAATAGGTGGAGTCCTTGCCGGTCCAGACCGGGGGCACCTTGCGCCCCATCAACTCGAAGCTCTTCTCAATATCGAAATACGTCTGGAAACGCCAGACATTGATGTACCCGCTGCGCTGGACCTTTTCCCACATGAACATCAGGTCGTCGGCGTCCATGCCCTCCTCGAAGTGCTCGCCGGGATTGATGATGTACACGTCGTCCAGCTGCCCCCGCAGGTGGTTGACGTAGGTGGTGATGACCTCGATGGCCTCCTTGGTCTGGCCGGGCACCGAGCCGATGATCCCGGAGTAGAACATGACCGTCTCGCCCCGGGCCCTGGCCTGACGCATCTCCCGGATGATCTCCTCGGCCTTGCCGCTGATGTACTGCTCGGAGAAGATCAGCACCCGCTCGGGCTTGGGCCGGAAATGGACGTGAAATTCGCCCCGCTCGTCCCTGCGGAAACTGAGGATGTCCCGGGTGAACTCATGGGAGTTGAGGATCAAACGGTCGTAGGTGTCCTCGCCCTTGGCCAGGATCAGGTCGCACTCCTTCCAGGCCCGGGCAAAGGTCACCGAGGTCCGGTAGGGGTTGAACTTCTCGCGCGTGCCGTCGGAGATGACCAGGAAGGGATGGCGGGCCATGACGGCCAGCAGCTCGTTCTTGGACAACTTGTCCTCGCTGACGAAATGCGCCCCTTCAAAGGCCTGGGCCAGTTCCAGGTCCGAGTCCCGGTCCCAGAAGGTCGGATGGTCGAAATAGAACCCCTCCTTGAGGGCCATGACCACGCGGTGCCCCAGCCGGAGCAGGGCCTTGACCACCTTGAGGTCGAACAGGATGCCGCCCGCCCGGTTGGGCAGATACAGGATGCGGCGGCGCTGCTCCCCGTCCTTGCCCAGCCGCTCGAACATCGGGTTAAGGAGGTCCGAGCCCTCGCGCACCTCCTCGGCCAGGCCCGAGGCGCGCAGCCCGTCCAGGGAAAACATCTCCGGGTTCCAGTGATCCGTGAAGGTGGCGATGCGCATGAGCCGCTCGATCTCGAGGCGGTCGAGCCGGTTGCGCAGATCATCGGTCCTGACGCCGACATCGATGTCCACGGGACTGCCGTGGACCATCTCGTCGAACACCGGGCTCTCGACCATCTCGGCGGCCCGCCGGTTGAGCCCCCGGCGGATGTGCAGGTAGGGATCGTCGATGCCGGACTGGGTCATGAAGATGGTGATGAACCACTTCATCAGCCGCGAGGGCATGAGGATGGGCGAGGCCAGGACCATGCGGAACTTGTGCCGGGCCAGCTGGATGAACCGGCGGGCCATCTTCCGGTCCGAGCAGAAGTCGCGGGACAGGTGGAGGAACCGCTTCCACTGCTCCAGATACTTTTCGAGCAGCCGATCCGGCAGCCGCTGGTCCAGAAGCATGGTGAACATCCAGTCCGAGCACGGAGCGTAGAACTCCCCTTCCTCGAGCGCGACCATGAAGCGCATCTGCTCTTCCGAGGCGTTCTTCAGCGGATCGATGGTGTATTCCAGGTGATTTTCCGACATGAAGTGGAGCAGCAGCGCGTCCAGGGCGGGGTCGAGCCCGTACTTGATGTCGAGGACCGAATCGAATTCCTTGGCCAATCCCATGTTCACCTCTCGGTCAGAAAACCGTGTTTCTTCAATTTCTCGAAATATGCGCCCTGCCCCAGGTCCACCACCAGCAGGTCGGCGGGCGATTTCTCCACGACCACCTCGTCGCCCGGTGCGAGCCTAACGGCGGTCTGGCCGTCCTCGGTCAGGTTGACTTCGCCCGCCTGCTCCCGGACGCGCACGGTGATCACTCCGTCCGCCGGAAAGACCATGGGCCTGAAGCTGCTCTGGAAGGGGCAGACCGGGATCACGCAGCAGACCGCCAGCCCGGCGTGGACCAGGGGGCCGCCGGCCGAAGCCCCGTAGGCCGAGGAGCCGGTGGGCGTGGACACGATCAGCCCGTCCGCCCGCAGGCAGGAAATGCCGATGCCGTCATAGGCCAGTTCCAGCCGGACGAGCCGGGCCAGCTCCCCCCGGCTGACGACCAGTTCATTGATGACCAGTCCGTCGGCCATCTCCTTGCCATCGCGCAACACGGCGTACTTCAGGACCAGGCGCGGCTCGGCGCTGAACCCGTTGTCCAGCGCGTCCTCAAGCCACGGACGCCACCCGTCGCGCTCCAGCTGGGGCAGAAAACCCACCCGGCCGAGGTTGACGCCCATGAGCGGAGCCCCGAAACGCAGCAGCCGCCGGGCCGCGCCGATGAAGGTGCCGTCCCCGCCCAGGATCACGGCCAGGTCGAAGGGGCCGCTGATCCGTTCCTCGTTCTCGCAGGACTTCCGGGGAGCGTCCGGGCGGTGCTCGCAGGTCTGAAAGGGCACCCCCCTTTCGTCCAGGAACCCGGCCATGGCCTCGCGCACAGCCTCGGCGGCCTGATCGCCCGGCTTGCTCACGATAAGCATTTTCCCTACGGTGCGTTTCATGATCGGTATTTTTATTTAAATTCCGAGAAACATCCAACCTTTTTCCCCTGGACGGTCCTTTTCCCGCCCCTTGGCCGACCGGCTTTTCTGGCTTTTTTTTCGTTTTCCCCCTAAAGTTTTTTTGAACGGGGACGATCGTATCATTCAAGGAAGGGAGAAATACCGTGAATGCATCGTCCACCAATGTTCGCAATATGCTGCGCACCTATGGAAAGCAGCTTACGAGCGCGAAGCGTCTCGCACGCTTCAGGCAGGCGATGGGCGGTGCGGAGCCCCCGGACGACATAGCCAGGCAGGCCAAGCGCCGGGAGCTGGTGCAGCGCATCGCTCACGAGGTCATTGAAAACCTGATCGTCAATTCCGAGCGCTCGCCGGTGGTCCAGGCGGTTCTGGACCAGCTGGAAAGCGAGTTCGACGGCCGGTACGTGTTCGAGTACCCGCTCGACGGAGGCGACGTTCAGATAATCAGGGAGACGCCACAGGGGCCGCGGGACGTGGAAGGTTCCGAGAGGAGCAAGGTCTTGCGGAGACTGTGGGAAATAGCATTGTCAAAGGTGGATGGCACCATGCTTTGATGACCCCGTCCCCAACGGGAGGTACGACATGGTTATTAGAAACATCGTGGGGGATCAAAACCCTTACGCAAACAAGAAGATCGAACGGCCGGAAGCCAAGGAAGCCAGGAGCACGCAGGAAAGCGTGAAGACTTCCGGGGAAGCAGCCGACCGTGTGGTTCTCTCGTCCGAGGCCCGGCTGCGGGGCACCGCCCTGCAGACCGCCAAGGAAGCGCCCGACGTCCGCCGCGAAAAGGTGGACGAGCTCAAGCGCAAGGTCAAGGACGGAACCTATCGGCCCGACCTGAAAAAGGCCGCCGCGAACCTGATTCGCGACGACCTCGATCTCTTCGTTTAGCACGAGAGGGCAGCGACCGAACGATCAGGACCCTATCGGCCGGAAGTGCGTGGGATAGCCCGCTTCCGTCTGAGGAATCTGAAGACCTATCCTCGTCTCCGTGTTGATGACAATCGGCCCCTGGAGATTGAGGGTGGTGTCTTCAGGTTTGTCCTGTGGAATGGTCACGGTCACCAGGATGGCCAGCTGCCGGATGTTCTCCACCTTCAGGACCTTGCGGTCCGGATTCTCGATCTTCACGTCATAGTCGTCGATAAAGCTGTAGGGATCGGCCACCAGGAGCCCGAGTCCCGGGTCGGTGATGCACTGCAACAGCAAAAACGGCGAATCCCCTTCCCTGACCGGAAGCAGCGTGTACTCACGCTTGTCCTCGAGCCCGACCAGTCCGCGGGGGAAATACAGGATGGAGTCGGAGAGGATTTCCCGCTCGCCCAGCCGGGTCATTATTTTTTGCGTTCTTTCTTTTGCCATAGCGCCGCCGCCGCGAGCAGGTCCTGCTGGTTGACTTCCAGCGCCTGCCGGTTCTGTTCCTTGATCTTCAAATAGACCTCTTCCCGATAGACGGTCATGTCTTCGGGCACATCCAGGCCGATCTTTATCTGCTTTCCCTGAACGCTCAGGATCTTCAGCTTGATATTGTCGCCCAAATAGAGGCTTTCTCCCGGTCTCCGGGTCAGAATCAACATTTCGTTACCAAGTCATTCCTTCGGCTTGTCCGCTTTTCACGCGGCATACGCCTTGCCGACTACATGAGGTTCACCCGCAAGTAAAGTGCATTATTTTATTAATTTATATAAACTTCGAAAGATTGAGCTGCATGATCATGGAGGTCGAGCGCAGCACGGACTCGTAGACGATCTGCTGCTGGGCCAGATCGGTCATCAACTCGGACACGTCAGCGTCCTCGATGGAACTGAGCAGGGACTTCTCGTTGAGCGTCAGCCCGTCCACGATGTTCTCGCTGATGGCCAGCCGGTTCTGTCGGCCGCCCACCACGGCGATGGAGTTGACGATGTGCTCCTGGGCCTTGACGAGGTTGGCCAGGGACTGCTGGCAGCCGGTCTGGTTGTTGGTCTCGGCAAAAGCCACCAGGTTGCCCATGACCTCGAACAGATTCATGGAGTCCTCGTCCTGGCCCTGGATGGACAGGGCCATGTTCGGTGCGCCGTTGGAAAGAAACGCCCGGCTGGCGTTCAGGCTGCCCAGCGTCAGGATGGAGCCGTTGGACGACAGGATGACGTCCGGGTCCATGTAGATGCCGCCGAAGATGTCCTTGCCCACGTGGTTGACCTGGATCTGCTCGCTGTCCGAAACGTCCAGGTTGATGGCCGCCACGCGCGGGTGGATGACGAACTGCTGACCCGGCCGCAGCTGGTTGGAGCCGTTGGAGGTCAGGGTCAGGATGCCGCCGTTGGCTACGGACAGCACCGCCTCGTTGGCCGAGGTGTCGGCCTGGGCCACGTTGCCGGTCACCCAGTTGATGCCGCCGTCCAGGCTGTAGGAGTACTGGATCGCCTGGTCCATGGTCACGGCCGACTGGTTGTCGATGCGGATGGTTACGTTGGTGTCCAGGAAGGAGCCCGAGGCCGCGGCCGAAAGCAGGCCCACCCCCGGCCCCAGGGAATCCACCTGCGGCGGCGCGTCCTCGTCGTCGCCCACGTACTGGGCCGAGGGCCTGATCCACATCCAGGTGCCGTCGGACACGGCCACGTCGGTCGGATCGTTGACCTTGATGGCGGTATCCCCGTGGAAGCTCACGCTGGTGCCGCTCTGGGGCAGGTTCAGAACCCCTTCGGTGCCCGTGAAATTCATGGTCGCGTCCGTTTTCCAGGTGCGCCCGCCGTCGATGGAGTAGCGCACGCCCAGGTTGGGGTCGGACAGGTTCATGTTGCCGCCCACCGGGGTGGCCCCGGTGGTGTCGTAGTACTGTACCAGGACCGTGGTGTCCGAGGAGCCGTTGACCGTGAACTCCGCGTTGCGGCCGAAGTCCTCGTCGTTGGTGGTCAGCCACATGATCTGCTTGAAGGCCGCGCCGTCGGTCTTGTGTCCCGCGAAAATGGACTTGTCCTCGAAATCGGAGTTGGACAGGCTGATGAGCTGTTCGAACAGGGAGCGCATCTCGTAGCTGACCTGCTCGCGGTTGTCCGCATCCACGGTGCCGGTGGCCACCTGGGTGGCCAGCTCCTTGGCCCGGGTCAGGATGGTCGAGACCTGCATGAGGGCCTCGTCCGCGCTGCCCAGCCAGCCCTTGGCCGTGGAGATGTTCTCCCCGTACTGGTCGAGCGAACGCAGGGTGTCGCGGTGGTCCAGGATGCGGGTCATGCCCGTGGGGTCGTCGCTGGGCTTGTTGATGGCCTTCTGCGTCTGGGCCTTGATGTTCAGGTCCATGAGCGAACTCAGCGACGTGTTCAGATTGTACACGTAGCGATTGAAAAGCATCTGTTGTGTTACGCGCATAGCCTTTTCTCCGGCCTACGGTTTAAGCGAAAGGATGGTCTGAAGCATCTGGTCCGCCGTGGTGATGAGCTTGGCCGCCGCCGTGTAGGACGCCTGATACTTGATCAGGTCGCTCATCTCCTCGTCCAGGTTGACGCCCGAGATTTCCTGCTGGCGTTCATCCAGGTCATTGGCCAGGGTCTGATAAAAATTCTGGTTGAACTTGGCCCGATTGGTGTCCGTGCCCACGTTGCCCACGATGCCGTTGTAATAGTCGAGAATGGTCTGCGAGGTGGTCCCCTCCACGGCAGTGGAGGTGGTCACGTTGGCCTCGCGCAGGGCGTACATGGACAGGGCCGTGGTGTTGTCCCCGGAGTTCATCTCCCCGGCACCGTTCACGTGACCCGTGGCCAGATAATCCAGGTCGCCGGATATCTTCTCGTTGATGGCCATGGAGTTCGGGTCCTCCCCCTTGAAGAAGGTGTTCAGCCCCAGGCCGGCGTAGAGCCCCGCCGAGTCCGTACCGAAGGCGAAGGTGTAGCCGTCCTCGGCCTCCAGGCGCAACTTGTTGTTGACGATGGTGGCGTTGATGGCCCCGGCATAGGTCCGGTTGAAGGCGTCGCGCACGTCCTCCAGGGTGTGAATCTCCGGGTTGAAGGTTCCGCCGCTGCCGTCGAAATCCAGAGCCGCGCTCGAGGCCAGCAGGCCGGTGGACGCGTTGTAGACATACATGAAGGAACTGCCGGACTGGAGCTTGTCGCCGAAGGCCAGCCCCGTGGAGTCGCTGGCGAGCGCCTTGTTGGTGTAGTCCACCTGGTAGGTGCCGTCGGCCACGGTGAAGGCCTGCAGTCCCGCACCCTGGCTGTGTCGGCGGTTGGTCTCCCAAATAACCGATCCGGCCAGTTCGTCGAGCTTGGACCGGTACTTGCCCACATAGTTGTCGCGGAAGGAAAGCAGTGCGGCGATGGAACCGCCCGTGAGCCGCTGGGTGTTCTCCTCGCCGTTGAAATGCAGCTGCGGGGTGATTTCCTCGGCGTGGGAGGTGTTCTGCACCCAGTACAGTCCCTGGTGCGGGCTGATGATGAACCGGTCGCCGTCCACAAAGGTGCCCGAGGGCGAGCCCTGAGCCCCGGCGTTGGAGCCGAACCAGATCTGCAGTCCTTCGACGTTGACCCGGTCGTCGTACTCCCGGGCGGAAAAATAGCGCGTGCTGCCGTCCTCGTTGGCCAGCCAGGTCACGCCGCCGTCCAGGGAGACCCGGAACTGCGCCGCCCCCGCTCCCGAGCCCACCTGCCCCACCGGGTCGCCCGCGTTGGAGGACACGAACTCGATGGTGTACTCGAAGTCGTCGTTGCCGTCGAAATAGATGTTGCCGTCGAATGTGGAGTCCGGCCGCAGGTCCTCGACCTTGGCCGGTGCCCGGAAGTCCAGGGAAAAGGCGCTCTCCGCGTCCACCAGGGTCTGCCCGGACTGGGTCAGAACCGTGAAGTTGCCGCCGCCGTTGTCGATGGTCTTGATGTCCACCAGCTCGGCCAGGGCGCGGACCTTGCGTGCTCGCTCGTCGTACAGGGTGTTGGAGTTGTTCTGGCCGGGTACGTCATGAACCTGGATCTCCCGGTTCAGGGAGGCGATGTCCTGCATCAGGCTGTTGGCCTCGGCCACCTGGGCCGCCACCTCGCCGTTGATCCGCTCCTGCATGAGCGAGAGGTTGGTGTCCACGGCCTTGAGGGTGGATATCAGGGTGGCCGCGTCATTGACCACGGTCTGGCGCGCCCCGTAGTTGTCGGGCCGCTGGGAGACCTCGTTCCAGGAGTTGAAATACTGGGACAGGGCATCGCTCACGCCGCTGCCGCTGGACTCGTTGAGCAGGTTCTCCACGCCCTGGAGCTGTTCGAAGAGATTGCCCCACATGCTGCTCAGGGAGGACTGGCCCAGGTACATGGCCTCGACCATCTCGTCGAAATGCCGTACCACCTCCGTGGCCTTCACGCCCGTGCCGAGCTGGCCGGGCGAGTAGTCGATGTAGGGCCCCTCCTCCAGATTCACCGAGCGGCGCGAATAGCCTTCGGTGTTCACGTTCGAGATGTTCTCGCCCGTGACCTGCAGTTGGACCTGCGAGGCGAACAGGGCCCACCGGCCCATGTCCAGGATGGAGTTGGCTCCGAAGGACATTACAGTCTCCCGCTCAGCAGGCGCGCGTCATTGATGCCCTTGGCGAACCGGGCGGTCCGGCCGTAGGTCGTGGTGGATTTGGGCTTGATCTGGTTGTGCATGAAGTCGAGCAGCCCCTTGGACTGGTCGAACAGGGCCATGGCCAGCTGCTGGTTCTTGGCGGCCTGGACCCCGCACTTCTGCTCGGTTTCGTCGAGCCGCTTCAGAAGCTGGGTGATGGCCCCGGCCTCCTCCTCGTCCAGGCCGGGCAGGATATCCCGGACCCGCTGGGCCGAGGGCTCCACCCGGGCGACAAGACGACGCAGGGAGACGCGCTCGCCCGCCACCTGGCGCATGAGTTCCTGGATGGACAGCTCCACCCGGGAAACGGACTGGGGCTTGAGTTGGGTGAGGCGGGAAAATTCTTCCTCGAGCAGCAAGAGCATGAGCAGCATGGCCTTGTTCTGGCGGACCAAATTTTCCTCTATCAGACGGATCATCCTGCTACCTCATCATGAATAATTGGTTATATTCACTTAATAAATCTTGATTTTCGTCCCAATTCGCTCCCAAGAGCTCACCCAATTTCTGCAAGTTTCCGGCCAACCTCGCCGTCCCCGGCTCCTTCCGCCGTGTAGCCGTTGCGCCTGCCTCTCTGCGCGGCCCCGGACAGTCCCTCGCGGATGCGCCGGGCCTCAAGCCTGTGGGTCAGCGCATCGAGCCGGGTCCTGACCTCCGCGTCGCTCAACACGCCGGTCGGATCGTTGGTCCGCCCCTTCGCGTCGGACGCCTCCAGAGGAGCCGCCCCTCTGGAATCGTCGACCGCCGAGTCACCGCCCCAGTCCTCCAGGGTCATGCCCTTGTCGCGGTTCAGGGCGATGGGCTCGGCGTCCCGCTTCAGGGGGATGCCCTCCTCCTTGACCGGGTTGATCTCGACCCCGCCGGACAGGGTCTCCTGGCTGGCCTGCTTGAGCTTCTGGCTGAGCTGGTCATAGATCATGTCCGCCAGCCCGATGCCGCCCGCCTGGGCCATCTTTTCCGAAAAGTCCCGGTTGAACATGGACATGTAACTGTCCTCCTGCTTGGAATGCAGGTAGCCCTCCTTGGGCACGGACTCCTTCATCTGCTCCCAGAGCTTGCCGATGAAAACCGCCTCGAAATTCTGGCAGGCCTTCTTGAGCTTGCCCAGCTTGTCCGGATCCGCGCCGGACAGGTTCTTCTTGAGCCCGTCCATCTGCGACTTGAACCGGGCCAGGTCCTGGGTGTCGGCCACCTGCGCGGCCAGTCGGGGGTCCATGGTGCTGTCGATCATGCTAGATAACCTCCACTTCGGCGTGCAGGGAGCCCGCCGCCTTGAGGGTACGAATGATGGAGATGAGGTCGCGCGGGGTCGCGCCGATGGAGTTCAGGCCGTCGACCAGCTCCTGCAGGGTGGCGCCCTCCATGAGCATGAGCTGCTTGTTCTGCTCCTGGACCTGGATGTCGGTCTGGGGCGTGACCACGGTCTCGCCGTCCGAGAACGGGCCGGGCTGGCTGACCTGCTGGGTCTCGGAGACCACGATCTGCAGGTTGCCGTGGGCCACGGCCACGCGGCTCAGGCGCACGTCCTGGCCGAGCACCACGGTGCCGGTCTTTTCGTCCACCACCACCTTGGCCTTGCCGTCGGGCGAGATGTCCAGGTCCTCCAGGGAGGCCATCAGCGGGACCATGTTGCCCCGGAACCGGTCGGGCAGCTCCAGGTCGATGGTCGAGATATCCTTGGCCCTGGCGAACTGGCCGCCCATGCTGGCGTTGATCTTGTTGACCACCTGCATGGTCGTGCCGAAGTCGCGCACGTCCAGGTTCACGGTCATGTGGTCCTGGTTGTTGAACTTGAAGGGCACGCTGCGTTCGATCACCGCGCCGTTGGGAATGCGGCCCACGGTGGGAATGTTCTGCTGGGCGTTGGCGGCCGCTCCGGCCACGTTGAAGCCGCCGATGGTCAGGGCGCCCTGGCCCACGGCGTAGACCCGCCCGTCCAGACCCTTCAGCGGCGTGACCAGCAGGACTCCGCCGAGCAGGGACTTGGCGTCGCCCAACGAGGAGACCGTGATATCCAGGTTGGAGCCGGGCTTGGCCGAGACCGGCATCTTGGCCGTGACCATGACCGCGGCCACGTTCTTGGGCTTGAGGTCGTCCGGGTTGGCCTCCACGCCCATCTTCTCGAGCATGTTGGACATGGAACGCATGGTGAACGTGCTCGACGTGCCGTCGCCCGTGCCGGCCAGGCCGACCACCAGGCCGTAGCCCACCAGTTCGTTGGTCCGCACCCCGCTGAAGCTGGCGATGTCCTTGAGCCGGGCCGCCCGGGCCTCGGCCGGGGCGAACACGAAGGCCAGATACAGGACCAGCGTGACGAACAGGGCCGCCAGGATCAGGGTCCGGGCCGCTTCGCCGGTGTCCACGGGGTTGATGCGTTCATTCAGGGTCATGGCATTCACTCCTCAAACCTCTTCTATTTCTTCAACTATGTTGCCCAGCCGCTCAGGCTAGAAGGGGAAAATGTTGTCCAGGATGCGCGACAGCCAGCCGGGCCGCTGCTTGTCCGCCAGCACGCCCTGACCGTAGATCTCGATCTGGGCCTCGGCCAGGCTGGTGGACGGGATGGTGTTGCCCGACGAGATGTCGCGTTGGCGGATCAGGCCGCGGACCACCAGGAACTGGGTCTCGTTGTTGACCCGGATACGGCGCGCGCCCTCCACCTGCAGGATGTTGCCCGGCAGCCTGCGCACGATGCGCGTGGCCACCGTGGCCTCGAAGTTGGACTCCTGGGTGGTCTCGCCGGTGCCCTCGAACTCCGAGGACTGGTTGGCGACGATGCCCATGCCCGCCTTGGCCCCCAGAGTTCCCGCCAGAGGCACGCTGCCGATCAGCCCGGTGGTCGGCATGGCCGTGACCGAGGTGTTGATGTCATTGGACTTGTCGGCCGTGGTCTCGGACTTGATCTTGGTGTTCGCGGTCTCCTCCACCTGAACCAGAACGATGTCGCCCACGCGGCTGGCGCGGTTGTCGTCGTACAGGAACTCGGACCGGTTCGAATCATAGAGGGAGCCGGGGTTGGACGCGGGGTCCTGCTCCTCGTAGGCGGGCGGCGTGAGCACGGGCATGGGCTCGTTCTCGTATTTCCGCGCGCAGCCCGAGGCCAACAGAATGGCGGCCATGACCATCAGAAAATAGCGTCTCATGACGATGCTCCTTGTCTACCTGACGACCACGGTCTCGCCGTCCACGACGGTCGCCAGGATGATCTTGTTGCTCTGCGTGTTGCGGACTTCCACCTGCTGGCCCACTCCGGCCTCGCCCATGGCCTCGGCCTTGACCGACAGCCGGATACGGTTCCCGTTGTAGACCAGGTTGACCATTTCGCCCCGCTCGACCAGCGGCACCGGCTCCAGGTGGGACATGGTGAAGACCTGGCCCCGGCCCAGGGTCCGGGCCATGCGCCACGGCCCGCCCGTGCCGTCCCAGACGTCGCGGTTGTAGGCCATGTTCATGCGCCGGAAGGTGACCTTTTCCCGGGTCAGCCGCTCCATGCGGTTCAAGGGCCGCGCGGCCACGGGCACGGCCTTCCAGACGTCGGCGAAGACCACGGCCGACCGGCGTGAAACCACCTTGCCGTCCGGGGTCATGCCGCTCAGGACGATCTCGTTCCGGCCGGGCTCGAGGTCGTCGTTCATGCTGACGACCAGCTTGTCGTAATCGTTGGGGAAAAAGATATAATGCGGCATCTGGAGCGTCTTGAACTTCACGTCCCCGCCCAGGTCCTTGGCCCGAGGCGTCAAAAAGGCGACGATCCGTGACGTGAGCTCGGCCTCGTCGATCACCCGGCCGCCGGTCTGCACCGTCAGCTGGCTCGGCAGGGCCAGGTTGTCCGCCACGTCGCCCATGTAGTATTTAAGGATTTGGGCGATCTTGTCCCGGGGCACGGTGACCACATGGCCGAGGCGGTCCGAGGCCTTCCAGAGCTTGATGGACGAGAGCGTCGGCCACTGGCGCCGGGCCGCGTCGTCCACCGGGTCCGCGATCTCGCCCAGCAGGACCTCCGGCCCCTTGACGCAGGCCACGCTCCTGACCAACCCCTTCCACCGGTTGCCCTTGGCCGCGCCGGTCATGACGGGCACGGACAGCAGGACGAGGGCCAGGGCCGCCGCCAGGGCGTACCGGGCCGCGCCGCCCGCGTTGATGCGCTGATTGAACTTGCTCCACATAAACATGAACCTGCCTTGCGGCGTGATCTCCCCGATCCGCCGCTATCGCTTGATGTTGATGGCCGTCTGCAACATGCCGTCCGAGGTGGTGATGGCCTTTGAATTGATCTCGAAGGCGCGCTGGCCCACGATCAGGCCGACCATCTCGTCGACCATCTCCACGTTGGATCCCTCCAGGAATCCCTGGGCGATGGTCCCGTAGTTGTCGTCGCCCGGGGTCCCGGCCACGGGCGCGCCCGAGGCCTCGCTCTCGCGGTAGAAGTTCCGCCCCGCAGCCAGCAACCCGGCCGGGTTCTGGAACCGGTACAGGTCGATGTCCGCCGTGGCCAGCACGGTGCCGTCCTTGTCCAGGGCGGAGATGGTCCCGGTCTCGGAAATGGACACGCTGGACGTCTCCGGGGGCACGGTGAACTCGGGCTGCAGCGGGTAGCCGCCCGCCGTGACCACGCGGCCCTGGTCGTCCAGTTCGAAGGAGCCGTCGCGGGTGTAGACCTCGTCGTCGTTCATCATGACCTGGAAGAAGCCGCCGCCCTCGATGGCCATGTCCAGCGGGTTGCCGGTGTTCTGGAAATCGCCCTGGGTGAAGAACTTGTGCACGGACACGGGACGCACGCCCATGCCGACCTGCATGCCCACGGGCGTCCGGGTGCCGTCCGGATTCTCGGTGCCGGCCACCTTCAGCGTCTGGTACATGAGGTCCTCGAACTCCGCCCGGCTCTTCTTGAAGCCGGTGGTGGAGACGTTGGCCAGGTTGTTCGACAGGGTGTCGATCTGGGTCTGCATGGCGATCATGCCGGTGGCGGAAGTCCACAGGGAACGCATCATGATACGAGCCTCCTAGGCTATACGGTGGGACGCCCCACCTGGGTGATCAGTTTGTTGTCCAATTCGTTGTCGGCCTGGATCATCTTGGTATACATGGTAAAGGCCCGTTGGGTTTCGATCATGGAGACCATCTCGGTGACCACCTCCACATTGGACTTCTCGATGAAGCCCTGAGCCACTTCAGCGTCCTCGGACGGGACGCCTACCGCCCCGTCGAGCCCGCGATAGCTGTTGGAGCCCACCCGCTCGAGCTGGGTCGGGTCGGGAAAGTCCACCAGGTCGAAGGCCCCGGCCGGTACGCCGTTGACCATGACGTTGCCTTCGTCGTCCACCTGGACGCGGCCGCCCTGGGGGATGACCAGCGGGCCGCCGTCGACCATGACCGGATTCCCGTCCACGGTCCGGAGCATCCCGTCCGCGTCGGTGACGAAGTTTCCGGCCCGGGTGTAGAGCATCTCGTTGTCGCCCTGGATGGAGAAGAAGCCCGGTCCGGACACGGCGAAGTCGAGCTGGTTGCCCGTGTTCTCCAGGCTGCCCTGGGAGAGATCGGCCTGCTGGGCGGACAGGCGGGCCTTGGCCATGATGTGCCCCTCGGGGAACAACTTCTTGCCGCGAATGTAGGTTCTCTCATCCACCAGATAGTCGTGGGCGAAACGAACGAAGGTGTCGTGAAAGGCCAACTTGTCTTTCTTGAAGGCCGACGTGTTCACGTTCGCCAAATTATTGGCGATGGATGACATCCTCAATTCATTGGATAAAGCCCCGAAAATGGCGCTTTGTGTACAATCCCGCATAGGGCGATCCTCCTGTTCGACGAGGGAATTGCACTATGCATGCCAATGCGCGGCTCACCTTTTTCGGGTTCCGGCGGGAACCTGCACGATGGTTGTTGACAACCTGCGTATATATGTATAAATAGGCTCGTTTCCAAGCGGGTGTAGCTCAGTTGGTAGAGTACAAGCTTCCCAAGCTTGGTGTCGCGGGTTCGACCCCCGTCACCCGCTCCAAAAGCCTTTCGCAGGGTTCAATAAAAGAACCCTGCGGGGTTCGCGTAGGTGAGCTCGGGCTCACCTTTTTTATTTGCCGGACCGGGTATTCCGGTCCGGCGGGAGAATTAAGGACGATGCGTCAGACTTTCGAAGAAATGTTGTCGGACATGATCCGGCCCGAGGTGGAGAATCTCGGCTATGCCTTTTGGGGACTGAGCTCCCCTTCTTCGGGCAAGAAACGCGTCGTTCGCATATACATAGACGCCCCCGGCGGGGTGAACATCGACCAGTGCGCCGAGGTCAGCCGCCAGGTGGGGCTCATGCTCGAGGTCGAGGACGTCATTCCCGGCGCCTTCGTGCTCGAGGTTTCCTCGCCCGGCCTGGAGCGCATCTTCTTCGCCCCGGCCCAGCTGGCCGATTATGTCGGCCGCACGGTCGACGTCCTGCTCTTCGAGCCCATGGGCGACCGCCGCAAGTTCAAGGGCGAGCTGGCCAAGGTCGCGGGCGACACCGTCACGGTGACCGTCGACGACCAGACCATGAACTTCGACTGGACCGCCATCAAGAAGATCACCCTGGTCCACGAATTTTAGCAGATATCACTGCCGGAGGGGAAAGGCCCCGACCGGCACAAGCGGAGGTTTATCATGTCGGAGCTGAAAAGAGCCATCGACCAGATTAGCAAGGACAGGGGTATCGACCGCGACCTGCTGATCGACACCCTTGAAGAGGCCGTCCGGTCGGCCGTGGCCCGTAAGTACGGCGAGACCATGGACATCGAGGTGGCCTTCAACGAGGAGCTCGGCGAGATCGAGGTCTTCGAGTTCAAGGTGGTAGTGGACGAGGTGCACGACCCGATCAGCGAGATCGCGCTCGAGGACGCCGTGGCCCACGATCCCAACGCCCAGCTGGACGACGAGATGGGCTTCCCGGTCAAGGTCGAGGACCTCGGCCGCATCGCCGCGCAGTCGGCCAAGCAGGTCATCATCCAGCGCATGCGCGACGCCGAGCAGGAAATCATTTACGAAGAGTACAAGGACCGCGTGTCCGAGATCGCCAGCGGCATCATCCAGCGCCGCGACCGCACCGGCTGGATCATCAACCTCGGCCGGACCGAGGCGCTCCTGCCCAAGGAGGAGCAGATCCCCAGAGAGCGCTACAAGCGCGGCGACCGGGTGCAGGCGTATATCATAGATGTATTGAAGGAGTCGCGCGGACCGCAGGTCGTCGTGTCCCGGTCCCACCCGGACTACATGATCGAGCTGTTCAAGCGCGAGGTGCCCGAGGTGGCCGACGGCACGGTCAAGATCATGGGCGTGGCCCGCGACCCGGGCCTGCGCGCCAAGGTGGCCGTCATGTCCCGCGACCGCGACGTGGACCCGGTGGGCGCCTGCGTCGGCATCCGCGGCTCCCGCATCCAGAACGTGGTCCAGGAACTCAAGGGCGAGCGCATCGACATCGTGGTCTGGTCCCCGGACATCGCCATGTACGCCCAGCACGCCCTGTCCCCCGCCCTGATCTCCCGGATCACCGTGGACGACGAGGATGAAGCGCTGGAAGTGGTCTGCCCCGACGATCAGCTGACCCTGGCCATCGGCCGCAAGGGCCAGAACGTCAAGCTGGCCGCCAAGCTCCTGGGCTGGAAAATAGACATTTTCACGGAATCCCGGTACGGCGAGCTCAACGCCGCCCGCAAGGGCATGGACCAGATCGCCAGCGTGGCCGAGGTCCCCATGGAGAGCTTCTTCAGCGCGGGCTTCGAATCCATCGAGTCCATCGTCCAGGCAACGGACGAGGAACTGCTGGCCATCAAGGGCATGACCGAGTCCAAGATCGGCGACATGCGCCTGGCCATCAACATGCTCGCTCCCGACCTTGAGGCCGAAACCGACGATTCGGCCGACGCCCCCGAGGCTGAGGAAACGGTCCCCGAGGCGATTGAGGAAGTGGTCGAGGAAACGGCCGAGGACGGAACCGAAGACGAAAACGAAACTCCCGCCGAGGGCGAGGAGAACAAATAGGCTCCGCAAGGGGGCGACGCATGGGCGGCAAGGGACACCAGCCCGAACGCATGTGCGTGGTCTGCCGCGAGCGGTTCCCCAAGGGGGAGCTGATGCGGTACGTGCTCCCGGAGGAGACGGATGGACCGGACGCCAGCCCGGTGCCGGACCCGGCCATGAACAGGCCGGGACGTGGATATTACGTATGCGGCCAGGCCCGGTGCGGGGAACGATTCCCCAAGATGATCGTGGGCCTGATGAAGAAACGTGCGAGGTGATTAGATGACGGCGAAGGTTCGGGTAGAAGACTTGGCTGCTGAGCTCGGTCTCAGCAACAAGGAGATCATTCAGCAGCTTCGTGAGATCGGCGTTCAGGCGAAAAGCCAGAAGACCGTCGTGGAAGACGAAGATGTGGACCGCCTCAAGGCGGAATTGAAGAAAGGCGGCGGCAAGAAGGAAGTCCGCCGCGTGGGCGAGTCCGGCGTCATCATCCGGCGCAGGCGCAAGAAAGCCAGATCCCCCAGGGAGGAGGCCGTCGAACCCGAGGTCGAGGAATCGGCCGAGGAGCCGGAGGAGTCCGTCCCGGAGACTGGTGCGCCCGAAGCCGTCGAGGCCGCGCCCGCCGAACAGGAAGCCGAGGCGCCCGCCGCAGAGCCCGAGCTGGAGCCCGCTCCCGTGGAGGCACCGCGCAAGGCCGCGCCCAAGGTCAAGATCATCAAGCCCGCCGTGGAGGAGCCCGAAGAGGCCCCCGAAGCGGAAACCGCCGAGGCCGAGCAGGCCCCGGCCGGTGAAGCTGTGGCTGCAGAGGCCGCTCCCGAACCCGCGCCTGCCGAAGCCCAGCCCGAACCGGAAGCCGTTTCCGAACCCGAAGCCCCGGCCCCCGTCGAGGAAACTCCGGAAGAGGCCGTCTCCGAAGAGGCCGAAGCCGCCGTGTCCGAAGAGGACAAGGCGGACAGGGGCGATGCCAAAAAGAAGAAAAAGAAGAAGCGCGAGCCCGAGGCCCCCAAGGTCAAGATCATCTCCATGCCCACCGAGGCCGAGGTGCAGGCCCGCGAGGCGGCCAAGATGACTCAGCCCGAACGCCGTCCCGGCGGTCGTCCCGGCGGACGGCCTGGCCCCGGACGCCCTGCGGCCGACCGTCCCGGCGGTCCGCGCCCGGGCGGCCGTCCCGGTCCCGGCGGCGCTCCGAGCCCGGTCCCGGATCCGTCCGCGGGCGATGGCCGCAGCAAGAAGAAAAAGGGCAAGAAGGACCGCCGCGTGGTGGAATTCGCCACCGATGGCGGCCAGGATCATACCAACAAGCTGTACAATGACTCCAATTTCCCGCAAGGCCGCAAGGGCCGCAAGAAAAAGGGACGTCGCGGCCAGCAGCAGATGATGCAGCCGGAACAGACCCAGGCGCAGCCCATGAAGGCGGCCAAGCGCAAGATCAAGTTCGACGAGGCCATCCGCCTGGCCGACATGGCCCACCAGATGGGCATCAAGGCCCAGGACCTGATCAAGGCCCTGTTCGGCTTGGGCGTCATGGCGACCATCAACCAGTCGCTGGACCTGGACACCGCCAGCCTGCTGGCCGGCGAGTTCGGCTACGAAGTGGAGAACGTCTCCTTCGACGAACAGGAATTCCTGGTTCCCACCGAGTCGGACAAGGACGAGGATCTCAAGCCGCGTCCTCCGGTGGTGACCATCATGGGCCACGTCGACCACGGCAAGACCTCCCTGCTCGACGCCATCCGCATGTCCAACGTGACGGAAGGCGAGGCGGGCGGCATCACCCAGCACATCGGCGCGTACCACGTCCAGACCAACCGGGGCGAGATCGTCTTCCTGGACACCCCGGGCCACGAGGCGTTCACGACCATGCGCATGCGCGGCGCCCAGGTGACCGACATCGTCATCCTGGTGGTCGCCGCCGACGACGGCGTCATGGACCAGACCCGCGAGGCCATTTCCCACTCCAGGGCGGCGGGCGTGCCCATCGTGGTGGCCGTGAACAAGATGGACAAGGAAGGGGCCAACCCGGACAACGTCAAGCGCGAGCTTGCCGAACTCGGCCTGTCTCCCGAGGAATGGGGCGGCGACACCATCTTCGCCCACGTCTCGGCCAAGCAGAAGCAGGGCATCGACGAACTGCTCGAGATGGTCCTGCTCCAGGCCGAGGTCATGGAGCTCAAGGCCAACCCGGACAAGCACGCCCGGGGCCACATCGTCGAGGCGCGCCTGGACAAGGGCCGCGGCCCGGTGGGCACCATGCTTATCAGCGAAGGCACCCTGAACCAGGGCGACAGCTTCGTGTCCGGCATCCACTTCGGCAAGGTCCGGGCCATGTTCAACGACCAGGGCAAGAAGATCAAATCCGCCGGACCGGCCATGCCCGTGGAAATCCAGGGCTTCGACGGTCTGCCCGAGGCCGGTGACGAGCTCTTCGTGGTGGACGACGAAAAGGTCGCCCGCCGCATCGCGCAGTCCCGCGCCATGAAGCAGCGGGAAAAGATCCTGTCCGCCAAGACCAAGGTCACCCTGGAGTCCTTCCTGGCCTCCAAACCCAACGACGAGGCCCAGACCCTGAACCTGGTGCTCAAGGCCGACGTGCAGGGTTCGCTGGAAGCCGTGACCGAGGCCCTGAACAAGCTGTCCACGGACGAGGTCAAGATCAGCGTCGTCCACGGCGGCGCGGGCGCCATCACCGAGTCCGACATCCTTCTGGCGGGTGCCTCCGAGGCCATCATCATCGGCTTCAACGTGCGCCCGAACCTGAAGGTCAAGCAGATCGCCGAGCAGGAAGGCGTGGAAATCCGCTTCTACGACATCATCTACAAGCTGGTGCAGGAAGTGAAGGACGCCATGAGCGGCATGCTCTCCCCGGACATCGAGGAGGTCTACCTGGGCCAGGCCGAGGTGCGCGCCACCTTCAGCGTGCCCAAGGTCGGCATGATCGCCGGCTGCTTCGTGGCCGACGGCAAAATCACCAGGGGCGGCAAGGCCCGCCTGCTGCGCGACGGCGTGGTCATCTACACCGGCCAGGTCGCGTCCCTGCGCCGCGAGAAGGACGACGTCCGCGAAGTGGCCAAGGGCTACGAATGCGGCATCGGCCTGGAGAAGTTCAACGACGTCAAGGTCGGCGACACCATCGAGGTCTTCGAGACCAAGGAAGTCGCCCGCACCATCGACTAGCATAACGGACGAAAAATCGCGGGCGGCTCATTGCACGATGGGCCGCCCGTGTTTATTTTAGGGGAATCGGCATGATCATCGGCGTTCTCCACCTCGAGTTCAGGCTCCACGGCAACCGTTCCCTCAAGGGCAAGCGCAAGGTTTCCCTCAGCCTGAAGCAGAAGCTCCGGAACAAGTTCAACGTCTCGGTCGCCGAGGTGGACGCCCTGGATGTGCACGACAAGCTGGTCCTGGCCGTGGTCACCACGGCCAACGAATCGGCCCGGGTGGAAAGCACCCTGTCCAAGGCCCTGGCCATGGTTGAAGCCATCTCCCCGGCGGAACTGACCCGCTGCAACACGGAAATTTTCTCGGATACCGAGTAGAGGACAAGGCAATGAAAGCATCCGGTTCCAGACGCGCCGTCCGCATGGGCGACCAGATCATGCGCGAGATAGGCACCCTGCTCGTGGAGGAGGCGGCCGACCCGCGCCTGAACCTCGTCACCCTGTCCGGCGTGCGCATGAACGCCAACCTGCGCATCGCCGAAATTTTCTACACCGTGTCCGGCGACGCCGAGCACCGCAAGGAGGTTCAGGCGGGGTTGGAGAAGGCCACCGGTTTCCTCCGCTCCCGGCTCGGGCGCACCCTCAAGCTGCAATACACCCCGGAACTGCGCTTTCAGTTCGACGAATTCCTCGAGGACGTGGTCTATGGAAAATCCCATCCGACGGATTAGCGAGATCATCCGCGACCACGACGAGTTCCTGGTCGCCTCGCACTACAGCCCCGACGGCGACGCCATCGGCTCCATCTGCGCCCTGGGCCACATCCTGGCCGCGCAGGGCAAGAAGGTCAGCCTGTACAATCCGTCCGGCCTGCCCTCGCGGTACGCCTTCATCGACACGCCCGCGCCCGTCGAGCGCGAGCTGCCCGAGACCCTGCCCGCCTGGACCTTCGTCCTGGACTGCGGCAACGGGGAGCGCATGGGCGAGGCCCTGGCCGCCCGATCCGGCGAGACAGATTTCGTCAACATCGACCATCACCTGGGCAACGACGAGTTCGGCGCGGTCAATTGGGTGGACCCGTCCCAGCCCGCGGTGGGCAACATGGTCGCCCTGCTCGCCCGGGAGATGGGCGTGCCCCTGACCGGCCCCCTGGCCGAATGCGTCTACCTGGCCGTGGCCACGGACACCGGCTTCTTCACCTACGGCAACACCACCCCGGAGTCCCTGGAGCTGGCCGCAAGCATGCTCCGTGACGGGTTGGACCTCGCCCTGATGAACGAGCGCATCACCAAGCAGTGGTCCGAGAACCGCATGCGGCTGTGGACCGAGGCCATGGGCGCCATGGAGCTCTTCCTGGACAAGCGGGTCAGCGCCACGGTCATCACCAAGGAGATGTTCGCCCGCACCGGCACCGGCAACGCGGACACCGAGAACCTGATCAATTTCCTGCGCCGACTCAAGACCGTGCGCGTGGCCGCCATCCTGCGCGAGGAGGGGCCGGACTTCTACAAGTTCAGCCTGCGCTCGTTCGGCGACGACAACGTCCAGCAGGTGGCCGCCACATTCGGCGGCGGCGGACACAAGAACGCGGCCGGCGGGTCCATCAACGCCCCCCTCGATGAGGCCAAGGCACTCCTCGTCCAGGCCGTGGCCGACAAGCTGGGACTCGCCTAGATGGGACGCAGACGCAACAAACGCAGCGCCGAACAGCTCGATGGCCTGCTCATCCTGAACAAGCCGTCCGGCCCCACCTCGGCCGCCTGCCTGAACGACATCAAGCACCGCCTCAAGCAGTTCAAGATCGGCCACGGCGGGACCCTGGACCCGATGGCCCAGGGGGTGCTCCTGGTCCTGCTCGGCAACGGCACCAAGCTTGCGCCGTACCTGACCGGCGGGACCAAGACCTATTCCGGTACCTTTCGGCTCGGAATAACCACGGACACTCTTGATATTCAAGGAGAAGTGCTCAAGGAAAGCCCGGTGGAGGCAGTCCCGGCCGATGTCGAACGTGAAATTTTGTATTGGAAAGAGTTGACAGAGCAGGAAGTTCCTGCCTATTCGGCTGCCAAATACAAGGGTAAGCCGCTGTATGCCTTGGCCCGCGAGGGCCTGGAAACACCGGTCAAGAAAAAGCCCATTGTTATTTCTCATGTGGAAGCGCTGGACGTGAATCCGCCTGAAGCGGCATTCAGGGTCAGTTGTTCCGCGGGCACCTACATACGATCCCTGGTCCACAGCTTGGGGACTCGAATGGGGTGCGGCGCGGCGCTGACCAGCCTGGTCAGGGAAGCCAGCGAGCCTTTCCGGCTCGAACAGGCTTATTCCCTGGAGGACGTCCTGGAGAATCCGGAACTGTTTCCGGAACGGGTGATCCCCCTAAAGGACACCCTGCCCCACTGGCCCAGGTTCCGGTTGACCGAACCGCTGGCCGGACTCGTCATGAACGGGTCCTGGCTGCCGGTGTCCGATCAGCCGGGCGCGTTGCTCGCGGGCGAAATCGGCGACCAGGCCATGCTGCTCGGTCCCGACGACGAACCGCTGGCATTGGTCGAGGCGAAACTCCAGGACGGCAAGCCCAGATGGGCCATTCTCCGGGGACTCTGGAACCGGGACTGATCCGCTTAGAGCTCACTGTCCGGCATAACATAACAAGCAACATCCAACTTAGGAGGATATCGCTGTGGTGATGACTGCTGAAGAAAAACAGAAGATCATTGACGAGTACAAGACCTGCGAAGGCGACACCGGGTCCCCGGAGGTCCAGGTCGCGCTGCTGACCGCGCGCATCACCTACCTGGCCGATCACTTCAAGACCCACACGAAGGATCACCACTCCCGCACCGGCCTGCTGAAGCTGGTCGGACAGCGCAGGAAACTTCTCAAGTATCTGCAGAACAAGGACATCACGCGCTACCGCGAGCTCATCGGCCGCCTTGGCCTGCGCAAGTAGTTCTTTGAAGAATTGATGTTCGGGGGAGGTCAAACCTCCCCCGTTACGTACGTCACTTTCTGCGTCGGAGCCGTCTTTTCGGGCGCTCCCTGATCCCCACGCCCTGTTTAGTTGGCTGCGGAAGGCGTTTTTGGGACACTTTTCAAGTTTCCCATCGACCCAAAAGCCCCTCCCCAAGCCGGCTAATCCACCAGCGGGATTATCGCAGAAAGTGATTCACCTTTATTGCCTTATAAAAAGGCAGGAGAATCTCTATGACGATGATTCCTTTCGATGCCACCAAGGTCACCGCGACCGTCGGCGGCATCGACATCTCCATCGAAACCGGAAAATTCGCTCGCCAGGCCTCCGGCGCGGTGACCATTTCCTCCGGTAACACGACCGTACTGGTCACCGCCGTGACCCAGCCCCTGGAAATCGACCGCGGTTTCTTTCCGCTGACCTGCAACTACCAGGAAATGGCCTATGCCGCGGGCCGCGTGCCGGGCAACTATTTCCGCCGCGAGGGCCGTCCCTCCGAGCACGAGACCCTGGTCTCCCGGCTCATCGACCGCCCCATCCGGCCTCTGTTCGCCAAGGGCTTCGCCGATGAAGTCCAGATCATCGCCACGGTCCTGTCCGCCGACAAGCGCGTCAACCCGGACGTCCTGGCCCTGACCGGCGCTTCCGCCGCCTGCCACATCTCCAAGATGCCCTTCCTCGGCCCCATCGTGGGTGCCCGCGTGGGATACGTGGACAACGAATTCGTCCTCTACCCCTCCTATCGGGGCATTGAGGAGCGCTCCTCCCTGAACCTCGTCTTCGCGGCCACCCGCGAGGCCATGGTCATGGTCGAAGGCGGCGGCAACTTCGTCTCCGAAGACCTGGTGGCCGACGCCCTGGCCTGGGGCCACGAGCAGGTCCGCCCGCTCTTCGACATCCAGGACGAGCTGCGCGAAAGGGTCGGCGTGCCCAAGATCGAGGTCACCGCTCCGGTGCGCGACGAGGAAGTGGCCGAGTACCTCGGCGAGATCCTCACCGCCGACCTGGAAAAGGCCCTGACCACCCCCGAGAAGATGGTCCGCTACGCCGCCAAGGACGCGGCCAAGCAGAAGGCCAAGGAGGCCGTGGCCGAGAAGTTCCCGGAGGACGAGGCCAAGCTGGCCGCCGTGGGCGACATCGTCGGCGACATGACCAAGAAGATCGTGCGCGAGCGCATCGTCAAGGAAGGGCTGCGCATCGACGGCCGCGACACCACCACGGTGCGCCCGCTGTCCATCGAGGTCGGCCTGCTCCAGCAGACCCACGGCTCTGTCCTGTTCCGCCGTGGTGAAACCTGCTCCCTGGCCGTGGCCACCCTGGGCTCCACCCGCGACGAGCAGCGCTACGACTCCCTGCTCGGCGACGCCACCAAGCGGTTCATGCTGCACTACAACTTCCCGCCTTACTGCGTCGGTGAAGCCCGCATGCTGCGCGGCACCTCCCGCCGCGAAGTGGGCCACGGCGCCCTGGCCGAACGGGCCATCTCCCCGGTGCTGCCCAGCCCCGACGAATTCCCGTTCACCATCCGCGTGGTCTCCGAGATCATGGAGTCCAACGGCTCCTCGTCCATGGCCTCCGTGTGCGGCGCCACCCTGTCCCTGATGGACGCGGGCGTGCCCATCTCCGAGCCGGTGGCTGGTATCGCCATGGGGTTGTGCAAGGAAGGCGACGACTACTTCGTGCTGACCGACATCCTTGGCGACGAGGACGCGCTCGGCGACATGGACTTCAAGGTCGCGGGCACCCGTGACGGCATCACCGCCATCCAGATGGACATCAAGATCGCCGGCATCCCGCAGGACGTCCTCAAGAAGGCCCTGTACCAGGCCAAGGAAGCCCGCACCCACATCCTCGACCACATGGCCGAGGTGCTGGACAAGCCGCGCGCCGAACTGTCCGACCTGGCCCCGCAGATGGCCGTGGTCTACATCGACCCCGAGAAGATCCGCTCGGTCATCGGACCCGGCGGCAAGAATATCAAGGCCATCACCGCCGAGACCGAAGCCGACATCGACATCGAGGATTCCGGCAAGATCTCCATCTTCGCCCCGACCCTGGCGTCCATGGAAAAGGCCAAGGAGATGGTCCTCTACTACGACCAGAAGCCCGAGCCCGGCAAGAACTACAAGGGCGTGGTGCGCAAGATCCTCGAGGTCGGCGCGCTGGTCGAGATCCTGCCCGGCCTGGAAGGCATGCTGCACGTGTCCCAGCTCGACTTCGAGCGCGTGGAGCGCGTGGAAGACGTGGTCCAGCTCGGCCAGGAAGTCTGGGTCAAGTGCATCTCGCTTGAGCCCGGCGGACGCATCCGCCTGTCCCGCAAGGCGTGGCTCATGGAAGAGGCCGGCCAGGAAGTCAACCTGGACGACTTCAAGCGCCCCGCTCCGCGCGGCGGCGACCGGGGCGACCGCGGTGACCGAGGCGGCCGTAACGACCGCGGCGGACGGCGCGACAGCCGGGGCGGCCGAGGCCGCGACCGCCGCTAGGCCCATCCGTCAGCGATAATGAAACGCCCTGCCCGGCACCCGCCGGTCAGGGCGTTTTTCTTTGGTCCCCGGGCGGGGTTGTGCCGGTGCCTGCGCAGGTGGTATCCTCGACAACAGGAGCGAACCATGAGCGAGATCGTGATCTACGGCAAATCCACCTGCCCGCACACCAAGCGGGCCCTGGCCGCGCACCCTGAGGCGCGCTTCGTGGACATCCTGGCATCGGAGAAGAACCTGGAGGAGATGCTCAGGCTGTCCGGCGGACAGCGGCGCATCCCGGTCGTGGTCGAGGACGGAAAGGCGTGCGTCGGCTTCAGGCGGGGCTCCTGACACGTCTGATCCCCGGCAGGCTGCCGGACCACGAAAAAAAGGCCATCCGATGGATGGCCTTTTTTTCTTTGCCGCGCCGGGTGAGAAACCGGCCCCCTAGCTGACCAGCACGCCCGCGTAGCCCACCACCTGCTCGAAGTCGCCCGAGACCTCGCCCGAGGTGGCGTAGTCCACCAGCTCGGCGCGGGTCGCGCCCAGGGTAATGGCCGCGAAAAGGCCGGTGGTCATGGGCAGCACCCCACACATGGAGATGTGCCGCGAGCGCACGGTGTCATAGAGCGCGGCCGGGTCGAGGGTCATCATCGGTTCGAGCGCCATGCCGTCCATCTTGCGGGCGGCCTCGCTGGTGATGTAGTGACTCATGTCCGAGCTGACCACGATGGACACGGGCGCGCCGAAATCCTTGAGCGCCCGCCCCATGGCCCTGCCCACCCGCTCCAGGGATTCCAGGGTGGGCGAGGAGACGCACACGGGCACGATGGTCGTCTCCGGGTTGAGCCGCTGCAGGAACGGCAGGACCACCTCGATGGAATGCTCGCCCATGTGGGCCGAGGTGTCCTCCTTGACGGCCGGGTCTGCGTCGAGCAGCGCCTCGGCCAGTCCGGCGTCGATGGGCAGGGCCGCGCCCGGGATGTTCCAGGCCCCGTCGGGCCACAGGGCGAACCGCTCGCCCCGCCCGGTATGGTTGGGCCCGAGCAGGAGCACGGTGGGCGCAAGGTTGGCCGTGCCCAGCGTCTTCCCGCAGACCCCACCGGAAAAGACATACCCGGCATGGGGCACCATGGCCAGCAGGGTCCGGTCCTCCTGCCTGCCCTCGGCCCGGCCGAGGAACCCGTCCACCGCTTCGCGCAGCCGCTCGGGCTGCGCATCGTAAAACCGTCCGGCAACTATGGGCTGTCTGTCCATGTCTCCACCTCAACAAATGGCTGTTTTAACACCCTGCGCCTGATGCTTAACACATTCCCGCGCGCAACCAAACCCGCGAAACGGGATTTTCGCGCCCGGAATGAAAATGGAACGGCCCGGCCGGAAACGGCCTAGCCCGGATTGGGGGCGTATTCGCTGGCCTTCTGCTCAAGCTCGTAGGTGTCCAGGGCGGACTTTGCCAGTTGCGCCTGGAGGGAGTCGGGCTTCTTGTCGATGATGTCCTGGAGCAGTTGCTTCCATTCGTCCATGGCTCCGGCCTTGCGGTAGATGCGGGCCAGCTTGAACCGGGTGGAGGCCCACTCGGGATTGTCCGGGGAGATGTACTTGTCGTACTCCTTGGCCCACTTGAGGGCCTCCTCGTAGCGCCCGGACCGCTCGGTGGCATAGATGGACATGAGCACCGCGTCCTTGATCTTCTCGGGATCGCCGTTGGTCTGCAGCAGCAGGGACAGGGCCTCCTGGGCGTAGACGAAGACCCGGCGCAGGTCCTGGCGCTCCATGGCGTCCTTGGCCATGTAGTACATGGCGTAGGCGCGGAAGGCCGGATCCACGGTGGTGTCCTTGGCCAGGTCGGCCCACAGGGTCACGGCCCGCTTGCCGTCGCCCATGTTCTGCAGGGCCATGGCTCGGGCGTAGTCCACCTGGCGCTTCTGCCCGGGCTCAAGCTTCCAGTTCCTGGAGGCCATGTTGACCAGATCGTTGATGTCCTGCCAGGCCAGCTGGTCCAGGTAGATGTTCACGGCCAGGCCCAGGGCCTGGTCCGAAACGCCGGGAATCTGCTTCCTTGTCAGGTATGGCTTGAGCAGGTCCAGGGCCTTGTCGGGCTGGCCGATCTTCCAGTAGCTGGTGGCGATGGCAAGCTTGGTGTTGTCGTCGACCTTGGAGTCCTTCTTGCCGATGAAGTCGTAGGTCTCCCAATAGCGGACGATGCGGCCGTAGCGCTGTTCCGCGAGCATGCCGGGCACGGCCCGGACAAAAACCGAGTCGCCCAGGGTGCGCGCCTTGTCCACCAGCGGGCTGTCGGGATATTTCTCGATGAGATCCTGGGCCGCGGTCAGCGCCTCGGGGTACTTCTTGTTGAAGGCGTACCACATGGCCAGCTTGAGCTGGGCGATGGGCGCCAGCGGGCTGTCCGGGTGCCGGCTGACGATCTCGGTGTAGACCCGCTTGGGATTGAGATTGTACGGACGGTTGAAGACGTCGACCATCTCGCTCATGCCCGGATCGTCGTAGATGCCCTCCTCGGCCAGGCGCATCTTGCTGATGAGCCCGCCCTCCTTGTCGGGGTAGTTCTTGACCGCCTTCTCGTAGACCTGCTTGGCAGGGTCCTTCTCGTTCTTGCGCAGGTAGATGTCGCCGATGCGGGCCAGGACCACGTCCGCGCCGTCGGCCTCGGGGTTGAGGTTGTAGTAGGTGAAATAGTGGTTCTTGGCCTGGTCCCACTTCTTGAGCTGCATCTCCACCCCGCCGGCCAGCCGCAGGAATTCCATGTTCTCCATGTAGTAGTCGGGCCAGCGCTTGTCGATGTAGTCCACGATCTGGAACGCCTGGTCCAGGTAACCCAGCCGGTTCAGGGAATCGGCCAGGTAATAGGCGGCCTGCTTGGCCAGCTGGTGCTCGGGATAGGTCTGGATGAGGTACTGGAACTGGTCGGCGGCCTTCTTGTAGTCGCCCTTGCGATACCAGTACTCGCCCCAATAGTAGCTGATGGCCGGAATGTTGTCGTCTTCCGGGTACTTGTCCTGGAGAATCTTGAAATAGGCGCGGGCCTCGGGGAAGTTGCCCACCTGGAGGTTGAGCAGGCCGAGGTTGAGCAGGGCGCGCGGCACCCGGCTGGAGCGCAGGTTGGCGTTCATGGCCTGGATGTAGGCCTGGGCCACCTCGTCGAATTTGTTCGACAGATCGCCCGCGTCGAGTTGCCGCTTGATGTCCGCGATGGCGTACAGGGTCTCCTCGCGCACGTCGTCCGGCAGCTTGGGCTGCTTGAGCAGGTCCTCGTAGATGGGCAGGGCGTCGTCCAGGGCCCCGTTGAACATCATGGACTGCGCCTCGTAGAGCTGGTCGCGGATGGCCTGCATCCGGGCCTTTTCCTGCTCTTCGGGCGTCAGCTTCTTCTCCGCCTGGCCGTCGGCGCCGGGCTGGCCGCCCTGATCGGAGGCGGGCTGATCCGGGACGGACTGTTCATCGGCTGGCTGCGCGGGCTCGGGCGACGGGGCCTCGGCGGTCTGCACGGGCTGTCCCGGGGCCGGTTCCGCAGGCTGGGCGGGTTCCGGGGCCGGAGCGGCCGTCTGGGGCGTCTCGGGCGCGGGCTGCGTCTCGGCCGGAGGCGGCGACACCGCGCCGCCCGCCTGGCCCGGGCCGGATACCGGTGGCGGAGGCGGAGCGACCGCCCCGCTGACCTGCCCCTGGCCGGACACCTCGTCCGGGGCCGGGACCTCGGCCATCATGGGCGTCCCGTCCCGTCCCGCCGATTCGGCCGGGGGCGGGGTCACGCTGCCGACCATCTGGCCGGGGGACGGAGACTCCTGGACCGGTGCCTCGGGAGCCGGTTGCGGCTCGGGCCCGGCAGGCTGCGGCAGGGGTGTGACCGCCTGGCGCGTGGCCGGTTCGCCAACCGGTCCGGACGCGACGTCAAGCGGAGCTACCACCGGGGCGCTCCCCCCGGCATCACCGGCCAGTTCCGCGAACTTCACGTCCTCGGCCGACTTGTTCACCGCCTTGAAGCGCAATTCGCTGGCGGGCGGATAGTCGCCGGTCACGGCCTCGGCGGGCGCGGCGGCCGTCCGTACGCCCGGGGCCTGGGCGGCGGGCGCTTGGTCCGCCGCTTGGCTGACGGGTGCCTGGTCGGCGGGAGTCTGAACCTCGTTGCGCACCGAATAGGGCACGGCGAAGAACGGCTTGCGCTCGGCGGACGGAATTTCGGGAGGCAGGTCGGCCTCTCCTCCCGCAGGCCGGGGCTGGTCGGGCCGGACCGTGGAAAGATTGCGGGCCACGTCCGCAGCCGAGGGAACCATGGGCTCGGCCGCCGGAGCGGATGCGGATGCGGCGGGAGCCTGGACGGCGGGGGCCGGGGCGGGCGTGGCGGCCTGTCGGGCCGGGGGCGCGTCGGGCGACCGCCAGCGCGCGCCGATGGAATCGGCGTAGACCTGTAGCACGAATTCGGATTTGCCCTGGGCGGGCACCCGGATATAGCCGAATGCGTCGGTGGAGGTGGTTATTTCCACCCCGTTGTCCGTGGTGGCGATGGATTTGACGAGGCTGCCGGGGAGGTCCCGGGCATCGGGCCGGGCTTCCCGGCTCCAGATGCCCATGGGCAGCAGGACCTTCAGGGTCCGCTTGCCGGTTCGCGTTACGGGCGACTGTGGCAATGTGTCGGAATCAAAAGCAAAAGTCATCCTCTCCGAACCGCCCTGAGAGGAAAAACCTACCCGCAGGGCTTGGGCGGGATCGGCCAGGATCAGTCCCAAGACAAGGGCGGCCGCCAGGGGCCAGGCTATACTTTTGACATATTTCACAGTCACGGCAAGCGGTTATGCAATTGTCGTGCTACCCGCGAAACGGGCAACTCCTGCACTCCCCCGCGGGTTACAGCAAATCCCTTTTTTTCAACTTCTCGATGAGGGTGGTCCGCTTTATGCCGACCAGCTCGGCGGCCTTGTTCTTGATCCCGTCGGCCTGTTCCAGGGCCTCGGCCAGCAGGCGGCCCTCGATGGCCTCCAGGAAGTCCTTGAGCTTGAGATCCTTGTCGCGCATGTCCTTGAGCGAGGGCCAGGCGAATCCGGCCGGGCGCATGGGCACGACCTTCTCTTCCTTCCTGAGCGGCTTCTCGCCGATGTCCGCGAATATCTTGTCCGGCAGGTCCTCGGGCCGGACCTCGCAGTCGTCGCACAGGATGGTCAGCCGCTCCATGAAGTTCTCCAGCTCGCGCACGTTGCCGGGCCAGGAATATGTCAGGAGCATTTCCCGCGCCTTGTCGGACAGGGCCAGCGGCTTGCGGGCCTTGCTGCCGCAGTGCCGGTTCAGGAAATGCTCGGCCAGGAGCAGGATGTCCATGCCGCGCTCGCGCAGGGGAGGCAGATTCAGGGGGATGACGTTGAGGCGGTAGAAAAGGTCCTCGCGAAACCGGCCCGAGGCCACCTCTCCCTCCAGGTCCCGGTTGGTGGCGGCCACCACGCGCACGTCCACCTTCTTGATGGAGGTGCCGCCCACCCGCTCGATCTCCTTCTCCTGGAGGGCGCGCAGGATCTTGACCTGCAGCGACAGGTCCATCTCCCCGATCTCGTCCAGGAAGATGGTCCCGCCGTCGGCCAATTCGAAGCGGCCCGGCCGGGAGCGGATGGCGTGGGTGAAGGCGCCCTTCTCGTGCCCGAACAGCTCGGACTCGAGCAGTTCCCTGGGGATCGCCCCGCAGTTGATGGGCACGAACGGCATGTCGCGCCGCTCGCTGTTGCGGTGCAGCGCCCGGACCAGCAACTCCTTGCCGGTCCCGGATTCGCCCATGACCAGCACCGTGCTGTCCGTGGGCGCGACCTTGCCCAGGACTTTGAAGACCTTGGCCAGGGCCGGACTGTTCCCGATGATGCCGTCCAGGTTGAGCGACATTTCCCCCCTCCGAAATTCATATGGATACGCGGCCGACAGGACCCCCTGCCCCGCAACCATATCTTTACTATATATCTTCTCTGTCAATTTACTGACGGCATGTCAACGACTATAACTCCTTCACACAAAGAAATTCTGGAAAATCGCCCTCCTGCCCGGCCGCTTCGCGAAGAGGACTCCCGGTCCCGTCCGGGAGAGGACCGAAAACCGATTCGAACCGGCTTCCGGCCGCCCGCCATTTTATCGAAAATTTCTCTCCGCCGTATCAGTTCTAAGAATCGATAGGGCCGGATCGAACGGACCGAACGGGCACCCCCGCGCCCGGTCCCGAAAAACGACGGCCCGGCGGGCACCCGGCCCGCGCCCGCACCGTTGGCCCCATATTTGCTTTGGCAGACCAACAAACGCAACCACGGAGGATGCAGCAAAGCCATGCGAATTCATACTCTCGAACACGTTCCGTTCGAAGGCCCCGCCGCCCTTGAACAGTGGGCCCGGGCCAACGGGCACACCCTGGCGCGCACGCCGGTCTATGCGGGCGGCCCCCTGCCCGGGCCGGAGGACTTCGACTTCCTGGCCGTGCTGGGCGGTCCCATGAGCGTCCACGACGAAACCGAGCACCCCTGGCTGGTCGCCGAAAAGGCGCTCCTGCGCGGGGTGATCGAGACCGGCAAGCCCATGCTGGGCGTCTGCCTGGGAGCCCAGCTGTTCGCCGAAGCGCTCGGCGGCGAGGTCACCCGCAACCCCGAACCCGAAATCGGCTGGCTGGCAGTCGAAGCCACCGCCGGGGGAGCCGTCTCCCCGCTGTTCAAGGGGTTGCCCGATTCGTTCACGGCCTTCCACTGGCACGGGGACACCTTCTCCATCCCGCCGGGAGCTGTCCATCTGGCGCGTAGCCGGGCCTGCGCGAACCAGGCCTTCGCCTTCGGGAACCGCATTCTCGGCGTACAGTTCCATCTAGAAACCACCCCGCGCAGCATGGAGCTGCTGCTCACAAACTGCGCCGACGAGATCGTGGACGCGCCGTTCGTGCAGGACGCGCGGCAAATGCGCTCCCAGGCCGACCGGTGCGACACCATGCGTCCGACGCTCGACACCCTGTTGAACAACCTCATAAAGGAGAACTAGATGCGGCATCCCAAGCGCGAAATTCAGGACAAGGCCATGGTGGAGGAGCTGCTCAAGCGCTGCACCACCCTGCAACTCGGACTGTGGGACGGCGAGAGGCCCTACGCGGTCACGGTGGACTTCGGTTATGCCGACAACGCCATCTACTTCCACAGCGCCATGGCCGGGTTCAAGATGGACTGCGTGCGCGCCAACGGTCTGGCCGCCTTCACCACGGTGGTGGAGAGCGAACTGATCCGGGCCGAGGACGGCTGCGGCTACACCACCCACTTCACCTCGGTCAGCGGCCGGGGGCGTGCCACGGTACTGGAGGACCCGGCGGAAAAGGCGGCCGGGCTCGACGTCATCCTGGCCCAGCACCAGGGCCCCACCGGCGGGTACCCGGAAAAGGTCCTGCGCAAGACCGCCGTGGTGCGCATCGACCTGGACGAGATGGTGGGCAAGGTCAATCCCGCCTATCCCGGCGATCCGCAGATCTGATCCCCCCTCCCCATCCATTCCGACCATACGGGCCGGAGGCGACCGCCTCCGGCCCTTTTTCGCGTCCAGGGCCCCGTACCGTCCGGTGCGAACCGCGCAAAAGCGTACCGATCGGTACGATACGGCCGAATCGGACCGCCGTTGTTTCGCACCGATCCGTACAATCACGCCGAAATCCGTTCGCCCGGAGTACGGAATCGGCCCCTTTTTCGGTCTGGAAATCAAATTCGACCAATTTCAGCCCGGTTTTTCCCTCCTGGCATGCGCCATGCTCATATGAGCCCGAAACGAACCTCAAAAGGCGTCCCCGAAACCTGAAGCAGGGGCAAGAACGCCAAAGGAAAGAGCATGACCCGGAAAATCGCTATCTACGGAAAGGGCGGCATCGGCAAGTCCACGACCACGCAGAACACGGCTGCGGCCATGGCCAACTTCCACGACAAGAAAATCTTCATCCACGGCTGCGACCCCAAGGCCGACTCCACCCGGCTGATCCTCGGCGGCAAGCCGCAGGAGACGCTCATGGACGTGCTGCGCGACCAGGGCGCGGAAAAAGTCACCAAGGAAAAGGTTATCCGCACGGGTTACAAGGGCATCCAGTGCGTCGAGTCCGGCGGCCCGGAACCGGGCGTCGGCTGTGCGGGCCGGGGCGTCATCACCGCCATCGACCTGATGGAGAACAACGGGGCCTATACCGAGGACCTGGACTTCGTCTTCTTCGACGTGCTCGGCGACGTTGTCTGCGGCGGCTTCGCCATGCCCATCCGCGACGGCAAGGCCCAGGAGGTCTATATCGTGGCCTCGGGCGAGATGATGGCCATCTACGCGGCCAACAACATCTGCCGCGGCCTGGTCAAGTACGCCAAGCAGAGCGGCGTCCGCCTGGGCGGCGTGATCTGCAACAGCCGCAACGTGGACCAGGAGCGCGAGTTCCTGGACGAGTTCACCAGCGCCATCGGCACCCAGATGATCCATTTCGTGCCCCGCGACAACATCGTGCAGAAGGCCGAGTTCAACAAGAAGACCGTCTGCGAATACGACCCCACGGAAAACCAGGCCCTGGAATACAGCACCCTGGGCCAGAAGATCATCGACAACGACAACTTCGTCATCCCGACCCCGCTGACCATGGACGAGCTCGAAGCCATGGTGGTCAAGTACGGCATCGCCGACTAGCCGGCCCGGGGCGGGGCGGCGCCCCTCACCCCCGGACAATCTTTCACCCCTTGATAAGGAGCACCACATGGCACTGAAGATGATCAAGGCAATCGTTAGGGCCGACGCCGCGGACATCGTGGCCGACGGACTGGCCGAGGCGGGTTTCGCATCCATGACCAAGATAGGCGCGTTCGGACGCGGCAAGCAGAAAGGCATCACCGTGGGCACCATCCACTACGATGAACTGCCCCGCACCATCCTGCTGATGGTCGTCGAGGAGGCGGACGTGGACGAGGTCCTCAAGCTCATCCACTACAAGGCCTACACCGGCAATTTCGGCGACGGCAAGGTCTTCGTCACCCCGGTGGAGAACGCGGTCACGGTGCGCACGGGCACGAACGGACTGTAGGTGGCGGCCATGAAGGAAATCATCGCCATCATCCGGCCCCGGAAAATGAGCGCGACCAAGGAGGCCCTGGACGGACTCGGCTTCCCGTGCATGACCGCGGTTCAGGTACTGGGACGCGGCAAGCAGCGCGGCATAGCCGGCGAGCTCAACGTGGACATCCGCCCCGAGGAGCTGGCCAAGGGCAAGTACAAGGCCGTGTCCTACATCCCCAAACGCATGCTTTCGGTCGTGGTCCCGGACAAGGCGGTCGCCCCGGTGGTCAACACCATCGTGGAGATCAACCGGACCGGCCAGGTGGGCGACGGCAGGGTCTTCGTCTGCCCCATCGACGACGCCCTGCGCGTGCGCACCGACGAGCACGGCGAAAGCGCCATCCTGTAAACGCAGACCCCCGACAGATTCAAGGAGACACCCCATGCCATATCATGAGTTCCAGTGCAGCAAGTGCATCCCCGAACGCAAGCAGCACGCCGTGGTCAAGGGCGAGGGCGAGGACCTGACCTCCGCCCTGCCGCTCGGCTACCTGAACACCATTCCCGGGACCATATCCGAACGCGGCTGCGCCTACTGCGGCGCCAAGCACGTCATCGGCACGCCCATGAAGGACGTCATCCACTTAAGCCACGGGCCCATCGGATGCACCTACGACACCTGGCAGACCAAGCGCTACATCAGCGACAACGACAACTTCCAGATCAAGTACACCTTCGCCACGGACATGAAGGAAAAGCACATCGTGTTCGGGGCCGAGAAGCAGCTCAAGCAGTCCATCATCGAGTCCTTCAAGGCGTGCCCGCACATCAAGCGCATGTCCATCTACCAGACCTGCGCCTCGGCGCTCATCGGCGACGACATCGAGGCCGTGGCCCAGGAGGTCATGGAGGAGATGCCGGACGTGGACATCTTCGTCTGCAACTCGCCCGGCTTCGGCGGGCCCAGCCAGTCCGGCGGGCACCACAAGATCAACATCGCCTGGCTCAACCAGAAGGTCGGCACCGTGGAGCCGGACATCAAGAGCGACTACGTCATCAACTACGTGGGCGAGTACAACATCCAGGGCGACCAGGAAGTCATGATCGACTACTTCAACCGCATGGGAGTGCAGGTGCTGGCCACCTTCACCGGCAACGGGTCCTACGACGACCTGTGTTCCATGCACGGCGCGCACCTGAACGTGCTCGAATGCGCCCGCTCGGCCGAGTACATCTGCAACGAGCTGCGCAGGCGCTACGGCACCCCCCGCCTGGACATCGACGGCTTCGGATTCGAGCCCCTGGGCACCTCGCTGAAGAAGATCGCCCTGTTCTTCGGCATCGAGGAGCGCGCCCAGAAGATCATCGACGAGGAGACCGCCCGCTGGAAGCCGGAGCTGGACTGGTACAATGTCCGGCTGAAGGACAAGAAGGTCTGCCTGTGGCCCGGCGGCTCCAAGCTGTGGCACTGGGCCCACGTCATCCACGACGAGATGGGCATGGACGTGGTCTCGGTCTACACCAAGTTCGGCCACCAGGGCGACATGGAAAAGGGCATCGCCCGCTGCGAGCAGGGAGCCCTGGCCATCGACGATCCCAACGAGCTCGAAGGGCTCGAGGCCATGGAAAACCTCCAGCCGGACATCATCCTGACCGGCAAGCGCCCCGGCGAGGTGGCCAAGAAGATCCGCGTGCCCTACCTGAACGCCCACGGCTACCACAACGGCCCGTGGAAGGGTTGGGAAGGCTGGGTCCGGTTCGCCCGGGACATCTACAACGCCATCTATTCTCCCATCCACAAGCTCTCCCTGCTCGACATCAGCAAGGACGAGATTCCCACGGACAAGGGGTTCGAGACCCAGCGCATGATCTCGGACGCGGACCTGCCCGACGAGGTCAGGAACTCCCCCGACATGCGGGAATACACGGGCAAGTACAACTGCCTCAAGGACCTGCGCAAGAAGACCTACCCGCCGTTCGAACACAACGTGCTGGCCGACGCCGTCTAGGAGGGACCCATGGCCGAATCGATGCAAGACAAGATCGCCGTACTGGAAGACTACATCATGAAGAAATGCCTGTGGCAGTTCCATTCCCGGACCTGGGACCGGAAACGGCAGAACGAGAACATCCTGGGCATGACCAGGAGCCTCCTGCTGGAGGAGCCGGTCAGCAGAAAGACCCCGGAGGAACGCTGCTACTGGGTGGACGCCGTGACCATGGCCGAGGCGTTCAGGAAACGCTGCCCCTGGCTCGCGGGCATGTCCAAGGAAGACATCGCCGTTCTCATGGACGGGCTGTTTGCGCGGATCGACCACCTGACGGTCAGCGGTTCGCTCAACCAGGAACTCAACGACCAGCATTATTAGAAAGGAAAGCATATGCCCTGCGAAGTTAAGGAAAAGGAACGCGTCGGCTGCATCAACCCGATCTTCACCTGCCAGCCGTGCGGCGCGCAGTTCGCCAGCATCGGCATCAAGGAATGCATCGGCATCGTCCACGGCGGCCAGGGATGCGTCATGTTCGTGCGCATGCTCATCTCACAGCACTTCAGGGAGAGCTTCGAAATCGCCTCGTCATCGGTCCACGAGGACGGCGCGGTCTTCGGCGCGTGCTCCCGCGTGGAGGAGGCCGTGGACGTCCTGCTCATGCGCTACCCCGACGTCAAGGTGGTGCCGATCATCTCCACCTGCTCCACCGAGGTCATCGGCGACGACATCGACGGCGTGGTCACCAAGCTCAACGCCGAACTGCTGCCCCAGAAATACCCGGGCCGCGAGGTCCACCTCATCCCCATCCACACCCCGAGCTTCGTGGGCAGCATGATCACGGGCTACGACCTGGCCGTGAAGGACTTCGTCGCCCACTTCGCCGAGAAGACCGAGCCCAGCGAAAAGATCAACCTGATCACCGGCTGGGTCAATCCGGGCGACGTGACCCATCTCAAGCACCTGCTGGCCGAGATGGACGTGGACGCCACCGTGCTCTTCGAGATCGAGACCTTCGACTCCCCGCTCATGCCCTCGGGCAACCACGTGTCCCACGGCGAGACGACCATCGAGGACCTGCGCGGCACGGCCAACGCCCTGGGGACCATCGCCCTGAACCGCTACGAGGGGGCCAAGGCCGCGCAGTACCTGGAAGACGAGTTCAGCGTTCCGGCGGTCATCGGGCCCACGCCCATCGGCATCCGCAACACCGACACCTTCCTGAACAGCCTCAAGGCCATGACCGGCAAGCCGATCCCCGAATCCCTGGTCCGGGAACGCGGCATCGCCATCGACGCCCTGACCGACCTGGTGCACATGTTCCTGGCCGACAAGCGCGTGGCCATCTATGGCGCGCCCGACCTGGTCATCGGCCTCGCCGAGTTCTGCCTGGACCTGGAGATGCGGCCCAAGCTCCTGCTGCTGGGCGACGACAACGTCCGTTACGTGGACGACCCGCGCGTCATCGCCCTCAAGGAGAACGTGGACTACGACATGGAGATCGTGACCAACGCCGACCTCATGGAGCTGCAGGACCGCATCGTCAACCAGGGGCTGGAGCTGGACCTCATCCTAGGCCACTCCAAGGGGCGGTTCGTGGCCATCGACAACAATATCCCCATGCTCCGGGTGGGCTTCCCGACCTACGACCGGGCGGGCATGTACCGCCATCCCGTGGTCGGCTACGCGGGCGCCACCTGGCTGGCCGAACAGATGGCCAACACCCTGTTCACGGACATGGAATACAAGCACAACAAGGAATGGGTCCTCAACGTCTGGTAGCCCTTGATACCTCCATGGGTTCTACCGACTTTGACCGCGGGACCGCCGAAGGTCTCTTGCTCTCGGCCTTTGGCGGTCCCGCAACTTCACAACCGCACAGGAGGATACCCCCATGCAACCGATCACGGTCCGGACCGAAAGCCTGCCCAGGAAGGAACGGCAGGCGGCATCCAGGATCATCTATTTCGCCTACGGTTCGAACATGAACCCGGAACAGATAAGACAGCGCTGCACCGGCGCGGACGTCCTGGGCCCGGCCCGGCTCCCCGGCCTCGCCCTGGGCTTTTTCGGCAACAACCGGCTCTGGGACGGCGGCCTGGAGACCGTGATCCCGGCCCCCGGGCACACCCTGTGGGGCGTGGTCTACTCCCTGGGGCCCACGGACGCGGACAGCCTGGACGCCTGGCAGGGGGTCCGGCTCAACGGGACCGGCGACTATTTTCACAGCCCGGCCACGGTCTACGATGCAACGGGCGAGGGCCGCTACGCCGTCCTGTACAAGAAGGACCTGCTCGGCGACCCGGTGCCGCCAAGCAGGGAATACCTCCATTTCATCGTCGAAGGAGCGCGCGCCCACGGGCTGCCGCGGGCATACGTCGATGAACTGGCCGGACTGCCCCGGGCCCCGGCCCGCTTCATCGTGCCCAGGAGCCCGGCCGAGGCGCGCGACGGCACGCTCTCCACGTCCTGCCCCGACTGCACGAGCCTGATCGACGAGAACGGGCAACTGACCTGTGATCTTTCCGGCGGAGCCTCCTAACCGCCGAGTCCGCCCGCACGCGGACCCGAGGACGCAGACTGGCGATGGCGGGAACCCGGCAGGCTCCGCCATCGCCAGTCACACGTTCGGCAATGGGATCGGGTGAGGACGGTGCCCCTACAAGGCCCGCTTGTCCACAACCTGGCGGAAGGACTTGTAATTCAGGTTGAAGCGCTTCATGCGCAGCCCCATGGTCCGCCGGGTCAGCCCCAGGGCTTGAGCCGCCTCGGTGGTGTTGCCGCGATGCTGGCGCAGGGCCTCGACGATCATCTCGTATTCGATGGACCGCAGGCGCGCCTCCAGGCCGTTGGGCATACCGCTGTCCGCAAGCTGGGGCGACTGGAGGGACAGGGGCAGGTCGTGGCTGTGGATGGTCTCGTCGTCGGCCAGGATCACGGCCCGGTGCAGGACGTTCTCCAGCTCGCGCACGTTGCCCGGCCAGTCGTGGCGGGTGAGCATGTTCAGGGCCGAGGTGGAGATGGAGGTGATCCTTTTTTCGGTCTCCACGGCGTAGCGGGCCACGAAGTGCTCGGCCAGGGTGACGATGTCATTGCCCCGCTCGCGCAGGGGCGGGACCATGATCGGAAAGACGTTGAGCCGGTAGTAGAGATCCTGGCGGAAGGTCCCTTCCGCGACCATCTCGGCCAGGTCCCGGTTGGTGGCCGCGATGATCCGGATGGAGACGGTGATGGAACTGTTGCCGCCGACCCGCTCGAACTGGCGGTCCTGGAGCACGCGCAACAGCTTGGCCTGGGCTCCCAGGGCGAGCTCCCCGATCTCGTCCAGGAAGATGGTCCCGCCGTCGGCCTCCTCGAACTTGCCCTTGCGGGACTGGGTCGCCCCGGTAAAGGCCCCCTTCTCGTGGCCGAACAGCTCGCTCTCCACCAGGTTCTCGGGCATGGCCGCGCAGTTGAACTTGACCAGCGGCCCCTCGGGCGTCGGCCCGCCGTAGTGCAGCGCGTCCGCGATCATCTCCTTGCCCACCCCGCTCTCGCCGAGAAGCAGGGCCGTGGTCCGGGTCGGCGCGACCTTGCGGATCAGAGCATAGACCTCGCGCATGGGGGCCGAGTTGCCGATGATGTTCGGCGGCTTGAACTGTTCCTTGATGCGGCTGATGAGCTGCCGGGTGCGGTTCTCCCACTGCACCTTGTCCACGTTTTCGATCAGGTACAGCTCCAGCGCGTGGGCCAGGATGTAGGACATGACCACGAGCACGTCGAGGTGCTTGTCCACGAACCACTTGTCGTCGTAGCGCCGCTCCGCGCTGATGGTGCCCAGCACCTTGCTGCCGCGCACGATGGGCACGCACATGAAGGAGCAGTCCAGGTCCTGCTTGCCGGACAAGGATTCCGTGCGGTTGAGGAAGGTGGGCTCGTCGCCGATGCGGGAGACGACGATGGGCCGCGCGGTCTCGACCACCTTGCCGGTGATGCCCTCGCCCATGAGATACACGCCCCGGTCCTCCTCGGCCGGGGTCAGGCCGATGCTCCGGTGCACGAAGATGCGCCCGCTCTCGCGGTCGTACAGGCTGACCATGCCGCGCCGGATGCCCATGTCGTTGCGCATGTAGGCCAGCAGGCAGTCCAGGGCCCCGCTGAAGTCGTCGCGCTCGGAAAGCAGTTCGTTCATCCGCCGCAGCAGCGGAACGATCCGCCCCCGGCACGTCCCGGTGGAGCATTCCCCGGCCTTGCCGCTTTGCTTTTCCGCACAGGACAATCCCGTGCCGTCCTGCACCCCCGGAAAATGGGTTTCCGTTTCCATTCCGCCACGCAGCTTGTTCCCGACCGATGCCTGTCGCACGATGCCGCCTTCCCGTTTGATTTGGTTCCGAATGACCGCCCTTGCCCGCCCTCTTCCCAAAGGACGGAGATTACCAGGGAGCATACCCGAAACCTATGCATCGCAATGATCATGCCAATGGCTCGGGCCTGAAAACTCGAGACACGCTGCACATCAACACAATGAATTAAAAGGATAATATTCTTACCCGACCGGCAGGAGCGGCATCGATCCGGGGGACGAAAAGTACATTTTGGTACGATTCCGGCGGTAGCTTACACATACGGATACGATAAATGTAGCATCGGGCACGGCCCTCCCGGGGTGCCGCCCCATCGCTGCTGTCGACGGCTCCAGGCCCCCACACGGCCCCCGCTCAAAAGCTTTTGCCGCTTCACAGGGATTCTGCGATGGCGATCATTCTTATCTTTGCCCGACCGAACTGTCTCATCCGGCCGGGCTTCGGCGAAGACGCACGCTCCCCCTCAACCCACCCCACGCGCGCATGCGCATACAAAAAGTTTAGGAAGGGAGAGGGGATGGGGGCCCGGGGGAAGGGGAGAGGGAAAGCCCTTTGCAAAGGGTTTCCCTCTCCCCTTCCCCCGGCCGCCGGAGGCACTAATAAAGCACCCCGCCGCCTACGAGCGGCGGATGATTTCCTTGGCCGGGATGAGGGCGGTGGCGGCGGCACCGACGATGTTGCCGGCCACGCCGGGTCCGTCGCCGGCCACGAACAGGCCGTCCACGCTGGTTTCCAGGTGCTTGCGGGTGTCCACCTGGGTGGCGAAGAACTTGATCTCCGGGGCGTAGAGCAGGGTCTCGTCGTTGGACACGCCCGGGACCACGTTGTTGAGCTGTTCCAGGCCGTCCATGAGGTTGGTCAGGATGCGCTCGGGCAGGGCCATGGCGATGTCGCCTGGGACCACGTTCTTGAGCGTGGGCTCGATATAGCCGTTGCCGATGCGGTCCCAGGTGGACCGGCGGCCCCGGCGCAGGTCGCCGAACCGCTGGAGGATGGGCTTGCCCCCGCCGATGAGGGTGGCCAGGCGGCCGATGGATTCGCCGTAGGCCTGGTTGTCCTCCACCGGATCGTTCAGGACCACCTTGGACAGGAAGGCGAAGTTGGTGTTGTCCGACTTCTTGTTCATCAGCGCGTGGCCGTTGACGCAGACGAAGTCCTGGTAATTCTCGAGAGCCACGTAGCCGCCCGCATTGGTGCAGAAGGTGCGGGTCTGGTCGTCGTACTTGTTGGTGCGCACGAAGAAGGTCGGATCGTAGATGACCGAGCAGAGGTCCTGCATGATCTCGTTGTGGACCTCCACGCGCACGCCGACCTCGATGCCGCGCTGGGACACGCCGATGCCGTGCTTGCGCACCTCGTTGGCAACCCATTCCGCGCCCACCCGGCCCGGGGCGAGGATGACGTTCTTGGCCGTGTATTCCTGGCGGTTGGTGACCACACCCGCGACCCTGCCGCTTTTGACGACCACGTCGGTGACGTTCTCCGAGGTGTGAAAGACCACGCCCTTGTCCTGGATGTGGTCGGCCATGCCCGCGATGTGCCCGGGCAGGTTGTCGCTGCCGAGGTGCTTCTGCTTGATGACCAGCAGGTCGATGCCGTGCTTGCGCGCCTGCTTGCGGATCTGCTTGGCCTCTTCCATGTCGGTCGGGAAGACCTTGCCGTCCATGCCGAACTTGTTGAAGATCTCCTCGGTCTCGTCAATCAGCTTGATGGCCTCGGACGTGCCCACGAACTGAGTCAGATCGGTCTTGCCGAGCTTGTGGATGTAGTTGAGCTTGCCGTCGGAAAACAGCCCTGCCCCGCCCACGCCGCACAGGATGTTGCACGGTCGGCACTTGACGCATTCCTGATCTCCGGAAAGGGGACAGTTGCGCTTGAGCGAGCGTTTGCCCTTGTCGATGAGCAGCACGTCCAGGTCGGAGTGCTCGCCCAGGTAGTACGCGGCGAACAGCCCGGCCGGGCCGCCGCCCACGATGATGACGTCGAAATCGGTCTTTACTGCCTTGTTCATGTCGCAATGCCTCCGGCGCCCGGGGGAAGGGGAGAGGGAAACCCTTTGCAAAGGGCTTTCCCTCTCCCCTTCCCCCGGGCCCCCATCCCCTCTCCCTTCCTAAACTCTTTATCGGCGCTTCGCGCGGTCGGGTGGAGAGCGGGCGTGGATCCCCTGTATCGGGGTTTGGTGTTGTTACGCAAGTATGGCCCGTACCGGCCGCTCCCCGAAAAGGGAACGCGCGCAGACGGGCCATGATAGACCGTATGACATGGATCGAGGAGATGTCAAGGCGGGGCGCCGCCGGGCGGATTCAGGGGAGCGACGCCGGTATCAGGCGATCATGTTGAGCAGATGGCCGGTCATCTCCTCATCCGCACGGATGAAGGTGGTGTTGGCCTCGAAGGCGCGGCTGGTGGTGATCATGTCGACCATCTCGCGGCCCAGGTCGGTATTGGAGGTCTCCACGCCGCCCACCATGGAGCCGGGCGTGGTGGACTCGGTGATGGAGGCCACATCCACGCCCTGCCCGCCGGGGCCGGACTCGAGCGACACCGCCGAGGCCTTGAAGCCGTCGGTGTTCATGTTGGCGATGTTGTTGGCCGTGACGTCCTGCACGGTGGACAGGGCGGACAAGGCCGAGATGCTGGCGTCGGACATAAGTGATCACTCCCTTGGGCAGTCAGGGGAAGCAGCTACAACATGGTATAGTCCCTGAAGGCGCGGGATGCAAATCGGGCCTGGAGCGGCTACCCGTCGCTCTCGATGACCGCGAACGCCGAATGGTTGTGGATGGATTCGAAGGACTCCACCTCGACCTTGTACCAGGTGACCTTGGGGTGCTCGTCCAGCCCCTTGGCGGCCTCGCGGACCACGTCCTCGACAAAGGTCGGGTGGGCGAAGGCGGTCTCGGTGACGTATTTCTCGTCCTCGCGCTTGAGCAGGGAGTAGACCTGGCAGGAACCGGCGCGCTCGCCGATCTCGATGAGGTCCTCGAGCCAGAGGAAGCCGTCGAACCGCGTCCGGATGCGGACCTCGGCCCGCTGGGAGTGCGCACCCTCGTCCGAGATGGCCTTGGAGCACGGGCAGACGGTCATGACCGGCACGTCCGCGCCCAGGGTGAAGGTCAGCTTGCCGTCCTTGAGATAGCCGTCCACCCGGCAGGTGTAGTCCATCATGCCGCCCGTCTTGGTGACCGGCGACTTGCGGCGCAGGAAATAGGGGAACACGAAACGCAGGTGGGCGCTGCGGGCCTGGAGCCGGTCCACGACGTCGTCGAGCAGGGACAGGAAGGAGTTGTAGTCGAGCGTTCCTTCCCAGTGCTCCAGGGCCTCCACGAAACGGCTCATGTGCGTGCCCTTGAACTCGGCGGGCAGGTCCACGGACATGGACACCTGGGCCACGGTGTGCTGGACCCCGGACTCGCGGTGCCGGACGGTGATCGGCAGCCGCAACCCCTTGACCCCCACCCGGTCGATGGGCATGGCGATGGACGCCTGACTCTTCTGTACGTCTTCCATAATCTATCCCTTCCTTGCTCAGGTCTCCCCCCTCTTGCGCAAGCGGCGTACTCCCACCCTCCTCCGGCCCCGCGAAGCGGCACCAAAAAAGTTTAGGAAGGGAGAGGGGATGGGGGCCCGGGGGAAGGGGAGAGGGAAAGCCCTTTTCAAAGGGTTTCCCTCTCCCCTTCCCCCGGCCGCCGGAGGCCTTCTTAAATCAAGTCTTTGCCGGTGGTTGTCAAGGCGAGGTTGCCGTGCTTGACGCCCTTGGTGGAAATGAGTTTCTGGCCGAGTTCCTTGATGACCTCGGCGTCGCCCTTGAGGATGATCACTTCCAGGCAATTGTAATGGTCGAGATGGACGTGCAGCGATGACTGGATGACGTGGTGCGCCTCGTGCTGGATCTCGGTCAGTTTCTGGGACAGGCCGGACTTGTGGTGGTCGTAGACCAGGGTCAGGGTCCCGGCCAGGTCGCCCTCGGCCTGCTCCCACTCGCGCTGGACCAGGGTGTTGCGGATCAGGTCGCGGATGGCCTCGGAGCGGGTCTGGTAGCTGCGCTCCTCGCAGTGCTGGTCGAACTTCTCCAACAGGTCGGAATCCAGCGACACGCCGAATCGGATGGTCTTGCCCATAATGTCCTCCAATCTCAGGGGATGGTGATTTCCCACAGGTTTACCGTGGCGTTCTGGCCGCACAGGGCGACCTTTTCCACGGTCAATTTCCTTGCCTCGAACCCCTCGTCCGCGAGCCGCTCCCAGACGGGCCGGGACACGGTGCGCACGGGCTCGCCGATCCAGATGCGCCCGTCCGGGGCGAGCGCGTGGCGGAAGAGCCGGATCAGGGGATCGAAAAACCGCTTTTCGTAAAGCACGTCCCCGCCCCAGATGAAGTCGAACGCGCGGGCCCGGACCGCCGGATCGCGCCAGTCCATGAGCAGCCACAGGGGCTGGGGGACGTCGTTCAGCGCGGCGTTGTGCCGGGCGAAACGCACGGCGGGCCACTCGTAGTCGAAGGCGGCCACATGCGCACCCACGGACGCCGCGATCAGGCCGGTCAGGCCGAGCCCGCAGCCGATGTCCAGGCAGGCCCTGCCCGCAAGCCGGTCCGCGTTGCGCAGGATGTGCCGCCCGAGCAGCACGCTGGCGGGCCAGACCTCGGCCCAGTACGGCAGCCGCTCGTCCTCGTCCAGATCCTCGTCGTCCATGGCGTCCCACAGCGCCTCCATGTCCGCGGCCCGGTCGAGCAGCCAGACGCGCCCCCCGACCTCGACCTCCACGCGGGAGCCGGGATCGGGTGCGGCAAAGGGCTCTGACAGGCCGGATTTCGACGGTGCAACGCTCATACGCATCGGCCAGGATACCCCTGCTTCGTGCCATGGTCAACCACCGTCGTAATACTTTCTACACCACCACAATAAAACAAATATGACTATATTGAACACGTCTTCGCGCTCAATCGTCCGGAAACACGGAGCTATTTTGTCCGCCGCCGAAGTCTGTTCGTCAGCTTTTTGGCGGATTCGCGCATTCCTCGGCGAAAACGGACAAAAAGCTTGGAAGTGTCATTATTTTTACTGTTTCCAACAAAATAATCCCATGCTAATAGTCTGGCGATCACACACTTGGAAATACCCCTTTTGAATCTAAGGAGAGAGATATGATTCCCGAAGATCTTTTGTATGCGAACACCCACGAATGGGTCATGGTCGAAGGCGACGTCGCCACGGTGGGCATCACCCACTTCGCCCAGGAGCAGCTGGGCGACCTGACCTTCGTGGAGCTGCCCGAGGTGGGCGACACCTTCGAGGCGGGCGCGGAGATGGGTTCCGTCGAATCCGTCAAGGCGGCCAGCGAGATATACGCCCCGGTGACCGGCGAAGTCATCGAGGTCAATACCGAACTCGAGGACGCCCCTGAAAAGGTCAACGAGGAGCCGTACGGCTCGGGCTGGCTGCTCAAGTTCCGGATCAAGGGCGATCCCGAGGGACTGCTGGACGCCGAAGCCTACGCCGCGGTGGTCGAATCCGAGGCCCACTAGCAACGACGCTGACAGGGCCGGGGCACACGTCTCGGCCCTTTTTCTTTCCCCCAATAAACCAGCAGGTTCCATCATGCCGTTTGTACCGCATACCGAAGACGAAGTGCGCGAGATGCTCGCCGCCATCGGCGTGGGCTCCGTGGAGGATCTCTTTGCCGAGATCACCCAGGACATGCGCCCCAAGAGTTTCGACATCCCCGACGGGCTGAGTGAAATGGAGGTCCTCTCCAAGCTCGAGGGGTTGGCCGCCAAGAACGCCACCAACAGCGTCAGTTTCCTGGGCGCGGGCTTCTACGACCATTACATTCCCGCCGCCGTGGACGCCCTGACCATGCGCGGCGAATTCTACACCGCCTACACCCCCTACCAACCCGAGGCCTCCCAGGGCACCCTGCAGGCCATCTTCGAGTACCAGACCGCCGTGACCCGGCTGCTGGGCATGGAGTGCGCCAACGCCTCGGTCTACGACGGCGGCACCGCCCTGTACGAGGCCCTGATGATGGCCGTGCGCAAGACCAAACGCCGCAAGATCGTGGTCTCCGAAGCGCTCAACCCCATCTACCGGGTCATGCTCGGCTCCTACACCTCCAACCTGGACCTCGAGTTCGTCACCGTACCCCACAAGGACGGCCGGACCGACGTCGAAGGCCTCAAGGCCGCGCTGGACGACTCCATCGCCGCCGTGCTGGTCCAGAACCCGAACTTCTTCGGCTCCATCAACGACTTCACCGAACTGTTCGCCGCGGCCGCCAAGGTCAAGGCCGTGTCCGTCGTGTCCGCCTATCCCGTGCTCCAGGCCCTGCTCAAGACGCCGGGGGCCATGGGCGCGGACATCGCCGTGGCCGAGGGCCAGTCCCTGGGCCTGCCCCTGTCCTTCGGCGGCCCGTACCTCGGGATCATGACCTGCACCAAGGCCATGATCCGCCAGATGCCCGGCCGCATCGTGGGCCGGACCACGGACACCGAGGGCCGCACCGGCTACGTGCTCACCCTCCAGGCCAGGGAGCAGCACATCCGCCGCCAGAAGGCCACGTCCAACATCTGCTCCAACCAGTCCCTGTGCGCCCTGCGCGCATTGGTCCACATGTGCGCCCTGGGCGAGCTCGGCATCAAGCGCGCGGCCCGGGTGTCGGTGGAACGCGCCCACATCTGCGCCGAGAGGCTGACCAGCATTCCGGGCGTGGACATGCTGACCAAGGGCGCGTTCGGCAACGAGTTCGCCGTGACCCTGCCTGTCAACGCCTTCGAGGTCATCGCCAAGCTGACCGAACGCGGCTTCGTGCCCGGCTTCCCGCTGGGCCGGTACTTCGACGGATTGGAAAACGGCCTGCTGGTGGCCTGCACGGAAAAGACCAGCGAAGAACAGATCGGCATATTCGCCGAGATGCTGCGAGGTGCGCTGAAATGAAGACCATATTCGAAAAATCCGTAGCCGGACGCGAGGGCTGCTGGCCCTGCGAAGGCATGGCCGAAGAGGCCTATATCCCCAAGGAACTGCTGCGCGACGGCGACGTCGGCCTGCCCTCGGCCTCCGAGCTCGACGTGGTCCGCCACTTCACCCGGCTCTCCCAGCGCAACTTCGGCGTGGACGGCAACTTCTACCCGCTGGGGTCGTGCACCATGAAGTACAACCCCAAGTTCACCGAAGTGGTCGCGGCCATGCCCGGCTTCACCCGGCTGCATCCGGTCCTGCCCCAGCTTCGGGGCGCGGGCGGGCTGTGCCAGGGCGCGCTGGAGGTCATGTACGAGACCGAGTCCCTGCTCTGCGAGATCACCGGCATGTCCGCCTTCACCCTGCACCCCATGGCCGGTGCGCACGGCGAGCTGACCGGCGTCATGCTCATGGCCGCCTACCACAAGGACCGGGGCAATAAAAAAACCAAGGTCATCGTGCCCGACTCGGCCCACGGCACCAACCCGGCGTCGGCCGCCATCGCGGGCTTCGACGTGGTCTCGGTGGAGTCCAAGGACGGCATCGTGGATCCGGCCGCCCTGGCCGAGGTCCTGGACGACGAGGTGGCGGGCATGATGATGACATGCCCCAACACGCTCGGCCTGTTCGAGAAGAATCTGCCCGAGATCGTCAAGATGCTGCGCAAGGTCGACGCCCTGCTCTACTACGACGGGGCCAACCTGAACGCCATCATGGGCAAGATGCGCGTGGGCGACGTGGGCTTCGACATCGTCCACCTCAACCTGCACAAGACCTTCGCCACCCCGCACGGCGGCGGCGGTCCCGGCTCCGGCCCGGTGGGCGTGTCCGAAAAGGTCGCCCCGTTCCTGCCCATCTCCCGCGTGGCCAAGCGCGAGGACGGCCGCTACTTCCTGGATTACGACCAGCCCAAGTCCATCGGCTACGTGGCCCCGTTCTACGGCAACTTCGGCGTGTACCTGAAGGCCTACGCCTACATCCTGCGCCTGGGCGGCAAGGGGCTGACCCGGGCCACCGAAAACGCGGTCCTGGCCGCCAACTACATGCGCAAGCGGCTGTGCGACCACTTCGAGGTCCCCTATAACCGCATCTGCATGCACGAATTCGTGGCCTCGGCCTCCGAACAGGCCAAGAAGGGCGTGCACGCGCTCGACTTCGCCAAGGGGCTGCTGGACAAGGGGTATCACGCGCCCACGGTCTACTTCCCGCTGATCGTGCCCGAGGCGATCATGATCGAGCCCACCGAGACCGAGAACAAGGAAACGCTGGACCAATTCTGCGACGATCTCATCGAACTGGCCGGACTGGTCGATTCCAACCCCGAGGCGCTGACCTCGGCCCCGGTCACCCTGCCCGTGACCCGGCTGGACGAGACCAAGGCCGCCCGTTCCATGGAGCTGACCGATGACCTTTGATCTCGTGGTCATCGGAGCCGGTCCCGGCGGGTTCGACGCCGCCGTGGAAGCCGCGAACCTCGGCCTGTCCGTGGCCCTGGTGGAAAGGGACTTCCTGGGCGGCACCTGCCTCAACCGGGGATGCATCCCGACCAAGCTCTGGCTCGGCGCGACATCAAGCATCGAGGAACTGCACAACCAGGCCCGCATGAAGGTCGCCTCGGGCGAGGTGACCGTGGACTTCGCCGGGCTGCAAGGCCGGGTGCAAAAGCACCTCGGAGCCACCCGCAAGGCCATGGCCATGCAGCTTAAGAAGCTCGGCGTCGAGCTGGTCGAGGGCACGGGCCGCCTGTCCGGCGATCACCGGGTAACGGTGGTCACGGCCGACGGCGAGCAAACGCTGGACTACAAAAAGCTCGTGGTCGCCACCGGGTCCAAGCCCATCTTCTTCCCGGGCCTGGAGCCGGACGGCGAATGCGTGCTCGACTCCGACATGTTCCTGGCCATGGAATCCATGCCGAAATCACTGATCGTGGTCGGCGCGGGCTTCATCGGCCTGGAAATGGCCCAGGTGGCCCACCGCTTCGGCTGCACGATCACCGTGGTGGACGCCATGGACCGCGTGGCCCCGCTGGAGGACCCCGAGGTCTCCAAGGCGCTGGCCTCCATGTTCAAGCGCTGGAAATGGGACATCCGCCTGGAGGAGCGCGTGGCCGGTGTCCGGACCAGGGACGGCAGGGCCGAGCTGACCTTCCAGACCGGCGACAAGCTGACCGCGGACAAGGCCCTGGTGGCCGTTGGACGCGGCCCCGTGACCCAGGGGATCGGCCTGGAAGAGGCGGGCATCGAGTTGCTCTTCAACCAGATCCAGGTCGACGACTACCTCATGGCCGCGCCCGACATCTACGCCATCGGCGACGCCAACGGCCACATCCAGCTGGCCCACGCGGCCTCCCACCAGGCCCATTACGTGGCCCGGCACGCCGCCGGAAGGATCGAAGGCCCCTACGCCTGCCCGCCGGTGCCGAGCGTGCTTTACGGCGCGCCCGAGGCCATGCGCGTGGGCATGATGGAGAACGAGGCGTTCCTGGCCGACTTCGACTCCACCGAGGTCTCCACGGCCCAGCTCGCGGCCAACCCCATGGCCCAGGCCCACGCGGCCACCCAGGGGTTCGTCAAGGTGGTCTGGTCCGGCGGTCGCGTGGTCGGCGTCACCGCAGTGGGCCACGACGTGTCCCGCCTGGTCACCCCGGCGGCCATGATCGTGCAACAGGGCTGGACAGCGGACGATACGCACTCGATCATCTTCGCACACCCGTCCCTGGACGAGTCCCTGCTCGCGGCCCTCACGGCCGAAAGGAAGAAAGTACAATGATCCTGGACATCCTCGATAACGCGGACCTGTACGCGGACCTCAACCCCCGCTTCCCCGCCGCCTTCGCCTTCCTGCGCAGGCCGGACCTCGCCGATCTGCCCGCCGGGCGGATCGACATCGAGGACGGCCTGTACGCCATGGTCGCCAAGGGGCCGGGCCGCAAGCCCGAGGACGCGCTCATCGAGACCCATGACCATTACATAGATCTGGCCTACGTCATCTCCGGCGCGGACTCCATCGGCTGGAAGGCGCGCCGCGACCTCGGCCCGGCGGTCGATGCCCCGGACCCGCGCGCCGACGTGGCCTTTTACGAGGACCGACCCACCCACTGGGCCGAAGTCCTGCCCGGCATGATCGCCGCCTACTTTCCCGAAGACGCGCACATGCCCATGATCTCGGACGCCGAGATCCACAAGATCATCATGAAGGTCAGGGTCTGAACCGACGAACAACGAATCCCCAAAAGGGCGTTCCTCAACGGGACGCCCTTTTTTTGTCCAGCCGGATGAAACAACAACGTTCTGTACTCCAGCCGCAAAGACAATGATTCCCAGACAAACGGCATATCGATGAAAACACCATGACCTGATTTCAGCCAAATCTGCCTTTTTTGTTTACTATTCGTTGCGCCAAGGACAAATGACGCCAGCCAAATTACAATTGACAGCACATTGCGGCATCATGTAAAAACGAACTTCTTTAATTTTAACAATTTCGTACAGTTGGAGGAGAGAGAATGCATACGATCAACCCTGATGAATGTCAGTTCTGCGGCGCGTGTCAAAGCGCCTGTCCCCAGGAAGCGATCATCCACCCCGACGGCAAGAATTACTATGAGGTGACGGATGATTGCATTGATTGCGGCGCATGCGAAGCCGAATGCGGCTTCAACGCGATCAGTGCCGACGACTAGTCCATCCACTGACCCGGTTTTTACAAAACGGCGCCTGAGTGTTCTCGGGCGCCGTTTCGCATTGAAGGGGCAAATCAGATTATCCCCCATTTGGTTTCATGGGGAATGTCCCTCTCCGGTTTCACCGCTTCGCACGGGCACCCGTGCCTGGGTTCGGCTTATCCGAATGGGGGGCTCGGAATTTGTGGCTGGCGTGTCTTCGGGGGGCCTGCCTAGGGTGAGAATACCCCGATCACCAACCAACAAGGAGACGCCATGCAGGACCAACTGAGCCACTACGAGAACAAGCTGCGCTGGGAGATCGATTCCTGGGATTTGAACGAGAGCCGCAAGAACGGACAGAACGTGGTGGTCATCGACGCGCGCGGAACCGCCGCGTATGACGCCGAGCACATCCCCGGCGCGGTCGGCCTGCCCCATCGGGAGATGAACGAGGCGTCCACCGCCGGATTCGACCGCGACGCCCTGTACGTGACATACTGCGACGGCATAGGCTGCAACGCCTCCACCAAGGGCGCCCTGAACATGACCCGTCTGGGCTTCACCGTGAAGGAACTCATCGGCGGGCTGGACTGGTGGCGGCGCGACGGCTACCCCACCGAAAAGGGCGAAGCGGCACCCACCATAGGCTGCGCCTGCTGACGGGGCCGTCCGGAAGGATGGGCAAAAAAACGATTGTGAATGGATTCCGGGATGGGAGGACCAACTCCCGTCCCGAATCAAGAGGCTAGTGCAGGGCGCGCCCTTCGGGCTCCAGGGCGAAAAAGCCGCCCTCCTGGTGGGGCACTTCCAGGGCCAGGAGCCCTTCCACGGACAGGTCCGGGCCGACCCACAGGGAGCCCGAGAGCTTGAAGCCCTTGGCGATGCGCTTGGCGTGGTCCAGGGCGATGGACACCTGCTGGAGGTAGAGGTCCTTGGGGAAGACGAACTCGGCGTCGTGCTCCCAGTCGGGCCGGGGTTCGTCCGGGGGCCAGGAGATGGGATTCTTGAGCCGCCAGACGACCGTGTCCGGGGTGTGGGAGACCATCACCCCATCGTCGATGCCCTGGCAGGCCGGGTTGCCGCAGTCGCAGGTGTAGATGAAGAACTCGCCCGACATGGTCGCCGAGGTGGCCAGGTCCACGGGATCGACGTACACGCCGACCTCATGCAGGTACTGCCCGTCCACGGACAGGTTGAAGTCTATGTAGCCGTCCTCGGGATGCTTCTCGTCCAGGGACAGGGTCACGGAAATACGGATGTCGTTCATGCGGTCGGTTCCTCGAAATACTCTTTATCGGTCTGCGTAGCCGATATCCGGAGGCTAGCACAAAGGGCGGAGGGCCTCAACGGCAATCGGGCGGCCCGGCCCGCCTAGAGGGCGTCCCGGTTCGGGCCTTCGGCTATCTCCGCCCTGACCGTGGCCGAGTTGTAGGCCGCGTCGATGGCCAGCTCGGTCAGGGTGCCGACCACCCTCGGCTCCTTGCCGGTGGATAGCACCGGGAGTTGGGATACGCCCCGGTCCGTGATCTTGTCCAGGGCGTCCTGCAGGGTGTCGTCCGTGGTCACGGTCACCGGGTTCTGGGTGGCCAGGTCGTGGGCGATGAGCAGGTCGGCCAACCCTTCCTCGTTGAGCACGGCCCGCAGGTCCCTGAAGGAGATGATCCCGGTCAGCCGCTGGTCCTCGTCCACCACGTGCAGGTACGGCGCGTTTTCGGTCTTGAAGGTCCACAGGATACTCGACAGGGTCATGGTCTGGGGGATGGTCACGAAGTCGCGGACCATGACCTCCTTGACCAGCATGTGCGAGAGCAGGTGCCGCTCCCGGCCCGCCTCGATGTCGATGCCGCGCCGCAACAGCTTGGTGGTGTAGATGGACGCCCGCTGGATGGTCGAATTCATGACCGTGGCCGTGATGCAGGTCAGCATGAGCGGCAGGATGATGGAGTAGTCCGAGGTCATCTCGAAGATGATCAGAATGGCCGTGATGGGCGCGTACGTCGTGCCCGCCACCAGGCCGCCCATGGCCACCAGGGCGTAGGCAGCGGGCGTGGCCGTGTAGGCCGGAAGCAGCATGTGGACCACGTAGCCGAAGGCTCCGCCGGTCATGCAACCCATGAACAGGCTGGGCGCGAAGATGCCGCCCGACCCGCCCGAGCCCAGGGTCACCGAGGAAGCCACGATCTTGACCGCCACGAGCACGAGCATGAGGGCGAACGGGGTCTTGTCGAGCAGGGTCGCGTTCATGGCCCCGTAGCCCACGCCGAAGACCTGCGGGTACACGGCGAAGACGACACCGAGCACGGCCCCGCCGATGGCCGGCTTGGTCCAATCCGGGATGGGCATGGCGTCGAAACGGTCCTCAAGCCAATACAGGGAGTTGGTGAAGGCCAGGGCCACCAGACCCGTGACCACGCCGAGCACCGGGTAGAACAGGTACTCCCACAGGGAGACGATGGAATAGGTGGGGATGTCGAAATGCGGAAAATCGCCGAAATAATAGCGGGAGATGGCCGTGGCCATGACCGACGACAGGACCACGGGCGAGAACTGCATGACCCCGAAGTCGCCGATGATGATCTCCAGGGCGAAGAGCACCCCGGCTATGGGCGCGTTGAAGGTGGCGGCGATGCCCGCGGCGGCCCCGCAGCCGACCATGGTCTTCATGTGCACGCGCGGAATCTTGAATATCTGGCCCACGGACGAGCCGATGGACGCCCCGATCTGGACCATGGGTCCCTCGCGGCCCACGGACCCGCCCGAGCCGATGGTCACGGCCGAGGCGAAGATCTTGGCCGCGGCCACCCGCTTGCGGATGCGCCCGCCCCTGAGCGCGATGGCCTGCATGACCTCGGGCACGCCGTGGCCCTTGGCCTCGGATGCGAAATAGCTGACCACCAGCCCGACCACCAGGCCGCCCGCCGTGGGCATGACCAGTTTCATCCACAAGGGAACGGAGCCCGCGAAGGTCAGCCAGTCGGCGGTGTCCTGATAGAACAACCACTGCATGTATTTGAGGATCAGCTTGAACAGAACCGCCCCGTACCCGGCCAATCCGCCGATGAGGATGGCCAGGAACAGAAATCGGATGTTGGGTCGTCTGAGCTTGAGAAAGAGCGGTTCGCTTTTGTCGGCCATTGAATCTCCGGGTAGCTCCAGGGCACGGTTTGACGATGCGGGACCGGGGCCTATCTCCCTCGCAATGCAATACTAACCCCACTTCCTTGCCAAGCGCAACGGATTGACCGGAAAACTTGAGCGCGGCCCGGAAAAAGGGTAAGCAAAGCCTCCCCTACGCACCCAATTTCCCTTTACGGAGAAGAACCATGGCCAAATACGACATCACCCCCCTGACCCCGAATCCCGATTTCGACATGATGTACTTCATGGAGATCGCGGGCGAAACCCGCATCGACGGCGACATGCTCGAGGACTTCGAGGAGTTCTGGGACAAGTGGACGGCCGAGAGCCTCAAGGCCTATGAACTGAAGAATACCGAGGGGGAAGGCAGCTTCGTGCTCATCTTCCTGGACCAGTCGGCGGAGGACGCCATCGAGGGCATCTGGCAGGATTCCCCGACCCACGGCCTGCTCTTCCACGCCCTGGCCATCACCATGGTCATGAGCTCGGCCCAGGGCTTCGTGCCCGAGTTGCAGACCGGCAAGTGCGCCCCCCTGCCCCGGCCGGGCGAGGGCGTCCTGGCCGCCTTCAAGGAGCTCGGCCTGACCTGGAACGAGGAGGGCTCGGTCAACCGCAAGTACGCGGTGCTCACGCCCTACCCGTATACCGGCGGGTGCGAGGTCTGCCATTTGAGCGAGAACTGTCCCAAAAGCACGGTGAGGAAGTAGCCATGAGCTTCACGGTCAAGGACGTTCTTTCCATCCAGGTCGCCCCGGCGCTGGGCTGCACCGAGCCCGTGGCCATCGCCCTGGGCGCGGCCGCCGCCGTATCCCTGCTGCCCGGCAAGGCGTTCGACTCCCTGGAAGTGGCCGTGGATCCCAACGTATACAAGAACGGCCTGGCCGTCTCCATCCCCGGCGCGGGCGGCCTGTCCGGCCTGGACACCGCCGCCGCGCTCGGCGCGGCGGGCGGCGACCCGGCCCTGCGCCTGGAAGTGTTGCAGAGCGTCACGGACGAGGACGTCAAAACCGCGAAAAAAGCCCTGGCCGAAGGAAGGGTGAACGTCACCCTGATCAAGGACCACCAGGGGCTGCTCATCCGCTCCAAGGCGACGGCGGACGGCAAGACGGCCGAATCGGTCATAGAGGGGCTGCACGATAACATCGTCTCCCTGACGCTGGACGACCGGCCCATGGACAGCCCGCTCATCCGCACCCGGGCCGACGGCGCGCCCTCGCCCGTGGCCGCCATGGAGGCGTGGCTCAAGACCCTGACCCTGAACGAACTCATGGCCCTGACCGACGAACTGGACGAGGACGACTACGCTTTCCTCCAGGAGGGCGTGGACGTGAACGTGCGCCTGGCCGAGCAGGGGCTGAAGTACGGCCTGGGGCTGGGCGTGGGCAAGACCCTGGAGCGGCTCTGCCGCCAGGGGCTGATCAAGAAGGACATGATGCTGGCCGCACGCATCCTGGCCTCGGCCGCGGCGGACGCGCGCATGTCCGGCGCGTCCCTGCCCGCCATGTCCTCGGCCGGGTCCGGCAACCACGGCCTGACCGCCATCCTGCCCATCTGGGCGGTCAAGGACTACGTTCAGGACGTGGAGATCAAGGACGTGCTCGAAGCCGTGGCCCTCTCCCATATAGTCACCGCCTTCGTCAAGGCGCATACCGGCCGCCTGTCCGCCATCTGCGGCTGCTCCGTGGCCGCCGGGGCCGGGGCCACGGCGGGCATAACCTTCCTGCTCGGCGGCGACGCCCACCACATCGCCGGGGCCATCAAGAATCTCCTGGAGGACCTGGCCGGGATCATCTGCGACGGCGCCAAGACCGGCTGCGCCCTCAAGCTGGCCACGGCCGCGGGCACGGCCGTCCAGGCCGCCCTCTTCTCGCTGCAGGGCGTCAACGTCCACCACACCGACGGCATCATCGGCCTGTCCTCCGAAGACACCATGAGAAACGTCGGAACGCTCGCTGTCGATGGCATGATCCAGACGGATCAGACCATCTTGCAGATCATGCTTGAGAAACGTTTCTCGGACGTATAGCGGCTTCCGATAGCGGCGCATCTGCACATTTTTTCCGGTTGCACACCTCACGTAGACGGCTACGCTGCGGTGAAAGCCCTCCGGAAGTAAATACACAGCTACACCACTCTCGAAAGCCTATCCCGAGCGCGGGGGACTGAGCCGCTGTCGGGTGCTGAAGCACCCGATTCGCTCCAAAGGAAAAGATAAAGCCTTTGACTCTCTGTTGAGTCGAAGGCTTTTTTTCGTCGCCACTCCCGCGAAGCGGCAATAAAAAGTTTAGGAGGGAAAGGGGGATGGGGGTCCGGGGGAAGGGGGAAAGGGAAGCCCTTTTCAAAGGGTTCCCTTTCCCCCTTCCCCCGGCCGCCGGAGGCGCTAAAAATACGCCAAGCCCTGGGGTGGGGTCTTGTCCTCGAAGAGTGCCTCGATGCGTTCGCGGTCGGCGGCGGAGATTTTGAGGTCCGAGACGTTGAGGATGGCACCGAACCCGCCGTAGGTCTTGACGGCGCGGTCGATGAAGTCGGCGTCGACGAACGCGCCGCTCAGGGTGACGGAGCGGGCGCCCCAGGAGACGGTCAGGGGCAGGAGCGGGTCGCGTTCCGGGGCTTTGGTGATGAGGTTGCCGGTCCTGACCAGGGCTTCGAGGACCTGTTTGGGGAACATGCCGCCCAGGCGGGCCAGGGTCTCGACGAACCCGGGCATGACCGCGAGGTAGTAGTAGTGGTCGATCTTGCAGGCCATGGACCGGCCCGGCATGTTCAGCAGCCACGGTTCGTCCGCGTAGACCCTGCCCAGCGCCCTTTGCAGGCGGTCGATGCTCGCCGTGTAATCCGCCAACGCCATGTCGCCCTCCCCGGTTTGCAGGATGCGCCACGAAAAACGCCCCGCAGGGCGGGGCGTTTCGGTATGCTAGTTCATGCTCTTTTCAAATCGCTTGAGGTAGTCGGCCCGCAGGATGTCGTTGACCTTGCCCTCTATCCGCTCAATCGCCCGCACCTCGATCTTGGCCGACAGGGCCTCGAGCTTGGCCGGGAGTATCCGCTCGCAGTAGTCGCTGCGGGCATAGGTATCCAGGTTGACGTGGGTCTGGTTGGCGACCACGTAGCAGGCCACGACTTTGGCCGCGTAGAAGTTTTCATAAGCGGCCTCGAAGTCGGAGGCCTTTTCCGCGCACTCTCCCTTGAGATAGTAGGCGTAGGCCAGGTCCGCCGCGCTATCGGGCTGGGCGATGGTGTTGTCCAGGTAGACCTGAGCCTGGCCGCAGTTGCCCTGCTTGACCATGGCCCATCCCGTGTCGAGGTCGTTCTTCTGCGCGCCGCAGGCGGCGAGCAGGGAAATCATGGCCGTCATGGCCGCTGCAAGCAGAATTCGTTTCATGTCAGGTATCCTCTCAGAAAAAGCATCTCTTTCGGTTTATTGAAATATCTAGCCCAACATCGGGCCGAAGTCCAGACGCTAGATGGAAATGACCAGGGGGACGACCACGGGGTCGCGGCCGAGCACCTTGCGGAAGAAGCGGCGCAGGGCCGAACGGATGCGCTCCTTGAGCTTGGTCGTGTCGCCGGGCGCGATGTTCTCGTGCACGTCCAGGACGATGCACTTGGCGTCGTCGAGCAGGTGCATGTACTGCTGCTCGAAGACGAACCCCTTGCTCATGATGTCCGGGCCCATGGAGATTTCACCAGAGGCCTCGTCGACCACCAGGACCACGATGACCATGCCCTCGCCCGCCAGCAGCTGGCGTTCCTTGAGCACGGTCTGGCCCACATCGCCCACGCCCTTGCCGTCCACCAAAATCTTTTCCGCCGCGATGCGCGGCGGCAGTTCGATGGCCCCGTCCTCGAAAAAGGTCACGGGCTGGCCGTTCTCCACGACCATGGATTTCCCGTCCTCCACGCCGCTGTCCACGGCCAGCCGCCGATGCTTGACCAGATGGCGGTACTCCCCGTGCACGGGGATGAAATATTCGGGCCGCACGGTCTGGAGCATCAATGTCAACTCGCCCGCATGGGCGTGGCCCGAGGCGTGGATGCCGTGCATCTTCTCGTACAGGACCTCGGCCCCGAGCCGATAGAGGTTGTTGATGACCCGGTTGATGGCCTTGACGTTGCCCGGAATGAACCGCGAGGAGAGGATGAACAGGTCGTCGGGCCGCACGGAAAGCTGACGGTGCTCGCCCATGGCGATGCGCGACAGGGCGGCCAGGGGTTCCCCCTGGGAGCCGGTAACCAGCAGGACCAGCTGGGAGTCGCCGTATTCGTCCAGGGCGTCCAGCTCGATGAACGTGCCCTTGGGCACCTTGAGATGCCCGAGGTCGCGGGCCAGCTCGATGTTGCGGTGCAGGGACTTGCCCGACACGGCCACCTTGCGCCCTTCGGCGTCGGCCAGGTCGAAGATTTCCTGGATGCGCTGGATGTGGCTGGAAAAAAGGGAGACCAGGATGCGCCCCTTGGCCGTGTTGAATATCTCGCGCAGGGAGACCTTGATCTCCCGCTCGGTCAGGGCGAACCCCTCATTGCCCACGTTGGTGGAGTCCGAGAGCATCAGCCGCACGCCGTCGTCCGAGAACTTGCGGAAAGCGGCCAGGTCGGTGGCGTGGCCGCCCAGCGGATTGCGGTCGATCTTGAAGTCGCCGGTGTGCACCACCCGGCCCACCGGGGTTTCGATGCCCAGGCCGAACCCTTCGATGATCGAGTGGCAGACCGGGAAGAAATTGAAACGGAAATCGCCGAGCAGAAGGCGGTCGTAGGGGCGCACCGGGCGCAGGTCGGCCCAGCGGTCCAGGTCGTGCTCGCGCAGCTTGCTCTCGACCAGGCCGAGGGTGAACTCCGAGCCGTAGACCGGCACGTCCACGTTCTGCAGCAGCCAGGGCAGCGCGCCGATGTGGTCCTCGTGGCCGTGGGTCAGGACGATGCCGTTGAGCATCTTCTTGTTGCGCAGGACGAAATCGAAACAGGGGATGACCACGTCCACGCCGAAATGGTAGTCCTCCGGGAACATCAGGCCACAGTCCACCATGACCAGGGACCTCTCGGTCTGGTAGAGCATGCAGTTCATGCCGATCTCGCCGAGCCCGCCCAGCGGATAGAGTGTGAAGGACTTTTGGACCACGCGCCTACCCCTTTGCCAGCAGTTCCTGGTACGCCGCGTTCATCATGTCGTACAGGTCATCCTTGAACCGCTCACGCTCCTTGAGGGTGTATTGCGCCGGGTCGATGACCGGCAGCGCCTTGAACCGGACCACGGGCCGATTGTCGATGAAGAAGTCGCCCTTGCCCATGACCCGCCCGGTGTTGGTCATGACGAACGGAACCACGGGCAGACCGGCCTTGAGGGCCAGGATCATGGCCCCGATCTTGAAGTCCATCAGCTTGCTCAGGTCGAGGTTGCGCGTGCCCTCCGGGAAAATGAGCGGCGATATGCCCGCCTTGGCGGTCTCCACGGCGTCGTTCAGGGATTGCATGGCCGCGCGGCGGTTCCCCCTGTCGATGCAGATGTGCCCGGCATGGCCGAGCGCCTTGCCGTAGAGGGGAATCTCGAACAGGGACTTCTTGGCCACGAAGCGGATGCGGTTGCCCTTGAGCAGGTAGAAGAGCACGGGGATGTCCAGGTTGGACTGGTGGTTGCCGATGAACACGTAGTGCCCTTTCGGGTCCACGTCGCCCATGTCCGCCTCGATCTTGACGCCGGACAGCTTCACGGCGGCCGCCCCCCAGGCCAACCCCCAGCGGTCGTATTCCTCGGGTGTGGACGTCTCGGGGTCCACCTTGAGCATCTTCAGAGAATACCAGATGGTTACGGGAACAAGCAGGATGGTGAAAAACAGTCTTCGGAGCATAGGTTTCCTTGTTTGAGTGGCTCCAGTCTGAGTAAACCATATCGCGGCGCGAAACAAGAGCGCAACCAGGCGGTATGCGTTATAATTCGGCGTCAAAACATGTTTTTTCGATTCCGGACCTTTATTTTCGGAGCAAAACGAGCCGTTGCGGACAAAAAAAGAGGGGGAAAATCCCCCTCTTTGCTTCACGCATGCCGGACGGTACCCGGGCCGGAATCGCTAGGCGGTCGATTGGGGACCGCGCCCCTTGGCCGCGGTGCCGAGATGGATGGCGTCCACCGGGCACACACTCCGGCATTCACCGCAGTTGGTGCAGTTGTCGCGCTCGGGCCGGGTTTCCAGCCCGCAGGTCCGGTCACACTTGCCGCAATCGGTGCACGAGTCGGCCACGCGGTACTTGAACGGCGAGAACCGGCCAAGGATTTCCAGCACGCCGCCCGTGGGGCACAGGAAGCGGCAGAAGAAGTAGGGAATGAGCAGCCCGAGCAGCAACGTCCCGACCACTATCGAGGTCCGTATCAGCCACAGGGGGAAGGCGTGCTCAAAGGTCAGCACGGTCGAATTGACGAACTCGCCGGTGCGGATGGGCACGGCCCAGCGCGGGTTGTGCATGCCGAAGAACAGGACCGCGCAGATCGCGGCGGCCACGTACTTGCCGTACCCGGCCACGGCCGCGAACTTGCCGCGCACCTTGCCGCGCAACACCGCCACCTTGCTGAACAGCTCGTTGAGCATGCCTGCCGGACAGGCGTAACCGCAAAAGGCCCTGCCGAAGAGCAGCCCCGAGGCCAATATGCCCAGGAGCACGATCAGCCAGAGTTGTTTGCCCGGACACTGGACAACCGGACAGTTGGCGCAGCTGACGTAAGGCACGGCAAAGGGACAGCGGAATATCCCGTAGTAGGAGAACTCCGCGATGGTGAACAGGGCCACGGCCTGAATGAGACGGCGGATCCAGTAGCGGGCGCCTCTGATTGCGGTGGTACTAGACATCCTTCACCCCGTACTTTTCGGCAAGGCGCCGTCCCTCGTCGGACAGCGCGGGAATGAATCCGGCCTCCCGGAAGCAGGCCTGCCCCTCTTCCCCGCAGATGAAATCGATGAACGCCATGGCCATGTCCCGGTTTTCGGCCCACTTCATCATCCCGATGGTGAACGGGATGGGCGGGGCCGGGAAATACTCCTCCGGGATGGGAATGACCTCGAAGGCCTCGCGGTAGCGCGGCAGGCGGGTGATGCGGCGTTCGACCACGGCCGCGTCCGCCTTGCCCGCGGCCACGTCGGCCACGTCGTGCTGGACGCAGGAGCCCAGATAGATGGAGTTGGCCGTGGCCTCCTTGACCACCCCGCTCTTCTTGAGCACGCCCATGGCGGCCGCCCCGCCGGGGGGCGAAGAGTCCGGCGAGCACAGGGTTTTGACGCCGTCCTTCTTCAGGTCCTTGATGGAAGCGATTCCGGCCGGGTTGCCCTTGGGCGTGACCAGAACATATTCGGTGAAGCACAGGGGCTGGAAGGAGAGCATTTTGCCCTGCCCTTTCAGGGCCTGGGCCAGTTTGAGCACGCGCGGAGCAAAGACTTCGGTCCTGGCGCTGCCGCCGAGCAGGGACTTGCCCAGGGCTCCCGCAAAGGCCCCCGTATAGCTGATGGACCCGCCCATGGCCTGTTCGAACTTGGCGTTGGCGGGCATGAACGCCTCGGCCAGCCCGCCGCAGGACCAGACCTGCAGACTCCCGCCGGCAAAGGTTCCCTGCGACGCGGCCGCAGCCGTGTGCGCGCCCATGGGCACGAAGGCGGTGGTCAACGCCGCCCCGCCGCCGACCATGAATTTACGTCGGCTCAACCGTTTTTTATCATCCGACATCCGTAATGCTCCTTACCGGGGATTCCCGCAGCGTCCGCCCGACACTGTTTGCATTTGGTGAAAACGTAGAGTTCCTTGCCGCATCGACGCCTAACCTCGGCCATGTCCCGGCCCGTGGGTCGGCAAAAATGTTTCAGCCCGTTGCGTGGAATGAGGGGCATGGGGTTGAATACCTTGGCCCCGAGCCGCGCGGCCATGCCGGACACTGCCTCGGCCTCGTGCATGTTGATTTCCGGAATGACGACCATGTTGACCTTGACCACCATGCCCGCCTCGGCGGCCCGGGCAATGCCCTCGCGCTGGCGGTCGATGAGGATCCGCGCCGCTTCCGTTTCCTTGATCCAGATACCGCCCTCAAGGATGCGCGGTTGCACCTGGGCCACGGTCTCCGGGGTCACGCCGTTCACGGTGACCGTCAGGGTGTTGACCCCGACCGCGACCAGCCGATCCATGCTTCGCGGCAGGGCCAGGCCATTGGTGCACAGGCACAAGGCGGCCCCGGGGGCCTGCCGCCTGACTCGTTCCAGGCATTCGAAGGTCTCTTCATTGGCCAACGGGTCGCCCGGCCCGGCGATGCCCACGATGGAGTCGCCGCCGTATTCATTCAGAAAGGCCAGGGCCCTGAGCGCGGCGGCGCCGGGCGTCATGACCACCGAGGCCGTGCCCGGTCCGGGCAGGTCCGGGTCGTCGGACAGGATGCGTTCGCAATAGGCGCAGGCCAGGTTGCAGCGCGGGGCGACGGGCAGGTGGATTCTGGCCACCTGGCCGTGGGCCTCGTCGTTCAGGCACGGATGAAAGGGGATGGGCGAAGCATGACGCAACACATCCCCCTGTTCCCGAATCGCTGTCATGACTTCCATACGGGCACTTCCAGGGGTAAAAGGTTCAGCGGCGCAAAGGCGCCCATGCCCGGAACCAGCCGGACGGACCACATCAAAAATAAAAATCGTCTATGGATTTCCCTCGAAGCGATCTATAGCACGACAGGCAAACCAGGACACCTTCCCGCACTCAATCAGGATTTTACACCAAATCACGTGCGTCCCCCCTCCGATGGCCAGGCGCAAAAAAAGGGCGGCGGGTCGCCCCGCCGCCCTCGCGACTTCGAATCGTAATGAACCCCTTATTCCTCGTCGTGCTTCTTGTTGGCCGCGATGACCTTTTCGGTCTCCTGGGGCGGGCATTCCTCGTAAGCGGCGAACTCCATGAAGAAGGTGCCCTGGCCGCCGGTCATGGAGTTGAGGTCCGGGGCGTAGCGCAGCATCTCGGCCATGGGCACGTGGGCCTTGACCTCGGTGATGCCCGCCTGGGAGTCGGAGCCGAGCACCTTGCCCCGGCGCGACGACAGGTCGCCGATGACGTCGCCCATGAACGAGTCGGGCACGGCCACGGTGACCAGCATGATCGGTTCGAGCAGGGCCATCTTGGCCTTTTCACAGGCCTTCTTGAAGGCCAGGGAACCGGCCACCTTGAAGGCCATTTCCGAGGAGTCCACGTTGTGGTAGCTGCCGTCGTACAGGGTCACCTGGAAGTCGATGACCGGGTAGCCCGCGAGCACGCCGCGCGCGGCGGTCTCCTGGATGCCCTTGTCCACGGCCGGGATGAACTGGCGCGGGATGGAGCCGCCCACGATCTGGTCCACGAACTCGTAGCCTTCACCCGAGCCCTTGGGGGCCACGTGGATCCAGCAGTCGCCGAACTGGCCGCGCCCGCCGGATTGTTTCTTGTGGCGGCCCTGGATTTCCTTGGCCCCGGTCTTGAAGGTCTCGCGGTACGGGACCTTGGGGGTCTTGAGCAGGATGGCGGTCTTGTAGCGGCGCTTGGCCTTCTCGACCGAGATCTCGATGTGGTTCTGGCCCATGCCCGAGAGCAGGATGTCGGCGGACTCCTCGTCGCGCCCCAACGTCAGGGTGATGTCCTCCTCGAGCAGCTTGGCCACGGCGGCGTAGACCTTGTCCTCGTCGCCCTTTTCCTCGGGAGCCAGGGCGAAGGTGATCAGCTGCGGGGCCAGTTCGGGCTTGGCCAGCTTGAACTCGCCCTTCTCCACCAGGGTGTCGCCGGTGTGGGTGTTCTTGAGCTTGGCCAGGGTGACGATGGCGCCCGGGCCCATGGGGGTCTTGACCGGGGCCTGCTCCTTGCCGTTCATGAGCAGGAGCTGACCCACGCGTTCCTTTTCGCCGTTTGCGGTATTGACCAACTGGGAATCGGGGGAGAGCTGGCCCGCCAGGACGCGAACCACGGTCAACTGTCCCGCGAACGGGTCGGCCTGGGTCTTGAAGACGAAGCAGGCCAGGGCCTCGTCCGGGGAACTGGTCAGTTCGGAGCCGTCCTCGCCCTGCCACGGCTTGTGGTCCAGCGGGCCGGGCAGCAGGCTCTGCACGGTGTCCAGGATCATTCGGCCGCCCTGGCAGTTGAGCGCGGCGGAGACCACCACAGGCACGAGTTCGCCGGAAGCGACGCCAGCCTGGAGGCCCTTGGTGATGTCCTCGGGGGCCAGTTCGCCCTCCTCGAAATATTTCTCCATGAGCTCTTCGTCGGATTCGGCGATGTTCTCGATCATGGTCTCGCGGATGGTCTCGACCTCATCGGCGATGTCGCCGGGGATGTCCCCCTCGGTGACCGCGCCGTCCGCGCCGAAGATCAGCGCCTTGCCGGAGAGCATGTCCACCACGCCCTTGAAGTCCTCCTTGGACCCGATGGGGTAGTAGAGCAGGGCCGGACGCGCGCCCAGGGCATCGGAAATGCCGTTGAAGGCCAGGTCGAAGTCGGCCCGGTCGCGGTCCATCTTGTTGATGACGATCATGGAGGGAAGACCCATCTCCTGGACCTGGGCCCAGATCTTGCGGGTCAGCGGCTTGACGCCGTCCACGGCGTCGATGACCATGACCACGCCGTCGGCGGCGGTCAGGGAGTAGGAAAGATCACCGGCGAAGTTGGAGTCGCCGGGGGTGTCGATGAGAAAGTGGTCGTTCTTGTTCCATTTGAAGCTGGCGAAACCGGGCTGGATCGAACCGCGACGCTTGATTTCCTCGGGCTCAAAGTCGAGAACGGTGCTCCCTTCTTCGACCTTGCCGAGGCGGTTTACAACTCCCGAGTTGAAAAGCAGCATCTCGGCGACGGTGGTTTTGCCGCTACCGCCGTGACCGACGAGTGCATACGTTCTTTGGGTCTTGAGGTCAGGCATACTTCACTCCACATCGTTTCTGGTTGTCCTTAACGGAGTCGCGGAGCCGCTTTCGCCCCGCGAAAAGCACAGCACTTGGTTTTTTACGGGTTTAGTCCTATAGGAAGACCAACGCGAGAATGTCAAGTGTTGCCAGCTCTTCAACTTTATTCCAACCACTTGAAATAACGTTCTTTTTCTACGAGCTTCTTCATAAAATACCCTCTTTCGCAAACAATATCAATCCGTTGTCGCGACATTGAGAGAAACTTCCAGGAGTCCGCATTGCAGCTCACAAGCGAGATTTTCACCTCCCCGGCCCAGGCCATACGGACCGGGGGCGCCCACCTGTTCTGGTCGGGCAATATTTCGGAATCGCTAAGGAATTCCATAGCGGAATTCGGCCAGTCCGCCCCGGTCCTGGTGTTCAACGGAATGGGGGGACCGACCCTGGCAGCGGGCAGCGCCCGGCTGGCCATACTGGCGGAGCTCGACCGGCCCGTTCTGGCGCGCATGGTCGAGGGCGCGGACGACGTCTCGCTGGGGCTGCTCTACCTGGCGGACAACGCCCACCGGCAACTCGACGACGCCATGCGCTTCAAGGCCCTGCAATATTTCGCCCCGCTCCTGGACAGGACGGACCTGGAGCAAGACGTCCTGCCCCGCCTCGGGGTACGGCCCAAGTCCAAAGACGCACGCCTGCTTCTGGACTGGCTCGGTCTGCCCGAAACGTGGCAGGAGCTGCTCGGGCGCGGCACCCTGCCCCTGGCCGCCGGGATGGTCCTGGCCCGCATGAAGGATGCGGACCGCGACGCGGTCATGCCGCTGTTCGCGGACATGGCCTGGTCCCGCTCCAACGCGGTCAACGTCCTGACCTGGCTGTACGAGGCCGCCCGCATGGCCGGAACGCCCGTGGCCGGGGTCATGGACAAGGCCGGCATGCCCGCCCTGCTCGACCAGGGGCTGTCGCCCAAGGACGCCATCGCCCGGCTGTGCGCCGTGGCCCGCCAGGCGCGCAACCCCGAGCTGACCCGACTGCGGGAGCGGTTCGACGCGGCGGCCCGGACCGTGACCGGAGGCACGGCCTGGAAGCTGGTCCAGCCCGACAATTTCGAGACCGACGGGGCCGAGCTGTCCGTGCGGGTCAAGGACCCCGAGCAGCTCGCCAGGGCCGTGGAAGAACTACAGGGCATGGCCGACAACCCGGCCTGGCAGACCGTGTTCCGTCCGGACGGTGACAATGACTAAGCTGCCCAGCCATCTGCGCAAGATCGGCCAGGTGTTCGTGGACGAGTCCATGACCGGCACGCCCATCGCCCGCCGGGTCCGCGAGCGGCTGGCCGAGGGCGGCCGGGCGGACATCCCGTGGACCGTGATCCCGCCCGACCAGGACCGCGTGGTCTTTGACCAGGGCGATACCCAGGCCATATACCTCAAGGAATACAAGGGGCGCTTTCTGCGCTTCTGCCCCGGCACCCGCGCCTACCACTGCTGCGGTTACCGGATCATCCACATCGGCGAGAACTGTCCCATGGCCTGCTCCTACTGCATCCTCCAGGCCTATTTCCAGGACCGGGTGCTCAAGGTCTGGGCCAACCAGGACGACCTGTTCCGCGAACTGGCCGACGGCTTCGGCGCGGACCGGAACACCCGCTACCGGGTCGGCACCGGCGAGTTCACCGACTCCCTGGCCCTGGAGCACCTGACCGGCTACAGCCGCGACCTGGTCCATTTCCTGGAGGACTACGACAACGTGGTCCTGGAGCTGAAGTCCAAGGTGGTGGACCTGTCCTGGATGGACGGGACCACGCGCACGGACCGCGTCCTGCCCGCCTGGTCCCTGAACGCCCCGTTCATCAACGAACACGAGGAGTTCGGCGTATCCACCCTGACGCAGCGGCTGGAAGCGGCCCGGACCTGCGCCGAGGCGGGCTTCAAGGTCTGCCTGCATTTCGACCCGATCATCCGCTTCGACGGCTGGCGCGATGGCTACGCCGAGATCATCGACCGCATCTTCGACTATGTGAAGCCGGAGCAGATCGCCTACATGTCGCTGGGCTCCTTCCGCTGCATGCCCCAGCTCAACCCGATCATCGAGGACAAGTTCCCGGAGACCACGTACATATATAATGAATTCGTCCCCGGCCTGGACGGCAAGGCCCGCCTGCTCCGCCCCCTGCGCGTGGAGCAGTTCCGGTTCATGGTCGACCGCCTCCGCGCCCACGGCATGGAGGAGCAACTCTACTTCTGCATGGAATCCACCGAGGTCTGGAAAGAGGTCTTCGGCTACGCGCCCAAGGACTTCGGCGGGCTGGGCAAGCGGCTGATGGGACGGGGATTTGGAGATATTGGCATTTTATCAAAAATATGATACTCGATACGCGTTTTATCAAGTCCGCCACATACTTCTAGGGGAGATAAAGATGCAACTTGGTATTCGAATATTATTCGTGATAGTTATGTCAACAATGCTTTTTGGGCTTTGCCAATCTGCCACATCCGCGCCTCATACCCCCCGAACAATTCATGAAGAAATTCAGTTGTTAAAAAATGAAGACATAGCTTTATCATGCAAGATTGCTACTCTTAAAACTGACTCATCTGCTGATAGCAGAATTTTATCAATGCAAATTCAAATTCTTGAATCTCATGCTGTCTGGACTGCAGCAATCGTATCTACTATTCTTGCGCTTTTAAGCATCCTAGGATTCAAACATATTAAAGCTTTAATGACAAAAAGGATCGAATCACAACTGGATGAGAGTGTCCGTAATGCTGAATTTTATTTTCTCAACAAATTATCTGCAATGGAACAAGATGTTTCAATACTAAAGAATAAAGCAGAACAAGATATTATTTGGCTCAAAAAAAGAGCGCTTGAAGAGTCTGCAAACATCAAAAAAGGCAACGCCAGCTCACCGGAAATATTAGAAGAATACAGCGAGCGCATAGCGAATGTCAAAGACAAAGATTCAATGACTGCTGAAGATTGGTACTTGATTGGTAGAGCTCATCAATTAAAAAACAACTTCGCTGAGGCAGTCGCAGCTTATGACAATGCTCTTAAAATTGATAGTAATTTCAAAGAAGTTCTGCTCGAAAGAGGCAATTGCAAAGCAGATTTAGGAGATCAAGCCGGAGCCATTGATGATTATTCCCTCTTGATTAAACAAGAACCAGGTTACGCTTGGGCATACAATAATCGTGGTATTATTTATTTGACCAAAAGTGAGTACGACTTGGCAATCAAAGACTTTCAGAAAGCGCTAGAAATATGCCCCGACCTTACCCAAGCAGAAATCAACTTAGCTGAATCATATTTAATAAAAGGTTGCCCAGAAAAAGCGATTTCGACCCTATTAGATATGAACTTAAAGTCAGCTAATTCTATGTACATTGATCAGGCGAATTATATAAAATGGTTGGCCGAATCAAAGATCGGAACAGACCGCGATCAGCTGATTACTCACCTCTCTAGCCTCGCGTCTGCTTCGTTTATTAATTGGGATTTTACCATTATTGATGCTTGGCTTGAAGAAACCGATATCCCTTCCCAGACAAAAGAAGACATAAGAAAAAATCAAATTCGTTTAAGTTCCGACCGTCAAACCAAATAAAAGCTCCATGTTGCCCCTTGCCAAGCGCGGCTTGATGCGTTAAGTACCCCCGACTTTAAATTCACACATCCCGCCCATAACTCCGGGTGGCCCGTGATGGCACGGGCTCCTTAATGGACCGCGGGATGGACGAAAAACCCAGGAGATTATCATGGCTTACGTTACTATGAAGCAGATGCTGGAGACCGGCGTCCACTTCGGCCACCAGACCCGCCGTTGGAACCCCAAAATGCGCCCCTACATCTTCGGCGCCCGCAACGGCATCCACATCATGGACCTGCAGCAGACCGTCAAGATGTTTGCCACCGCCCATGACTTCATCGTCGACACCGTGGCCAAGGGCGGCAAGGTGCTGTTCATCGGCACCAAGCGCCAGGCCCAGGAGTCCGTCAAGGCCGAGGCCGAGCGCGCCGGCATGTTCTTCGTCACCCATCGCTGGATGGGCGGCACCCTGACCAACTTCCAGACCATCAAGAAGTCCATCGACCGCCTCAAGACCCTCGAGCAGATGTTCGAGGACGGTTCCATCTCCCGCTACACCAAGAAGGAAGCCGTGGGCATGAACCGCGAGGTCAAGAAGCTGAACCTGGCGCTCGGCGGCATCAAGGACATGAACGACGCCCCCAAGGCCGCCTTCGTCATCGATCCCAAGCGCGAGCAGATCGCCATTCAGGAATGCCGCAAGCTCGGCATCCCGGTCGTGGCCGTGGTCGACTCCAACTGCGACCCGGACCTGGTCGACTACATCATCCCGGGCAACGATGACGCCATCCGCGCCATCAAGCTGTTCGCCACCCACATGGCCGACGCCTGCCTCGAGGGCGCCGCCATGCAGAAAGACTACGAGGCCAACGCCAGGGCCGAAGCCAAGGCCGCTGCCGCCGCCAAGGAAGAAGCCGCCCCCGTTGCGGAAACCGAAACCGAAGAGAAGGCCGAGGCTCCCGCCGAAGCCGCTTCCGAGGAGTAGAAATAATGTCGATCACCGCCGCACAAGTTAAGGCCCTGCGCGAGAAAACCGGCGCGGGCATGATGGATTGCAAAAAGGCCCTGGCCGAGTCCGGAGGGGACGAGGAAAAGGCCGTCATGTACCTTCGCGAGAAGGGGCTGTCCAAGGCCGCCAAGAAGGCCGGACGCGCCACCTCCGAAGGTCTGGTCACCCCCTACGTCTCCGAGGACGGCAAGACCGCCGTCATCGCCGAGCTGCTCTGCGAGACCGACTTCGTGGCCAAGGGCGACGACTTCGTGGCCTTTGCCGAGGCCCTGTCCAAGAAGATCGCCGACCTGGACGTGACCTCCGGCGACGCCGAAGCCCTGCCCGCCGAGGTGGCCGACGTCACCGACCTGATCGCCAAGCTGGGCGAGAACATGGGCGTGGGCCGCTTCGCCAAGGTCTCCACCGACGGCGTGCTGGGCGTGTACATCCACTCCAACAACAAGCTGGGCGTCATCGTCGAACTGACCGGCACCGACGACGTGGAGGTCGCCAAGGACGTGGCCATGCACGTGGCCGCCATGAACCCGGCGTGCATCTCCCCCGAGGAGCTCCCGGCCGAGATCCTGGAAAAGGAAAAGGCCCTGTATCTCAAGCAGGCCATGGACGAGGGCAAGCCCGAAGCCATCGCCGAAAAGATCGTTACCGGCCGCCTGAACAAGTTCTACAAGGACGTCTGCCTGATCGAACAAGCCTTCATCAAGGACGACAAGCAGACCATCAAGCAGATCCTCAAGGGCGGCACCGTGGCCAGCTTCCACCGCTTGGCGCTCGGTGAAAAGGCCGAGTAACCGAACAGCCGAAAAAATGAAAACGGGCCTTACGGCCCGTTTTTTTTGTCTGAAAAACATGCTATCGCCTTTGGGCGAGATCGTATCGCAACCTTTCTTACACGTAGGGGTACCAATGACCAAGACGCGTTATTCGCGGATTCTACTGAAACTGAGCGGCGAGGCGCTGGCCGGGGACCAGCAGTTCGGCATCGAGCCCGAGGCCATCGGGCAGTTCGCCAAGGAGATCGCCGAAGTGGCCGCCACCGGCCTGCAGATCGCCCTCGTCATCGGCGGCGGCAACATCTTTCGCGGCATGGCCGCCTCGGCCAAGGGCATGGACCGCGCCCAGGGCGACTACATGGGCATGCTGGCCACGGTCATGAACGCCCTGGCCGTCCAGGACGCGCTCGAAAAGAACGGCTGCGACACCCGGGTCATGACCGCCCTGTCCATGGCCGACGTGGCCGAGCCGTACATCCGCCGCCGGGCGTTGCGGCACATGGACAAGGGCCGCGTGGTTATCTGCGCCGCCGGTACCGGCAACCCCTACTTCACCACGGATTCGGCCGCGGCCCTGCGCGCGCTGGAACTCAAGTGCGACGCCATTTTCAAGGCCACCAAGGTGGACGGCGTGTACGACAAGGACCCGGTCAAGTTCGACGACGCGGTCAAGTACGAAACCGTCTCGTACATGGAAACCCTGGAAAAGCGGCTCGGCGTCATGGACTCCACCGCCATTTCCATGGCCAGGGACAACAACCTGCCGATCATCGTCTTCAACCTGCACAAGGAAGGCAACATCCGCAGGGCCGCCAACGGCGAAACCATCGGAACCATTGTTCAAGGAGACTAATATGCAAACCGTACTCGACGACGGCAAAAAGAGAATGGCCGGCGCCATCGGCGCCCTGGACAAGGAATTCGGCAAGCTGCGCACGGGCCGCGCCACCACCGCCCTGGTTGACTCCATCCAGGTGGACTACTACGGCACGCCCACGCCCATCAGCCAGCTCTCCTCCGTGTCCGTGCCCGACTCCAAGACCATCACCATCCAGCCCTGGGACAAGGGCGCGTTCGGCGCGGTGGAAAAGGCCATCCAGTCCTCGGACCTGGGGTTGAACCCGGTCAACGACGGCAAGATCATCCGCATCTCCATCCCGCCCCTGACCGAGGAGCGCCGCAAGGAGCTGGTCAAGGTGGCCAAGAAATACACCGAGGACGCCAAGATCGCCATCCGCAACGTGCGCCGCGACATGAACGACGCGCTCAAGAAGATGGAAAAGGACAAGGACATCTCCGAGGACGACCTGCGCCGCAGCGAGGCCGAGGTCCAGAAGATGACCGACGACTACGTCAAGAAGGCCGACGAAGTCATGGCCGCCAAGGAAAAAGAAATCCTCGAAATCTAGGACCATCCTTGAGCATGATGCATATTCCCACCCACATAGCCATCATCATGGATGGCAACGGCCGGTGGGCGAAACAGCGCGGGTTGCAGCGATCCGACGGCCACAGGGCCGGGACCGAGGCGGCCCGCGCCGTCGTCACCCGCTGCCGCGAGCTCGGCGTTCGCCATCTCACCCTGTACACCTTCTCCAAGGAGAACTGGTCGCGCCCCAAGGACGAGGTCAGGACCCTGTTCGACCTGCTGACCACCTTCCTCAAGCGGGAGGAAAAGAGCCTCAAGGAACAGGGCATCCGCCTCCAGGTCCTGGGCGAGATCGACGACATGCCCCTGGCCGTGCGCCAAGTGCTCCGGCACGTCATCCGCCAGACCGCCGATTGCGGGGAAATGACCCTGAACCTGGCGCTCAACTACTCGGGCCGGGAGGAAATCCTCCGCGCGGCCCGGGCATTGGCGGCCAAAGGCGTCTCGCCCGAGGCGATCACCGAAGAGGTCTTCGCGAACGAGTTGTGGACCGCGGGCCAGCCCGATCCGGACCTGGTCATCCGCACCAGCGGGGAGTTGCGGCTGTCCAACTACCTGCTCTTCCAGTCCGCCTACTCCGAGTTCTACTTCACGGACATCTACTGGCCGGACTTCACCCCGACGGAACTGGAGAAGGCCATAGCGGACCTGAACGGCCGCCAGCGCCGCTTCGGCAAGACCGGCGACCAGCTGGACGGCGCATAGGCTCCCCTCCCCCGCGCGACGGCCGGGCGAGTTGCCCCCTGCCGTCAAATAGCGTAGAGGAAACGGGTTCGAACCGAGTCCGGAATCACCATTAACCGCTGAAATAATCCATGGATATCTCCCCGCACAAGCAACGAATCGCCACCAGCGCCGTCCTGGCCACGCTCCCCGCCCTGGCCCTGATCTTCCAGGGATGGGTCCTGTTCGCGGTTCTCGCCCTGTTCAGCGTCCTGACCCTGTGGGAATTCTACTCCATGTTCCGGCCCGTGCAGTCCATGACCGCCTTCAAGTCGCTGGGCGCGGCCTGCACCTTCCTGCTCATGGGGGCCTACACCACCGGGGACGCCCGCTATCCCGGGGTCATCCTGGCCCTGGCCTTCTGGGCCTCGTCCATGGTCTTCCTGCTGCGTTACAACAAGGACGTCACCGCGTCCTACCGCCACGCGGCCGTCTTCCTGGCCGGGCTGTTCTACATCCCGTTGAATTTTCATTTCTTCCTCTATTTCGACCGGCTGGAAATCCTGCTCGTCCTGGGCGCGGCCGTGCTCTCGGACACCGCCGCATTCTACGCGGGCTCCCTGTTCGGCAAGAGGAAGATCTGGCCGCGCATCAGCCCCAAGAAGTCCTGGGCCGGGTCCATCGGCGGCATGACCGCCTGCACCGTGGGCACCATGGCCTGGGGGCTCTTCCTCGGCCTGCCCGAGGTGGCCTGGTGGAAGTGGCTGCTGCTCGGCATGGCCCTGAACGTGGCCGCCCAGATGGGCGACTTCTTCGAGTCCGCGCTCAAGCGCTCCCTGGACATCAAGGATTCCGGGACCATCCTGCCCGGCCACGGCGGCCTGCTCGACAGGGTGGACAGCCTGCTTCTGGTCATCCCCTGCTACGGCCTGATCTCCATGTTCCAGCCGTTCTTCCCCTAGGCAGGCCGAGCCGCCCATGAAAACCTACATCTCCTCCTGGCCCGCCTCGGTGGAATGCCCGCCCTTTCCGCGCAGGCTCGCCATCCTCGGGGCCACCGGCTCCATCGGCGATTCGGCCCTGAAGGTCGCGGCCAAGCACCCGGAGCGGTTCACGGTCACGGCCCTGGCCGGAGGCCGCAACGGAAAGAAGCTGGCCGCGCTGTGCGCCAGGTTCCGCCCCGCCTACGCCGCCGTGCTCGACGAGACGGCGCGCAAGGAATTTCTCGACCACCTGCCGACCGGCCACGCGCCCGAACTCCTGGTCGGCCCCGAGGCCTACGTGCGCCTGGCCGCCATGGACGAGGTCGACCTGGTCCTCTCGTCCATCGTCGGGGCCGCCGGGTTCGAGCCCACCCTGGCGGCGGCCGAGGCGGGCAAGATGATCGGCCTGGCCAACAAGGAGTCGCTGGTCCTGGGCGGGCACCTCATCCGCGCGGCCTGCAAGGCGTCCGGGGCCGTGATCCTGCCCGTGGACTCCGAGCATAACGCGCTGTTCCAAGGCCTGGCCGGACACGGTGCGGACCACGAGATCAAGCGCCTGATCCTGACCGCCTCGGGCGGCCCGTTCCGGGGCCACGACCGGGCGTTCCTCGAGACCGTCACCCGCGACCAGGCCCTGGCCCACCCCAACTGGAGCATGGGCGCCAAGATTTCCATCGACTCGGCCACGTTGATGAACAAGGGGCTGGAACTGATCGAGGCCTGCCACCTGTACGGGCTGCCGCCGGAAATGGTCGGCGTGGTCGTCCACCCCCAGTCCATCGTCCACTCCCTGGTGGAGTACGTGGACGGCTCCCAGCTGGCCCACCTGGGCACCCCGGACATGCAGGTGCCCATCGCCCACTGCCTGTGCTTCCCGGAGCGGGTCACGGTGGACGTGCCCCGGCTCGACCTGGCCTCGGTGGGCACCTTGACCTTCGAGGAGCCGGACCTGGACGCCTTCCCCTGCCTGCGCCTGGCCCGCGAGGCCTTCGACGCCGGACCGAGCCACCCCATCGTGCTCAACGCGGTCAACGAAATCGCGGTGGAGGCCTTCCTCGGGGAACGCATCGGCTTCACAGACATACCGACCATGATCGAGGCCGGGCTTGACCGCCACGCCCCTGTGGACGTATCCACGCCCGAGGCGGTCCTGGCCCTGGACCACGAGGTCCGGCGGGAAACCGAGGCCCGCCTCTAGCCAACCAGCTGAAAATGGTTATAGTCATTCGAGCCGCACGCTTTTTTCACCAACGCGGCGACACGAGGAATTCATGATCACGAGCATCATCGCCATTGTCCTGGTCCTGGGCGGACTCATCTTCTTCCACGAACTGGGGCACTTTGTCGTGGCCCGTGTCTTCGGCATGGGGGTCAAGGCCTTCTCCCTGGGCTTCGGGCCCAAGCTGGTCGGCTTCACCTCGGGCAAGACCGACTACAAGATATCCCTGATCCCGCTGGGCGGCTATGTGGCCCTGGCCGGCGAACAGGGCGAGGAGGAGACCGACTTCGCGGACGACAAACTCTTCTCCCACCGCCCGGCCTGGCAGCGCCTGTGCGTGGTGGCCGCCGGTCCGCTCTTCAATTTCCTGCTGGCCTTCCTGATCTACTGGTTCCTTGTCATGGCCCAGGGCCAGGCCGTGATCCTGCCCCTGGTGGGCGGGGTCCTGCCCGACTCCCCGGCCGCGGCGGCCGGATTCGCCAAGGGCGACATGGTCGAGGCCATCGACGGCGCGCCGATCGACTCCTGGACCCGGATGGTCGAGACCATCCGCGCGGCCGACGGCAGGTCCCTCCAGGTGGCCGTGGACCGGGCCGGGGCCAAGCTGACCCTGACCGTCACCCCCCACGTCAGCACCTTCAAGAACCTCTTCGGCGAGGACGTCACCGTGCCCATGGTCGGCATCAACCAGGCCGGGCAGGTGCGCTACGAACCGATCGAGGGCATCGGCGCCCTGACCGCCCTGCAGCACACCTGGGCCATGTCCGAGGTGGTGGTCAAAGGATTCTTGTCCATCATCGAGCGGCTCATCCCGGTGGAGTCCGTGGGCGGTCCGATCATGCTCGCCCAGATGGTCCACGAGTCCGCCCAAAACGGCCTCTACGCCCTGCTCGGCATGATGGCGATCATCTCCATCAACCTGGCGATCATCAACCTGCTGCCCATCCCGGTGCTGGACGGCGGGCACATCCTCTTCTTCGCCCTGGAGATCGTCTTCCGCAGACCACTCAACGACCGCTGGAAGGCCATGTCCATGCGCGTGGGGCTGCTCATCCTGCTCCTGCTCATGAGCCTGGCCATCTTCAACGACGTGCGCAGGCTGCTCGGCTAGGCGTCCCCATGGCCATGCCCAAGACCACGCAACCGCGCGACCTGACCCTGGTCCTGTCCGGTCCCGAGGAACGGCTCCAGCTCGTCCTGGGCCAGCCCGGCCCGGACGGCCTGACCCTGCTCGCCTCCCGCCAGTGGACCGTGCCCGGCCAGTCCGTGCGCTTCCTGGTGCCGGGGCTCAAGTCCGTGCTCGACGAGTTCGGCCTGGACACCTCGGTGTTGGGGCGCATCGCCTGCGTGCGCGGCCCGGGCAGCTTCACCGGCCTGCGGCTGGTCCTGGCCGCCGCCGAAGGCATGGCCGCCGGGCTCGGCCTGCCCCTGGCCGGATTGGACTACCTGCCCCTGCTGGCCACCGGCCCCGGCCCGCTGTTGGCCGGTCCGCTCCACGTCCTGACCTACGCCCGGCGCGGCCTGGTCTACATGCAGTCCTTCAGTTGCCCGACGCTCAACGAAATCGCCCCCCTGGACGCCCTCACCCTTGAACAGGCCAAAAAACACATGGCCGACATCGGCACGGAGGCGCACCTCATGGGTACGGGACTACGCAAGAACCCCGCCTTTTTCGCGGACCTGACCCAGGCCGAGCCCGGCTACGTCCTGCTCGACGCCGCCTCCGACAACCCCGCGCCCGAGCGGCTTCTGGCCGCCGCCGAGCGGGCCGCGTTCAGCGGGGAATCCATCGAGCCCATCTACGTGCGCCCGTCCGACGCCGAGGCCAACCTGGACCAGATCGCGGCCAAGCGCGGCCTGGACCCGGAAGAGGCCCGCAAGAAGCTCGAGGCCCTGAGCCGGGCCTAACCCTCCCCGCAGTCCCGGCCCCGCCGCCCGGACAAGGTTGCCAGAGCGCCCCGCTTGCGGGTAGATTCGGGCATGCAGACCAACCCCGTCCTCCTCGAAGTCTTCAAGAACCGCTTCTCCTCCATCGCCGAGGAGATGGGCGTGACCCTGACGCACACCGCGTTCTCGCCCAACATCAAGGAGCGCCGCGACCTGTCCTGCGCGGTCTTCGACGCGGACGGCGACATGATCGCCCAGGCCGCGCACATCCCGGTGCACCTCGGGTCCATGCCCCTGTCCGTCAAGTCCGCCATGGCGGCCATGGACGAGCGCGGCGGGTTCGCGCCGGGCGACATGGCCATGCTCAACGACCCGTTCAAGGGCGGCACCCACCTGCCGGACATCACCATCGTGGCCCCGGTCTTCGCCAAAGGCGCGGACAAGCCGGTCTTCCACGTGGCCAACCGCGCCCACCACGCGGACGTGGGCGGCATGGCCTCCGGGTCCATGCCCCTGTCCACCTCCCTGTTCCAGGAGGGGCTGATCATCCCGCCCGTGCGCATCGTGCGCGGCGGCGAAGTGGACCGCGAGCTCCTGCTGCTCATCCTGAACAACGTGCGCACCCCGCAAGAGCGCGAGGGCGACTTCTCGGCCCAGTTCATGGCCAACGTCACCGGGGTCCGGCGGATGACCGAATGCATCGGCAAATACGGGCTGGAAGCCTGCGCCCACTACGCCCGCGCGCTCATGGACTACTCCGAGCGCATCACCCGGCAGGCCGTGGCCGCCATCCCGGACGGAACCTACGAATTCGAGGACTACCTGGAAGACGACGGCCAGGGCGCCCGGGACATTGCCATCCGCCTGGTCATGACCGTCACCGGCGACCGGGCCCATCTGGACTTTTCAAGGAGCGGCGACCAGGTGCGTGGCAGCGTCAACGCGGTCCGGGCCATCACCCTGTCCGCCGTGCTCTACGTGTTCCGCGCCCTGGCCGCGCGCGACATCCCGGCCAACGCGGGCTGCATGCGCCCCCTGGCCGTGACCACCCGGCCCGGTTCGGTGGTGGACGCGGACTTCCCGGCCGCTGTGGCCGGGGGCAACGTGGAGACCTCCCAGCGGCTGGTGGACGTGCTCCTCGGCGCACTGGCCAAGGCCCTGCCCGAGACCATGCCCGCCGCCTCCCAGGGGACCATGAACAACCTGACCATCGGCGGCCGGTCGGCCAAGGGCCCGTTCGCCTACTACGAGACGCTGGCGGGCGGCATGGGCGCGGGCCCGAACCACGACGGCGAATCCGCCGTGCACTCGCACATGACCAATACCCTGAACACTCCGGTGGAGGCCCTGGAATACGCCTACCCCTTCCTCGTGCGCGAATACGCCATCCTGCGCGGCACGGGCGGCCAAGGTGCCCATCGTGGCGGCGACGGCCTGGTCCGCGAGATCGAGCTGCTGGCCGACGCCGAAGTCACGGTCCTGTCCGAGCGCCGCGCCCGCGCGCCGTTCGGCGTGAACGGCGGCCTGCCCGGCGCGCCCGGCCGCAATGTGCTCATCCGCGACGGCCGACCCGGCCCCGAGCCCGGCAAGTTCCACCAGACCCTGCGCACCGGGGACCGCGTGCGCATCGAAACGCCCGGCGGCGGCGGATTCGGAGAGCCCGAAGGCGACTGACGCACTCCGTTACCGAAGACTTGATACACTTCGGCCATGTGACCGCCCTACGACTGTAACCTGCCGGAGATAGAGCAGTTCCCATAAGGAGTTGCTCCCATGGACCGCATCCGCGTACTTTTCGTCTGCCGACACAACAGCGGCCGAAGCCAGATCGCCGAGGCCTTCCTGACCAGGTTCGGCCAGGGCCGGTTCGAGGCCCGCAGTGCCGGGACCGAACCCACCGCCGTCGATCCCCTGGTCATCCAAGCCATGGCCGAAGTGGACGTGGACCTCCGCGGAAAGGCCGCCGCCGACGTCCGCGACCTGCTGCACGACAGCCCCCCCTACCACTACGTGATCACCACCTCCGGCCCGGACGTGCTCAAGGACCTGCCCCAGCTGCCCGCCCGGACCGCACGCCTCAACTGGGCCTTCCCCGATCCCGAATACGTCACCGGCTCAAAGGATGAACAACTCGCTGCCGCCCGCGCCATCCGAGACGACATCCGCACCCAGGTCATCCGCTTTCTGAACGATTTCTAGGAGGGGGGGGAGACGCCTCCGGCGGCCGGGGGAAGGGAAAGGGAAACCCTTTGAAAAGGGCTTTCCCTTTCCCCTTCCCCCGGACCCCCCATCCCCTTTCCCTTCCTAAACTTTTTGTTTGCGCATCCGCGCGTGCGGTGGTTTGCGAAAAGACGTGCCTCATTCGTGACGATGTGGGGAATCAATACCTCGAGAAATAAGTACGCCAAGTCACCCTCGCACGGCTCTGCCGAAGGCACACAAAAAGTTTTGGAGGGTCCAGGGAACCTTTTCCAAAAGGTTCCCTGGCGGGGTCCGGGGCAGCGCCCCGGCCGCCGGAGGCACCCCAAAAGAAAAGGCCGGTCTGGCGACCGGCCTTGAATGTTCTCCCAGGGCGGCCAAGGGCGGCTCCGGGAGGACATGCGGGGGGCTTTTTTACGGCGTGAGCCGCTGGGTGGTGTTTTCGATCTGCCGTCCCAGCGGCGTCTGCAGGGAAATTTCCCGTTCCACCTTGGTGATGCCCTTGAGCACGGTGGAGTGTTTGCGGCCCAGGTGTTCGCCGATGCACTTGAGCGACAGTTCGGTGTGTTTGCGGGCCAGGTAGAAGGCGGTGTTCCGGGCCAGGACCACGTCGCGCTTGCGGCTCTTGGAGCGCAGTTCATCTTCGGACAGGGCGTAGTATTTGCAGATGAAGTCGATGATGTGCCCGATGTCCGGGGAGGCGTTGCGCACGGCGTAGTTCTCGAGCACCTCCCAGGCCAGGTTCATGGTCACGTCGCGGTTGAGCAGGCGCGCCTTGAGGATCAGGTTGTTCAGACAGCTCTCTAGCTGGCGGATGTCGGTGGTGATGCGCTCGGCCAGCAGTTCGGAGACTTCGCCGGGCACCGCGACCTGCATGCGCCGGGCCTTGTCCAGGATGATGCGGCGGCGGGTCTCCATGTCCGGGCGGTTGATGTGGGCCAGAAAACCCGAGCAGAACCGTGACACGAGGCGGTCGTCCACCTTGTTGAATTCCTTGGGCATGAAGGAGCTGGTCAAAACCACTTTGCTGCCGCGCTCGCGCAGGGCGGTCAGGGTGCAGAGCAGTTCCTCCTGCATCTTCTCCTTGCCCTGGAAAAAGTGGACGTCCTCGAGCAGCAGGACGTCGAGGGCTTCGCGGAACTGGGCCTTGAACTGGTTGACCTGGCCGGATTTGAAGGCCAGCACCCAGCGGGTGGCGAACTCTTCGGAGGACAGGCAGGCGACCCTGAGGTTCTTGCGGTTGGCCGTGCGGCACAGTTCGTTGCCCACGGACTGGAGCAGATGGGTCTTGCCAAGGCCCGGCCCGGAGCTAAGGAAGAGGTGATCGGAATTGAAGGCGGTGGAGCCGATGGACTTGCTGGCCGCGCAGGCCAGCTCGTTGGACGGGCCGACCACGAAGTCGTCGAAGGAGAAGCGCCAGTTGGAGACCGTCACGGGCTTGAGCGACTGGCCCAGGGGCAGCCCCATATGCTGGGGGGCCCGCTCCGCGACGGCCTTGGTTTTACCCACGGCCGGGGTCGCCTTGGGGCTGGGCTGGCGCGCGCCGATGTTGATGGTGATGCGGGGCTCCGCGCCGAGAACCTCGGCGGCGGATTCGCGGATAACCTGGAGCAGGCGGTCGCGGACCCAGTTGGCCACGAACTCGTTGGGCGCGGTCAGGGTAAGCCGGTTACCCTCCACGCGACCTTGCAGTGGTTTAATCCAGACAGTGAAGAGACCAGGGTTGAGGCTCTTCTCGAGAGAGTAGAGTATTTGCTTCCAGGCAGTGTCGATCATGTTGAGTGAGATAGTGTATCGGGTGGGTTTGGACAATTCGCGTTATTCAATGAAACGGCCAAGACTCGGACAGGTTATCGACAGCATATGGAACATACAACATGCTGTAATGTATTGATTTATGCAAAAACCCACAGCGTGTCGGCGTTTTCGGCTCACCGGGTTTGAAACACCGGCGTAACAAGGGTTTTCCGGCTCTCAAATTTATCTAGAGAATAGAGGTTTAAACAGGTGTTGAAAAACTTTTCCACAACAGAAAAACTAAATTTTACCCAATTATTGACCATTTCACTCTTTTTCGCGTCCTTCGAATTCGATTTGTGACAACCTGTATCCTATGCAATCGGGAGTAGACCGGAGCATATTGTCATAACATATTGAAATAAATTGTAATTTAAAAACAACAACCATTCCTATACAGACCCGGCTAGAAATCCGGCAACGACGATATGCCGCAAAACCCCCGTCCCCCTAGGGCTGCCGGGTACGCACCCGTTAGGAACAGGTGTAACAATACGGATTCAAAAACAAAAAAATAGCCGTAACAGAAACGCCAGGAAGGGCAAGGGGTCCCGGCGGTGGGGAAAAATCCCGGCCTATGGAAAAGATCTATCCCTGACAATCACGGGTCGGATACTTCCCGCAGGCGAATTTGGGGGATTCCGGGCAATATCCGAGCTGTTCGCAGCGGGCGCCGCCGTTGGCGAAAATGGCCGGAAGCTTGTCCTTGCAGATGGCCAGCATGGCGTCGGCCATGGCCCGGACCTCCCATTGGGCGCGGTTGCAGCAGCGCAGGTGGAAGAAATGGTGCAGGCTGCGGCAGTTCATGGTCAGGACGATCTTGGTTTCGGCGGCCTGGGGCAGGACGAAACGGGCGTCCTCGTTGGCCTTGGACTTGCGCCCGTTGGCCACCAGGATGTCACGCAGGTCCGAGTAGGCGGACTGGACCTCGGCCATGAACGTTTCGAAGCGCTCTTTCGCCTCGGGAATCCTGGCGATGGCCGGGGGCAGGATGTAGTCCATGTCGTTTTCGGCCACGTAGCGCTGGCTCTGCTGGGAGTAGGAGGCGATGCGGTGCCGGACGACCTGGTGGGAGCAGGCCCGGGAGATGCCTTCCACGGCAAAGGTCATGGACACGTGCTCGACGGGGCTGTCGTGGCCCGACTCCATGGTCTTGGACACGAAGTCGGCCTGAACCTGCGGGTCGATCTCGCCGGAGAGCAGCCGGGGCCACATGTCGGCCACGAACCCGGCGTGGTAGCATTGCCGGAACGCGGCATAGATGAGGGACAGGGCGTCGGGGGTCATGGCCAGGAATTCGACCCTGAGTTGCTTTTCCGGCATGTATTCTACTCCGTATATATATGTGGGTGAAAAGGTCTTTCTGCTTACCGCAAACGGCCTGGGCTGTCACCAGTCCGGCCCCGGACCGGCTCAGTAGCCGATCTTCTCCAGGGCGTCGTCCACCATCTCCTCCGGGGACCGCGCTCCTTGTAATATGAAATGGAGCACGCCGTAGAAGGTCGGCTCCACCTCGGCCAGCCGGGCCGACAGCCCGCGCCACAGTTCCTCGGCGTTGGCCTGCCCCCCGCGTTCGGCCACCCGGTCCGAGAGCAGGCGGGTGTCGGCCATGAGGTAGAAGACCTTGCCCGCCCCGTGGATGAGCGGCTGCACGCCCGGGTCGTCCACCAGGGAATCCTCGAGCACGATGATCGCGCCCCGCCCCCGCAGGGCTTCGGCCGCGGTTCGGGCATCCGGCGGCACGAGCACGGGCTTGTCCGTGCGTTCGGCCAGCAGCCGGGCCAGTCCGGCCCGCCCGGAGCCGGGCAGCCCGATCAGGACCACGTTGCCGGTCTCGCGCCACGGGTCGGCGTAGTCCTCGCGCCGCTCGCCCCGGGCAAACCCCTTGGCCGCCCCGGCGTCCTCCACGTCGTACTCTTCATTGATGAGATATTTGGCCATCGTCTCCCCGACGGGTTCAGGTTTGTGTTGCCACGCGGAAGGTATCAAGTAGGATGGTCAAAAGGCAAACCCAAAACCGACTGCCATGCCCAAGGAACTGATACACTTCAAGACCGCGGAAAAGACCGCCGCGCTTCTCGCCGACACCCGGTTCGCGCCGGGGCTGGCCGCCCACCCCCAGGGTGTGCTCCTCGGGGCCGTGCTCCACGACGCCCTGTTCTACGGGGCCACGCCCCGCGCCCTGCCCATGGCCCGCCTGGCCCACCGCATCCACGGCGCGCGGGGCGAGGACACCTACGCCCTGCTCCGGCTCCAGGCCCGGCACGCGGCCCGGGCCGCGAACCGCGACCTGGCCGGAGCCCTGCTGGTGGGCATGGCCTCCCACCTGTGGGCGGACACGGTTATGCATCCCATGGTCTGGCACCTGACCGGCGACTACTACGCCGCCTCCCGGCGCGAGAAGTCCCTGGCCCGCCAGCGCCACCGCGCCCTGGAGTCGCTCCTGGACATGACCGCCTGCCCGGAGATGATCGGCCGCCCGCTGTACCGCATCCATGACCAGTTGGCCTCCCTGGGCCCGGCCCTGTACGAGGCCCTGCCCCTGGACGGCATGGCGGAACTGGCGGGCATCCGCCCGGGCAAGGCCGGTCCGGCCCTGGCCTCGGCCCTCAAGGTCTTCGCCGGGTTCCAAAGGCTGTTCCCGGTCCGTCGGCTGGCCTTTGCCCTGTACGCCGCGTCCGCCTGGATGCCGGACACGGCCCGGGAGATCGCCGCCCTGTTCTACGCGCCCCAGTGGCTCGACCAGGCCGATCGGGTGAACGGTGCCATCCGCTACCGCGACCCGGTGTCCGACGAGGTTCGGGAAGAGAGCGCGGCCGAGCTCATGGACCGGGCCGCCGACCGGGCCGGGACGCTCTGCCGCCGCCTGGAACCGGCGGTCTTCTACGGGGCCGGACAGGTCCTGCCGGAGACCGGGCCGTCTCTGGACTCGGGCAGGCGCGGCTCGGGCACCCGGGAGATGCGTCACATGGCCGAAAAATTTTTCCCCTCACTTCCGCAACATTCCCGATAGGATGTTGCCCTGACATCATAAATACCGTATCGTATCCGAGTAGTCCCCATTTAACCAAACAGGAGTCGCCATGAAAAAATACATCCTTATCGGCGCGGGCGTCATCGTCGCAGGCCTCATCACCGCCATCGTCCTCGTCATCCTCAACCTCGGCGACCTGATCAAGACCGCCGTGGAGGAATTCGGCCCGCCCATCACCAAAACCGAGGTCCGTCTCGGCTCGGCCGACATCTCGGTCCTGTCCGGATCCGGAACCCTGTCCGACTTTTACCTGGGCAACCCCGCCGGGTTCAAGATGCCCAGCGCCATGGAATGCGGGACCATCCGCGTCAAGGTCAACACCGACTCCCTGACCAAGGACAAGATCATCATCGAGGAAATCTACGTGGACAGCCCGGTCATCAGCTATGAGAAGCGGGGCAGCACCGACAACTTCCAGACCATCGTCAACAACATCAAGAAGACCGTGGCCGGGGAAAAGAAACCCGGCGAGGCCAAGACCGAGGAAGCCAAGTCCGAGACCGGTTCCGAAAAGACGATCCAGATCAACAACTTCATCGTCAAAAACGGCAAGATCAACCTGGGCGGCTCTCTGCTCGACGCTTTCGGCGACCAGGGCATGGGCATCGACCTGCCCGACATCCACCTGAAGGACATCGGCAAGGACAAGGAGACCTCCCCGGCCGAGGCGTTCGCCCAGATTCTCGGGCAGATGACCGGCGACGTGACCGGCACGGTCACCGAGGTGGGCAAGCAGCTCAAGGAAGCCGTGGGCAAGGCGGTCGAAGGCGCGTCCGAGGCGATCAAGGGCGCGGGCGACGCCGGCGAATCCGTGGGCGGCGCCATCAAGGGACTGTTCGGCGGCTCCAAGGAATAACCGCCGTCCGCACGCACACACAGGGCCGCCCCGGCATGCGCCGGGGCGGCCTTTTCCGTTTCGCCGGCCCTTGCCGGGCGGGCCGCGAATGCAGTACAGGTCCAGATCATGAGTTCCACTCCGTACACGGCCGAAGCGGTCCGAGACGGCGAGACCATCGCCGACCTGCGCATCCATATCCAGGGCAAGACCTGGCACCTGTGGGGCCGGGACGGGCTCGCGAGAGAGACCGGACTGGCCGAGGCTGTGAGGGACGACGCCCTGCCCGTGCTGCTCGGCGCGGGGTTGGGCCATTGCCTGGACCGCCTGGTCGCGCGCGACCTGCCCGTGGCCGTGGTGGACCGGGAGCGCGGATTGCTCGAACTGACCGGAACCCTCGACGGCCGCGACCCCGACGCCTGCCTGCACGTGGACGACCCGGACCCGGCCCGGGCAATGGACCGGCTGGCCGGATGGCGGGCGAAACACGGCGGTCGACCGCTGGTCCCGGTGGTCCTGCCCCTGTACCAGCGGCTCGACCGGGACTATTACGGCGCCCTGGCTCAGACCCTCAAGGCGGGCGCGGCCACGGACTTCTGGTCCCTGGCGCGCTACCCCAAGTTCCGGTCCGACAATCCCCGCGTGCTCTTTTTCGACTCGGACTACTTCCTGTGCCGGGAGATCCTGGCCGCGCTGGACCGGCTGGGCGTGGCTCACCGCAGCCTGCCGCTCAGGGACCGCGAGACCGGCTCGGGCGAATTCATCGAGGGGCTGCTCAAGGCGGTCATCGACTTCCGCCCGGACCTGGTCCTGACCGTCAACCACTTCGGCCTGGACCGCGAGGGCAAACTGGCCGGGCTGCTCGACGACCTCGGCCTGCCGCTGGCCTCCTGGTTCGTGGACAATCCGCACCTGATCCTCTTCGACTACGACCACCCGGGCGCGGACAACACGGCCATCTTCACCTTTGACGCGGGCAACCTCGAAGCCATGCGCGCCCGGGGATTCCGACACGTCCACCACCTGCCCCTGGCCACCGACCCGCAGCGGTTCAGACCGGACGCGGGCCCGGCCCCGGCCGAGTGGAGCGCGGCCATCTCCTTTGTGGGCAGCTCCATGGCCGAGCCGGTCAAAAAAAGCCTGGCCCTGTCAGGCCTGCCCGCTTCCCTGGCCCGGGAGTACGAGGCCGTGGCCGGGGCCTTCGGCCGCTCGGGCGAGACCTCGGTGGCCCATTTTCTCGAATTCCATCGCCCGGACTGGCTGGACACCATGGCCTCCCTGAGCCGCGAACAAAGGCTGGCCGCCGAGTCCCTGCTCACCTGGGAGGCCACCCGGCAGTACCGGTCGGCCTGCGTACGGGCCACCCTGCCCTTTTCCCCGCTGGTCGTGGGCGACGAAGGCTGGACCGCCCTGCTGCACGGCACCGGCGCGCGGCTGCTGGCCAACCTGGACTACTACGCGGACCTGCCCCGCTTCTATCCGCGATCCGAGATCAACTTCAACTGCACCAGCCGCCAGATGAAGGGCGCGGTCAACCAGCGGGTCTTCGACGTCCCGGCCTGCGGGGGATTCCTGCTGACCGACCATCGCGAGCAGATGGAGGATCTCTTCGACCTGGACCGCGAGGCCGCGGTCTACCGCACGGTGGAGGAAATCCCCGGCCTGGTCGAGCGGTACGCCGCCGATCCGGCGGCAAGGGCGAAGGTCAGCCGCGCGGCGGCCCGGCGCATCCTGGCCGAACACACCTATGAAATCCGCATGAAAAAACTCCTCGAGACCATGCGCGAGACCTTCGCCTGATAGCCGACGCCTGTTTCTCACGAAAAGCCTCCCCTTTAATTCCACGAGGCCCGGCGCCCTCCAGCCGCCGTGCTCCGGGCGTTTTCCACCGTCTCGCACATCGTCCGGCGGGCCGCGTTTTTCCCCTGTGTTCAGAGACATAAAAAATCGTTCACACGACCTAAAGTTTTCTTCACCCCCGCCGATGAAGTGGGCAACAAAAGAAGGTTTTCCCGGTGGGATGTGACCCCCGGGATCGTACCTAGGCATGGAAGCCAAAACAATTTCAAGGAGGAAATTATGTCTCTGGTTATCAACCACAACTTGATGGCGATGAACGCTTCGCGCAACCTGGGTGTCTCGTACGGCAACCTGGAAACGTCCACCCGTCGCCTGTCCTCGGGTCTGCGCATCACTCGGGCGTCGGATGACGCCGCCGGTCTGGCCGTTCGCGAATTGATGCGTTCCGACATCAGCTCCCTGCAGCAGGGCATCCGCAACGCCAACGACGCCATCTCCCTCATCCAGACGGCTGACGGCGCGCTCGGCGTTATCGATGAAAAGCTGATCCGTATGAAGGAATTGGCCATGCAGGCCTCCACGGGTACCTACAACTCCGACCAGCGCCTGATCATCGACTCCGAATATCAGGCCATGGCTTCGGAAATCACCCGTATCGCCAGCTCCACCGACTTCAACGGCATCTACCTGCTCAACGGCGCCCTGTCCTCTTCGACCCACGACGGTTCCGGACTGAAGTCCACCGGCAAGCTGAAGGTCCACTTCGGTACCGGCAACGACTGCTCCGAAGACTACTACTACATCCAGATCAACTCGGCCACCGCGTCGGCTCTGGGTGTCGGTCTCGGCGCCACCGGCACCAACGGACGGTCCATCTCCACCCAGGCGTTGGCCCAGAGGTCCCTGGATGTCCTCAACAAGGCCATCATCTCCAAGGATAAGATCCGCGCCAACCTCGGTTCGCTGCAGAACCGCCTGGAGAACACCGTTACCGTTCTGGAAATCCAGGCCGAGAACGTCCAGGCCTCCGAATCCCGCATCTCCGACGTCGACGTCGCCACCGAGATGACCGAATTCGTGCGCAACCAGATTCTGACCCAGTCGGCGGTCTCCATGCTGGCCCAGGCCAACAGCATGCCGAGAATGGCCCTGTCCCTGCTCGGCTAGTCGGCAATCGCATCGCTTCAAGGCGACTTTCGGGCCGGGCTCCTTGGGGGCCCGGCCCATTGTTTTTACGGAGTAATTTTCGTCTCGCACCGTGGCATCAGGATTGCAGGCCATTTCATACCTAATGGAATGGGAAAAATCTTCCGATTAAGGATGCAGCCATGGCAGACAGCACGTATACATCGGGTTCGATCAACTTTACCGGCCTGGGCAACGGGACGGACTTCAACACGCTCATCGACGGGCTTGTCGATGTCGAGCGGGGCCGCGTCACACGCCTGGAGAACTGGAAGGCCTCCTGGGAGCTCAAGAACGAGCAGTTCCAGGAGCTCAACACCCAGTTGCTCAGCCTGAAGACCTCCCTGGAGGGCATGGACTCCCTGAACGAGTTCATGACCAAGGGCGTGGCCAGTTCCAACACGAACCTGCTCATGGCCACGGCCGACGCCGAAGCCCTGGAATCCACCCACACGGTGGTCATCAACCAGCTGGCCACCAACGACATCCTGATCACCAATTCCGGCGCCAGCTCCCTGGATTCGATCATCGCCTCGTCGGACACCTCGTTCACCTTCTCCTACGGCGGCGAATCCTTCACCATAAACGACATCCACGCGGGCACCACCCTGAACGACTTCGTCGATCTGATCAACAACCACCCCGATTCGCGGGGCATCATCCAGGCCTCGACCATCTTCGACGGCACCTCCTACCACCTCCAGCTGGCGGGCAAGGGGCTGGGCGCGGACAACCAGCTGGTCATCTCCAACGCGGGCTCCCTGGCGTTCGGCGCGGGCGGCTTCGTCGAGACCCAGAACGCCCAGAACAGCCAGATCCGCGTGGACGGATTCCCGGCCTCCAACGCGAGCTGGATCGAGCGCGGCTCCAACAGCATCGACGACATCATTTCCGGCATCACCCTGGATCTCAAGGAGGCCTCCCCGGGCTCGGTCGTCAGCCTGACCGTAACCACGGACACCGACGCCATCATGGACAACGTCACGTCCTTCGTGGAAGCGGTCAACACCATCCGCGCCCAGATCATCGCCCTGACCAAGGTGGACGACACCAAGGGCGGGACCAGCACCGGCGGCAACTCGCTGACCGACTCGACCGAGACCAAGGGATCCATCCTGACCGGCAACTACGGCATCGACATCATCTCCCAGAACCTGAAGAACATCACGGCCAACATCGGCGTGGGCTTCACCGTCTGGGACCCGGACACCTTGTCCGGCGACAAGTACTCCGCCCTGTCCCAGCTCGGCATCATGACCGACGCCGAACAGGGATCGCCCACCTACGGACTGCTGACCATCGACTACGACAAGCTCGACGAGGCCCTGCAGGACGATCCCACCGCCGTGGCCGAACTGTTATCCCTGGAGCCCACCGGGGTCAGCCGGACCACGGACTTCACGTTCAACTCCCTCATCGAAGGGACCACCATGCCGGGCGACTACGACATCGAGGTGGTCAGCGACGGCACGCAGATCGTCAGCGCGACCATCAACGGCGAGGAGGCCGCGGTGTCGGGATGGGAGATCACCGGGCTGTCCGGCGACGCGCTCGGCATGGCCATCCGGCTGAACAATACAACGGCCGGAACCTACAACGGCAAAGTGGCGGTCAAGACGGGCAAGGCCACCGAGATGATCAACGAACTGACCGAGTTGACCAAGCCGTACAATAAATTCACCTATGAAGGCGGTCCCCTGGCGGTTCTGCAGAACAACTACGGCGACATCATGAAATCCATCGACGACAAGATCGCCTTTGAAGAGACCCGGATCGAAAAACTGGAACGCAATCTTCGCTTGAAGTATTCCCGTCTCGACACGCTGCTGGGCCAATATCAGCTCAAGCAGGGACAACTTGAAGCGGCATTGGCACAGCTTGAATAGCAAGGAGTAATTGATGGCCAACCCAGCAAAGGCATACCTGGCGACCCAGATCGAAACCACTACCCAGGGGGAACTCCTCCTCATGCTCTATGAGGCGGCGATCAAATTCCTCAAACGGGCGAAGCGGGAAATCGACAACAGGGACTATGCCAAGAAGGGCATTTACATCTCCAAGGCCATGGCGATCATCCATGAGCTGTCCGAGAGCCTGAACAAGGAAAAGGGCGGGGACATCACCCCCAAGCTCGGCCAGCTGTACATGTTCTGCACCACCCAGTTGGTCAAGGCCAACATCCGCCTGGACAACAAGATGATCGACGACGTCATCAAGATCCTGGACGGATTGCGCTCGGCCTACGCCCAGATCGTGCCCATTCACGACGGCAAGGCGGCCCCGGGCGACACCGTGTCCACGGGCGCGCCCCAGCCGGCTCCGACCCCGCAGGCCCCGCCGGTCCTGAACATGCAGCCTCCCCAGGCCGCGCCTCGGCCCGCGCCCGCGCACAAGCCGACGCCTCAGCCCGCGGCCAAGCCCGCCCCAGCGCCGGCCGAGCCCACCCCGCTGCGGACCGGGGCCTCGGCCGCCAAATTCCGTGCGGCCAACGCCTACAACAACGCCAACCGATGATCCTCCGGCCCCGCAAGGGGCCGGTTTTCATTTCGCGGGCAAGGAACTGTTTCACTTGAATCATAGGCAGTCATTTACAACACATGCGGCATGTGTCACCTTTCCGCCATGGTTGAATCCCCTGTCCGCGTTCTCCACGTCATCAAGTCCCTGAGCCTGGGCGGCACGGAGAAGGTCATGCAGCTCTTCGTGGCCAACCTCGATCCGGCCCGGTTCGCCCCGGCGGTCTACAGCCGGGTGAACGGCGTGCGCGCCTCGCAGATTCGCGCGGCCGGCGTGGACACCTTCATCGGCGCCGACCTGCTGGGCGTGATCGAACGCTTCAGGCCGCAGATAGTGCACGTGCACCGGGCAGGCTGGCCCGAACCCGATCTGCTCATGCCCATCAAACGCGCCCGCGTGCCCGTGGTGGTGGAAACCAACGTCTTCGGCCGCCACGATCCCAGCCCCCAGGCCAAGATCATCGACCATACCCTGTTCGTCTCGCGCTTCTGCCTGGACCGGTTCTTCGCGACCACGCCCGTCGCCCCGGCCCCGGCCCGGTACTCATACCTATACAACCCGGTGGACACGGACCTGTTCGCCAAGGCTGCAGCGCCGGACCGGGACTTCTCCCGGCCCGTGGCCGGGCGCGTCTCCCGGCCCGACCCGGGCAAGTGGTCGCGCCTCGCCCTGGACTTCCTGCCTCTGCTCGTGCGCGAGGTGCCCGACTTCCGCTACCTCATCATCGGGGGCATCCCCGAGGCCAGGGATTTCGTCCGCGAACACGGCCTCCGGGGACACGTCCTGTTCCGCGACCAGGTCAAGACCGACGCGGAGATCGCCGCCTTCCTGAACGGGGTCTCGGTCCTGGCCCACGCCAACGACACGGGCGAATCCTTCGGGCTGGCCATTGCCGAGGCCATGGCCTGCGGCCTGCCCGTGGTCACCCATCCGAGCGAAGGATTGCGCGACAACGCCCAGCTCGAACTGGTGGAGCACGGCGTCACCGGGCTTGTGGCCGACAGCGCGGAAGGCTATGCCATGGCCCTCAAGTACCTGTTTTCCCATCCCGAAGAAGCGCGGCGCATGGGCATGGCCGGCCGGGAAAAGGCCGCGCGCCTGTTCCGCATGCAGGACATCGCCCGCAAGCTTGAAGCCGTGTACCTGGAACTGCTCCGACGCAAAGGAATCGTGCAATGAACACCGGATTGATAGAAGCATACACCGCCGCCGTCCTGGAATTCGGTTTCCGCGACGGCCCGGACGCCGCGGCCCAAGGCAAAACAGATCCGGCCGACGCGGCCGCCTTTGCCGAACGCTCCCTGCGCATCCTGGACAAGAGCAGGGGCGAAACCCTGGTCCTGTTCGGCCTGGGCAACGGCGGGCACGCCCTGGCCCTGGCCGCCGGATTGCCCGAGGCCGCCCGGCTGGTGGTCTGCGAGACCGACCCGGCCGTGGCCCGCGCCTTTCTGGCCGCCAACCCTGCCTGGAACGCTCCTGATTCGCGGCTCCTGGTCCTGGCCGACACCTCGCCCTGGGCCCAGCTCTACATCCTGGCCATGAGCGGAATCGGTCCGGACAAAACGGCCCTGGCCCTGAACCCGTCCCTGCCCGAGGATACGCGGGCGGCCTACCGCAACCTCCAGCGGCTGTTCATGAACGCCAGACCCCACCAGGCCATCAACAGCTCGTACCTGAGCCATGTGGGCGTCCAGGCCCCGGACCTGTCCGTGGGCGTGATCCTGGCCCCGGACGAGCCCGGGCTCGACGAATTCTTCGCCCAATTCCCGGACTGGGTCCGCGAGGTGGTGGTCCTCTGGGACGCCGACGAAACGCCCGGCCGCGATTTCACCTGCGCCGCGCCCGTCCGCCAATTGGCCCGTCCGCTGGACGACTTCGCGTCCCAGCGCAACCGCATGCTCGACGAATGCGCCGGAGACTGGGTCCTGTACCTGGACGGCGACGAACGATTCAGCGAGGACGTCTGGGGACTGCTTCCCGCCTGCCTGCTGGTGAAAAGGCTCACGGCCTGCTGGTTCCCGCGCATGACCCTGTATCCGGACGAGACCCGCTGCAAGGCGGGCTACGGGCTGTGGCCCGATCTGCAGTTACGCCTGTTCCGCAACGAGCCCGGCGTGCGCTTCACCCGGCCCGTGCACGAGCGGCTGACCGGGGTTAAGGGACGCACGGCCCTGGTCCTGGACGCGCCCATCCTGCACTACAGCAGGCTGACCAAGTCCCCCGAGACCCTGGCCGCCAAGCTCAAGCGGTTCGACGCGGCCTCGGGCGGCGGCATCAGCCACGTGCTCAGCGACGACTACCCGACCATTCCGCGCGCCCTGCTGTCCGAGGCTACCTTCCTGGTGGGCTCCCTGGCCATGCTCCTGCTGGAGGAAAACCCGGTCTGATCGTGCAGTACGTTGCAGATCGCTTGATTCTGACCTACAAAATGTATACGACCGATCAGCGATCGATATTCATGTCCTTCAAGGAAAGACAATGCAGATAATATGTCCCGAATGCAGGTTCACCCGCGAGGTGGACGAGAGCAAGATACCCGCCCGCTCCCAGGTGGCGACCTGTCCCAAATGCCAGACCAAATTCAAGTTCCGCGACCTGCCCGAGGAGGAGTTCCTCATCGAGGAGCCCGAACCGTCCGCCCGGCCCGAGCACAAGACCGAACCGGCGGCGCGCAGGACCGCCGAGCCCAGGATCAAGCCAAGAACCCCGCCCGTAATAGGAAGCGGACTGCGCCCCCCCGCCCCGGCCCGTCCCGAGAAAGGCGAGGAGCCCGAGGACAGGGCCTTTCCGGGCCTGCCCGAGGAAGAGGACAACGGCGACGGGCTGTGGCAGCGGCTGCACACCATGACCCCGCCCGAAAAGCCCCGTGCGCCCCGGGACGAGCCTTACGACGACGCCTATGACGAGCCGGGGAACGCGCCCTACGACGACCATTACGACAATGCCGGCGACCGGCGGCATGACGCCTATCAGGATCAGCAGCCCGTGCCCGGCTGGACCGGCGAATTCAACGAGGATTTCCCGGACCCCATGCAGGTCGAGTTCGCGGACGGCGACGAGGACGAGGTGGCCCCCATGCAGGTGCCGCCGCCCTTCGAGCAGCTGGACCGCTACGGCTTCTTCCACGGCCTGTTCCTGACCCTGAAGCTGGTCCTGTTCTCGCCGCGCCTGTTCTTCTCGGTCATGCCCGTGGGCAACGGGCTGTCCAAGCCCCTGACCTTCGCCATCCTGGTCTCCATGATCCAGACCGTGGTCCAGTACGCCTGGGGCGTGGCCGGACTGACTCCGGGCATGAACGTGACGGCACATGGGCTTGAGGCCGTGCCCTACGACGCCGTCAACGGACTCTTCGAGCTTCTGCTCACCCCGGCCGTCGTGGCCCTGTCCCTGTTCGCCATCTCCGGTTTCTACCACCTCATCCTCAGCATGCTCAAATCGGGCAACAAGGGATTCGAAGGGTCGTTCCGGGCCGTGGCCTACGCCTACGCGCCGATGATGATCGGGATAATCCCCATGTTCACGGCGAACTTCATGGCGAGCTGGATGTTGATCAACGCCGTCTGGACCCTGATTCTGACCGCCATCGGCCTGAAATACATCCACAAGGTAGGTTACACCAAGATCGTGGCCGTGCTCCTGATTCCCTTCCTGCTGGGCATGATCGCGGCCGTGCTCATGATGCGGGGCCAGGTGCCGACCGTTTAGAGGACGCCCATGATCGGATGGTTCAAACGCAGAATCGAGACCTACAAGGCCCACCGCAAGCTGGCGAGCCAGACCGATCCGCGCGCCTTCAAGCGGATGGCCATGGAGATCCGCGACCTGGCCCTGCTCGCCTCCCAGCTCAACCCGAGGGAGCGGGACATCCACAAGCTCATCCGCAGCGTCATCGTCGAGATGGAGAGGCTTTCGGAACTGGCCGACCGGCCCGAGTTCCGGAAGCTCTCCACCGGCAAGAAGCTGCTCCTGCGCCAGGGGCTCCAGGAGTCGCGCGAGCAGCTCCTGGAATCCATCGAGTCCGCGCCCTCGCCCACCCAGACCCTCCAGTAGATTCACCGGCATACATATTGCTCTGATCCCGCCAAGGATTCCGGCCCCGTCGCAAACCCGGCGGGCAGTTCCGGGCGGCATCAACCATCAGCCGGTGAATGATATGAAAAAAGCTCTTCTTTTCAGCCTGTTGCTGACCATAGCCGCGTGTTCGCACGTGGACCTCTCCCTGACCGACCAGACCAGGATATACACGGACGCGCCCGTCAGGAAATCGGCGCTCCAGGTCTCGGTCCACCCCAAGGGCAGGCAGTACACGCCCCTGACCGCCTATTTCCACCCGTTCATCATCCAGCAGGAAAGCCCGGACCACGCGGCCCTGTCCGCCTCGTTCACCCAGATATTCTTCAACGTCTGGACCGAGGAGCGGCTGTTCTCGACCATGGAGCTGGCCCCGGGCTACGGCTACCAGGGGTATTCCTCGGCCCTGGAATCGGCCAGACGGCGCGGCGCGGACCTGCTGGTCATCGGCAAGGTGCCCTATTTCTACGACGGCACCACCCTGGACGACTCGGCCGTGACCATTCAGGTGGACGTCTACGCCGCGGGCAGCGGCACCCTGCTCTGGACCATGATCCAGTCTTCGCGCATTGAGCAGCGCGACCCGGAAGACTTCGTGGTGGTGGTCCACGAGACGCGCATGTCGCACAGCCCGTTCAACCAGATGATCCGCGCCATCGCCAGGGACATGGCCGTGCCGCTCAAGTCCTGGCTGCCCGACCCGGATTCGCGGTTCCCTTACGCCTCCACCCCGGAGGCGGTGAAAAGCGGGCTCATGGCCGGTCCCACCGACGGCGCGCAGGGCGCGGACCTCCCGCCCGAGACCTCCCCGGCCCCGGCCGTGTCCTCGGGCCCGGCCGCCGGGCAGCCCGCGCGGGGCGACGCGGAAGACGAGGCCGCACGGACCGGCGAGGACGCGACGCCCCGGCCCGGCATCTCGGGCGTGGATCTGGACATCCAGTTCGACTTCGACAAGGCGACCATCAAGCCCGAGTCCCACGCCGTTCTCGACGCCCTGGGCGAGACCCTGAACTCGCCAGAATTCAAGGGAAAGAGCATCGTGGTCGGCGGGCACACCGACGCCTCGGGCGACGCCCGGTACAACCTCGACCTGTCCAAGAAGCGGGCCGACGCGGTCAAGGCGTACCTGGTGGACAAGTGGCGCATCAACCCGGACCTCATCGAGGCCGTGGGTTTCGGCAAGTCCCGTCCCCTGACCGCAGGGACCACTGCGGCGGATCAGCAGCGAAACCGCAGGGTTGAAATCAGGCTGGCGGATCAGGCCCTGCAATGATTTCTTGACTTTCCGAGAATAGTTCTTACCTTTGCGGACAGGGACGCGACAAGGGGCCATTCCTGGCCTCTTTTTTCGTCTTTTACACAGCGCAGTTTGTGTGCTACCTGAGAGACCTTCATTTCACCTGAGAGGTATATTAATGATAGGCATTTCCAAATTGTACTGCGGCGCCGTCGAAGCTTCCGACGCCTTGCGTTACAACCGCGAATCCGGGCAGCTGCCGTCCCATCTGCTCCAATTTTCAAAAGACAAGAAGCCCGTGGTGGTCTGGAACATGACCCAGCGGTGCAACCTCAAGTGCGTGCACTGTTACGCCCACGCCGTGGACCCGAGTTCCCACGAAGACCCCATCTCCACCGAAAAGGCCAAGGAGATGATCGACGACCTGGCCCAGTTCGGCGCGCCGGTCATGCTCTTCTCCGGCGGCGAGCCCCTGGTCCGCGAGGACCTGGTGGAACTGGCCAAGTACGCCAGGGAAAAGGGCATGCGCGCGGTCATCTCCACCAACGGCACCCTGATCACCAAGTCCAAGGCCCGCGAGCTCAAGGAAGTCGGCCTGTCCTACGTGGGCATCTCCATCGACGGCAACGAGGAGGTCCACGACAAGTTCCGCGGCGTCAAGGGCGCCTACAAGCAGGCCCTCAAGGGCATCGAGAACTGCAAGGCCGAAGGCCTCAAGGTTGGCCTGCGCTTCACCATCAACAAGCGCAACGCCGTGGAGATCCCCCACCTGTTCGACCTCATCGAGCAGTTGGACATCCCGCGCATCTGTTTCTACCACCTGGTCTACTCCGGCCGGGGTTCCGAGTTGATCAACGAGGATTTGAACCACCAGGAGACCCGCGACGTGGTCAACCTGATCATGGACCGCACCCGGGCGCTGTTCGACAAGGGGCTGCCCAAGGAGGTCCTGACCGTGGACAACCACGCCGACGGCCCCCTGGTCTACTACCGCCTGCTCAAGGAAGACCCCGAACGGGCCAAGGAAGTGCTTGAACTGCTCAAGTGGAACGAGGGCAACTCCTCCGGACGCGGCATCGGCTGTATCTCCTGGGACGGCCAGGTCCACGCCGACCAGTTCATGCGCCACCACACCTTCGGCAACGTCCTGGAACGCCCCTTCTCCGAGATCTGGACCGATGAGAACATCGAGCTCCTGCACAAGCTCAAGGACAAGCGCCCCCATGTGGGCGGCCGCTGCGCCGGCTGCCGCTTCCTGAACATCTGCGGCGGCAACTTCCGCGCCCGCGCCGAGGCCTACTACGGCGACTTCTGGGCCCAGGACCCCGCCTGCTACCTCACCGACGAAGAAATCACCGGCGAGAAGCTGTAAGCAAAGCGATCCGCAAGGCCGGGACCTCCCCTTTCCGGGAGAGGTCCCGGCCTTTTTCACAACGTTCCACGACGCTCCCGGCTTCGGATGCGAATTGCTGCACCAACTTGCGGGATGGGCGCGGACAGGTATAGTAGTAGTCAAACTGAATCTCTTTCCTGGAGCGGATACATGATACCCACGGATTTCTATCGCGGACGCAGACTGCGGACCTCCCCGGCCATGCGCGAACTGGTACGGGAAAACCAGGTCACGGCCAACGACCTGGTCATGCTCTATTTCGTCATCGACACCGACGACGAGGATTTCAAGAAGGAAATCCCGTCCATGCCCGGCCAGTACCAGCTCTCCCTCAAGCAGCTGGAGATCAAGGTGGCCGAGGCCGTGGGCAACGGGCTCAAGGCCCTGATGCTCTTCGGCATTCCCAAGACCAAGGACGAGATGGGTTCCGGGGCATACGACGACAACGGCATCATCCAGAAGGCCACGCGCATGCTCAAGGCCCGCTGGCCCGAACTGATCATCCTGGCCGACACCTGCCTGTGCGAGTACACCTCCCACGGCCACTGCGGGGTGGTCAAAAACGAGTACGTCCAGAACGACCCGACCTTGAACCTGCTGGCCAGGACCGCCGTGTCCCAAGCCAAGGCCGGGGCCGACATCATCGCCCCGTCCGACATGATGGACGGCCGCGTGGCCGCCATCCGCGCCGCCCTGGACGAAGCGGGCTTCATCAACGTCCCGATCATGTCCTACGCGGTCAAGTACGCCTCGTCCTTCTACGGCCCGTTCCGCGACGCCGCCGAAGGGGCGCCCAAGTTCGGCGACCGCAAGACCTACCAGATGGACCCGCCCAACGTGCGCGAGGCCATGCGCGAGGCCGCCGCCGACCTGGAGGAAGGCGCGGACATGCTCATGGTCAAGCCCGGCCAGCCCTACCTGGACATCGTCCGGCTGGTCCGCGACAATTTCGACACCCCGGTGGCCGTCTACCAGGTCAGCGGGGAATACGCCCTGATCAAGGCCGCCGCACTGAACGGCTGGGTCGACGAGCAGTCCATCGTCATGGAGTCCCTGGTCGGCTTCAAGCGCGCGGGCGCGGACCTGATCCTGTCCTACTTCACCGAAGACGTACTCAAGGTATTGAAATAATATGAGTGAACATCCCAAAGGCCATCCCGGCACCATGACCGGCTGTCCGCCCGAGGGGCATCCAGGCGGACACCCCGGCGGGCACCCCCACGGCAAGATGCATCCCGGCGCGGAGCACGCGCCCAAGCGGTTTCTCGATGATGGCGTCACGCCCATCTGTCGGCTCATCGCCTGGGAAGTGACCCGGTCCTGCAACCTGGCCTGCAAGCACTGCCGGGCCGAGGCGCACCCCGAGCCCTACGAGGGCGAACTGTCCACCGAGGAGGCCAAGGCGCTCATCGACACCTTCCCGGACGTGGGCTCCCCGATCATCATCTTCACCGGCGGCGAGCCCATGATGCGGGCCGACGTCTACGAGCTGATAGCCTACGCCAAGGCCAAGGGCATGCGCTGCGTCATGGCCCCCAACGGCACGCTGATCACCCCGGAGACCGCCCAGAAGATGAAGGATGCGGGCATCGAGCGCTGCTCCATCTCCATCGACGCGCCCGAAGCGGCCCAGCACGACGAGTTCCGGGGCGAGCTCGGGGCGTTCGACGCCTCCATGCGCGGCATCCAGTATCTCAAGGACGTGGGCATCGAGTTTCAGATCAACACCACGGTGACCAAGAACAACCTGCACCTGTTCAAGGACATCTTCCAGCTTTGCGAAAGGATCGGCGCGTCCGCCTGGCACATCTTCCTGCTCGTGCCCACGGGCCGGGCCGTGGAACTCGGCACCGAGATCATCACCGCCGAGGAGTACGAGGACGTGCTCAACTGGTTCTACGACTTCCGCAAGACCACCAGCATGCAGCTCAAGGCCACCTGCGCGCCCCACTACCACCGCATCCTGCGCCAGCGGGCCAAGGAGGAAGGCGTCCCGGTCAACTTCGAGAACTTCGGTCTGGACGCGGTCTCGCGCGGCTGCCTGGGCGGCATCGGGTTCTGCTTCATCTCCCACCGGGGCCAGGTGCAGCCGTGCGGCTACCTGGAACTGGACTGCGGCAATGTCCGCGATATCCCCTTCCCGGATATCTGGAAGAAATCCCAGCAGTTCCTCAACCTGCGCAACCCCGAGGTCTACGACGGCAAGTGCGGGCACTGCGAATACGAAAAGGTCTGCGGCGGCTGCCGCGCCCGGGCCCAGACCATGAAGGGCCACTATCTCAAAGAAGAGCCCCTGTGCTCCTACACCCCGAAAAAAAAGCCGAAGGCGTAAGCCTCCGGCGGCCGGGGGAAGGGAGGGAAAAATCCTTTGAAAAGGGTTCTTTCCCTCCTTTCCCCCGGACCCCCATCCCTCCCTTTTCCTAAACTTTTTGTGCCGCTTCGCGGAGGACGGGGTGGGATGTCAGGTCGGATCGCTTGACCTGAAGCTGGTTTTTGAAAGAGAATTCACCGCGACCGGACGCATCCGCCGAAGGCGCGATAAAAAGTTTTGAAAGGGAGTCCAGAGGGAAAACTTTTTCAAAAGTTTTTCCTCTGGCCGCCGGAGGCATTATCCCCATGGACGCATACGACAAGCAGATACTCGACATCATCCAGTCCCATTTTCCGCTCGCTTCACGTCCTTACGAGGAGGTCGGCAAACAGGTCGGTTTGACCGAGGCCGAGGTGCTGGAGCGGGTGCGGGCCATGAAGGCGTCCGGGCTGATCCGGCGCATGGGGGCGAACTTCTCGTCCCAGTCCCTGGGCTGGCAGTCCACCCTGTGCGCGGCCAGCGTGCCCGAGGACCGGCTCGACGCGTTCGTGGCCGAGGTGAACAGGCATGACGGGGTGACGCACAACTATCTGCGCGAGAACGAGTTCAACGTCTGGTTCGCGCTGATCGCCCCGGACATGGACGCGGTGGAGGAGATTCTCGCCTCCATCACCGAGGCCACGGGCATCAAGGTGCTCAACCTCCCGGCGGACAAGCTGTTCAAGATCAAAGTCGATTTCAAGATGGACAAGTAGAGGGCCCCAAGGCCATGCACAAGTTGTACAAGATCCTGCTGCTCGGCCTGGCCGCCGGCATCCTGAACGCCATCCCCATGGCCTTCCTGTCCCCGGCCTGGCAGCCGGTGGCCGCCACCCTGCTCCACTGGCTGGCCCTGAGCATCGTCATAGCCTACGCACGCATGCCGCTGGAGAGCTGGGCCACGGGCATGCTTATCGCGGTGCTGACCTCCCTGCCCATGGGCATCCTGCTCTATCCGGCCAGCGCCCTGGGCGTGCTCCAGGCCCTGGGCATCGCCCTGGTCCTCGGTGGGCTGCTCGGCTTCACCGCCGAGAGGCTGGTCCAGGACCAGCCCTGACCGGGCCTCGGACTCACTCAGCTTTCTTCTCTTCGACGCCAGGCGCGGGCCTGCCGAAATACGCTTCCCGCATCCGGCTGTACGGGCTGACTCCCGACGAATCCGGCTCCTTGAAACGGTCCAGGGCCGATTGGAGCCGATGGATCAAGCCGTCGTCCGTGCTCTTGTTGAACCCGAAATAGACCGCCAACGGGGCGAGATGGAAAATGGTGGCATATTCGTCCGCATCCATCCCTTCCCCGCGCATCAACTCTCTTGACGCCCTGTCCGCCTGGACGATCACGTCCACCCGCCTTTCACGAAGCATCCTGAGCAGGGCGGGGATACCGCTGAGCAGTACCAGATTGGGCCCGACCTCGGGCAGGTCGCGGATGAGGACGCGGTAGGGAGCCGTGTTGCGGACAATGCCCACCCGGTACTTGAGCAGGTCCTCCAGCCGCTCGACGACGACCCCGGAATCCCTGCGGGCAATGACCCCGACGGGCAACAGGTCCAGCGGCCCCACCCACTTGTAGCGATCGGCCCGTTCGGGCAGCTTGGTCAGCACGAGCAAGGCGGCGTGGGGAACGACTTCGACATGGTGCACGGCGCGCGCCCAAGTCATGACCGCAACGTCCGTCGCGTCGAAGTGCTCGCCGGCTGTGCGCATCAACCGCTCCATCAGGGCCACGGCGAACCCGGTGGGCGGCCCGTCGTCGTGCAGCACGGCATAAGGGGGCAATGCGTCCACATAGAATTGGACATGGTCGGCCAGGGCCGGTTCGGCCGACAAAAGCGCGACAAAACTCCAAAGACACAAGGCCAAAAGGACGCATTTTATCTTGTAGATACCCATTGAAATCTCGTTACCGTAATTCCGACACGGACAAAATGATATTTTTCGGGTTGGCCGAACAGGGGACTTCGAAAGACTTGCGGTCCCATCCGCGAGCGGGTACACCTTTGCCAGCAAAACCACCAAGCGGAGCGACGCGAATGATACTTTCCCCCTCCATGCTCTCCTCGGACTTCGCCAACATGGAAGCCGAGCTGAAAGCCCTGGAAGCCGCAGGTCTGTCCTGGGTCCACCTGGACGTCATGGACGGCATGTTCGTGCCCAACATCACCTTCGGGCCGCCGATCATCAAGGCCATGCGCGCCAAGTCCAAACTCTTCTTCGACTGCCACCTGATGATCGAGGACCCGGGCCGGTACATCACTGAGTTTGCCGACGCCGGGGCCGACCTGATCTGCGTCCACGCCGAGGCGTGCACGCACCTGGAGCGGGTCTGCGCCCAGATCGCCGAGACCGGTGCCAAGCCCGCCGTGGCTCTGAATCCGCACACCCCGCCCGAGGCCATCCGCTATCTCCTGCCGCAGCTGTACATGGTCCTGGTCATGTCCGTGAACCCGGGCTTCGGCGGCCAGAAGTTCATCCCGTTCTGCCTGGACAAGGTCCGCGACCTCAAGGCCATGATCGAGGCGGCCGGGGCCGACACCCTGATCCAGATCGATGGCGGCGTGACCCTGGACAACGCGCGCGAGCTGACCGGGGCGGGCGTGGACGTGCTCGTGTCCGGTTCGGCGTTCTTCAAGTATCCGCCCTACGGCGAGCGGCACAAGGCGTTCCAGGACGCCTGCGCGTAAACGCAACATCAACGGGGCTGTCCGCAGCCCCTTTTCTTTGAGCGACATCATGGCCCTGGTCAGTTTACGAGACATTTCCATCAATTTCACCGGCACGGTGCTGCTGGACAAGGTGTCCATGCAGATCGAGCCGGGCGAGCGCGTCTGCCTGCTCGGCCGCAACGGCGAAGGCAAGTCCACCCTGTTGTCCATCATCGAGGGCATCACCCCGCCGGACACCGGATCCGTGGACTACCAGCGCGGCTGCCGCGTGGCCATGCTCCCCCAGGAGGTCCCCCAATCCCTGGAGGGCACGGTCTACGACATCACGGCCAAGGGGTTGGGCGAGGTCGGCGAACACCTGGCCGCCTACCACGACGCGGCCCGCGCCCTGGCCGAATCCCCGGACCCGGGCCAAAATCTGGTGGACCGGCTGGAGCGCGCCCAGCACGCCCTGGAGGACGCCGGAGGCTGGCCCCATCACCAGGCCATCGAGACCGTGCTTTCGCACCTCAAGCTGGACGGCGACGAGCCGTTCGCCTCCCTGTCCGGCGGGACCAAGCGCCGCGTGCTCCTGGCCCGCGCCCTGGTCTCCAACCCCGACCTGCTCATCCTGGACGAGCCCACCAACCACCTGGATATCGACTCCATCGCCTGGCTCGAGGACTTCCTCCTACGCCAGAGCGCGGCCCTGCTCTTCGTCACCCACGACCGCGCCTTCCTGCGGCGGCTGGCCACGCGCATCGTGGAGCTGGACCGGGGGCGGCTGACCAGTTGGGAGTGCGGCTACGAGACCTACCTCGAACGCAAGGACGAGGCCCTGTCCGCCGAGGCCAAGCAGAACCACAACTTCGACCGCAAGCTGGCCGAGGAGGAGGCCTGGATCAGGCAGGGCATCAAGGCCCGCCGCACCCGGAACATGGGCCGCGTGCGGGAGCTCAGGAAGATGCGCGAGGAGCGCGGTGCCCGGCGCGAGCGCGTGGGCTCGGTCAAAATGGTCATCCAGGAGGCCGAACGCACGGGCAAGCTGGTCATCGAGGCCAAGGACCTCTGCTTCGGGTTCGACGACAGACCGCTCATCGCGGATTTCTCCGCGACCGTCATGCGCGGGGACAAGGTCGGGCTCATCGGGCCCAACGGCGCGGGCAAGACGACCCTGCTCAAGATCCTGCTCGGCGAGATCGAACCGCAGTCCGGAAGCGTGCGCCGCGGGGTCAACCTGCAGATCAACTATTTCGACCAGCTGCGCCTCCAACTCGACGAGACCCGATCGGCCCGGTACAACGTGGCCGAGGGCAACGATTTCGTGGACATCAACGGCAACCGCCGCCACGTCATGTCCCACCTCAAGGACTTTCTCTTCACTCCGGACAGGGCCAAAGTCCCTGTCAGCGTGCTGTCCGGCGGGGAGCGCAACCGGCTGCTTCTGGCCAAGCTGTTCACCCGCCCGTCCAACGTCCTGGTCATGGACGAACCGACCAACGACCTGGACGCCGAGACCCTGGACCTCCTGGAGGAGCTGCTCATGGACTATCCCGGCACTCTGCTGCTGGTCAGCCACGACCGCGACTTCCTGAACAACGTGGTCACCTCGTCCATCGCCTTCGAGGGCGAGGGGCGGGTGGCCGAATACGTGGGCGGATACGACGACTGGCTCAGGCAGCGGCCCTCCGCCGCGCCCTCTCCGGCCAAGGCGTGCAAGCCCAAGCCGGAGCCCGAGCGGGAAAAAGCGGCTCCGGCCAAGCGGAAACTGAGCTACAAGGAAAAGTTCGAGCTGGAGAAAAAACGCGAGGAACTCAAGGGGATGCCCGCCCGCATCGAGGGGCTGGAAACCGAGCTCGACGCCTTGCAGGGACGCATGGCTTCAGCGGATTATTACAAGAATTCCGGCGAGGTGATGGCGGACGACCAGAAACGGCTGGAAACCCTTGAGTCCGACCTTGAAATCGCCTATGAGACCTGGGAAGAACTCGAAACCGCCCTCGAGGGCGTGGAGCTGGATTGATCATGAAAGGCCTGACCATACGCCACGCGGACATGGACGACCTGCCCGCCTGCCACACCATTGAGGCCAATTGTTTTCCGCCCGCCGAGGCGGCCTGGGCGAGCAGCCTGCGCAACCGCATCGAGCTCTATCCCGAGGGGTTCCTGGTGGCCGAATGGGAAGGCCGCGTGGTCGCCCAGGTGAACTCGGGCGCAACCGACAAGGACGACATCACGGACGAGGAGTTCAAGCAGCTCATCGGGCACGACCCGGAGGGCCGCCACATGGTCATCTTCTCCCTGTCCGTGCACCCGGATTTCCAGAAGCGCGGCATCGCCGGGAAGCTGCTGGCCAACTTCATCGAGCACGCCGGGGACATGGGCAAGTCCGACATCAAGCTGTTGTGCAAGGAGGAGCTTCTGCCCTTCTACGCCCACTTCGGCTTTACGGACGACGGCCTGTCGTCGTCCACCCACGGCGGCGCGGCCTGGCACGCCATGAGCCTGCGCCTGCAGGACTGACCGCGGCGAAAACGAGACAAAGAAAAGGCTGCCGGAATCATTCCGGCAGCCTTTTTCCGTCTTGGGCGACAGGGGCTTACCACCCCTTGGATTTGAGGATGTCGTTGACCTTCTTCTCGGTCTTCTTTTCCACGATGACCATCTTCTTGGCCTGGGCCTTCTTGATCTTGTCGGTCAGGGCGTCGATGTCCGCGGGCTTCTCCATGAAATCCATGGCGCCGAGCTTCATGGCCTGAATGCCCGCTTCCAGGGTGGCCTGGCCCGTGAGCAGGATGACCTGCATGTCCGGGTTGGTCTTCCGAATGATCTTGAGCATGTCGATGCCGTTCATGTCCGGCATCTGCAGGTCCAGCACGATGGCGTCGAAATCGCCGGAATTGATCGCGCTGACCGCCGCGCTGGCGTTCTCGGCCGTGGTCACATCCATGCCCCGGATCTCCATCCGTTCGGACAGGGCCTCGAGGAATTCCACTTCATCATCGATAAGCAGTACTTTTTCTGCCATTTTTTCTTCTCCGATCAGGTATGAATGTTGTCTTACGCGGGAGCGCCCTTGTCCGCAAGCAACAACTGGCTGGTCCCGGTCTTTTCGTCCACCTCGACGCGGGCGTTCATGGCCCGGGCCAGTTCGGCGAACGGCTCGTCATTCTTCAGCGGCGCATCCTTTCCGGGCACGGAAAGGGAGAACGATGCGCCGCCGCCATACGGGGAAACGCTGACCGCCAGCGTGTCGCCCGGTTGCATGGAATCGAAGGCCGCCACTATTGAGGAGTGCAGCAGCCGCGTCAGATCAAAGGGGCAGGCAACCATGGACGCGGGTTCGCTCTCGCCCACGGTCAGCCTGATCTGGCGCATGTCGGCGAAACGGGCGGTCAGGTCCGCCGCCAGCCTGAGGGCCTCGACAAGGTTCACCTCGCGGACGTCCTCGTCCGTGGAATGGGCGAACGCGTTCATGTTCCTGACGATGGCGTCGCCGCGTTTGATCTGGCCCTGGATGGAATTGGCCGCGCTCTTGAGCCGCTCCGGCTGAAGGGGCACTCCGCGCCCGGCCATGAGCGTGAAGTCCTCGATCAGGCCGGCAGCCTCGTTGATCACGGCGAACACGTTCTTGATCTCGTGGGACACGGACGCGCTGATGCGTCCGAAAAATCGCAGTCCCTCTCGGGGCTCGCATTGGGTCCGGCTCATTGAGTCTCCTTTGCGGTTACGCCGCCACCTTGCGGATCAGGGCGACGAGGTCCTCAAGCTGGATGGGCTTGATCAGGTAATTGCAGCCCGCGGCGCAGCCCGCCTTGAAATCCGCTTCCGAGCCGTGGCCGGACAGGAAGATGAACTTCATGTCCGGGTGCCTGTCCGCCAGCAGCTCCATGAGTTCCAGTCCGCTCAGCCTGGGCATCTTCATGTCCAGGACGGCCACGTCGTAATCGGTCTCCTCGGCCATGGCCAGGGCGGATTCACCGTTGTCCGTCCAGTCCGCGTCCACGTCCCGGAACCCGAGCCGCTCGGCCATGGCGGAAACCAGTTCCACTTCGTCGTCAACCAGCAGTACTTTCATGTTATGCCTTGCCCGTCCTGTCTTCGGTCTTGTCCCCCTTGAGGGGCATGATGATGGTGAAGGTCGTGCCCACGCCCACCTTGCTCTCCACGGTCATGGACCCGCCCAGCTCCTGGACCAGGCCGTAGGTGATGGACAGCCCCAGGCCGGTGCCGCCGGTCTTCTTCTTGGTCGAGAAGAACGGGTCGAAGATACGCTTGATGTCCGCTTCCGGGATGCCGCAGCCGTCGTCCTCCACGGTGAAGACCAGCTGGTCGCAGGCCGTGTCCCGGGCCGTGATGGACAGGTGCCCCCCGTCGTTCATGGCCTGGAAGGCGTTGTTCACCAGGTTGAGGAATATCTGCTGCAGCTTGCCCCTGTCCGAAATGAACGGGGGCAGCTTCTCCGGGATGTCCATGTCGATGGTGATGGACCGGTACTCGGCCTCCTTGCGCAGGAAGTCGATGACCTCGTTGGCCAGGTCCTTGAATTCGATTTCGTCCATTTCCACGTCGATGTGCCGTGCGAAGCTCAACAGCCGCTTGGTGATCTTGCCGCAGCGGGACACCGAGTTGATGATGGAGTCGATGTTCCCCAGCAGCCGCTCGTCGTTGGCGTACTCCTGCCTGTAGACGAACAGGTCGCGGATCAGCCCGGCCTTCTCGTTGATGATGGCCAGGGGGTTGTTGATCTCGTGGGCAACGCCCGCGGCCAGCCGTCCGATGGAGGCCATGCGGTTGGTGTGCTCCATGCGGTGCAGGGTCCTCGCCCGGGTCTGGTCCGCTATGTAGACCTTGTTGACCAGGTAGGTGGCCACGCCCACGATGACCAGCAGGATGACGATGATGCTGGTGATCAGAATCCAGAGCAGCTCCATGCGTATGGTCTGCAGCGGCTTCATCAGCTCATGGGTGCGCTTGACCACGAGCACGATGAACGGGGTGTCGTGGATGTAGGCGTAGCCCACGGTGTATTCCAGGCCGTCGCCGCCCCGGACCTGCTCCACGCGGGTGGTGTCCGAGTACCCGGGGATGGCCAGGTCCACCCTGGTCAGCAGCGAGCCGTGCTCCTTGGACGGGGTCTGGATGATCCCGTCGCGGTCGACCACGAAGGCGTCGCCGCCGCCGGGCAGGTCGAGCTGGGTCAGGATGGAGTTGAACTGGTCCGTGTCCAGAGTGGCCCGGAGGATGAAGTCCCCGCCGGACCCGCTGTCGTGCACCTTGCGCGAGATCACCAGGTGCGGCTCGTCGCGAAAACCGAGAAAGACCCGGCTGATGTAGGTGCCGTGGGCCATGGTCGTGGCGAATCCCTCCTGGCCGCTGTAGTCGCGGCCGAGCAGATCGTAGGGACCGATGTAGGCGATTTGCCGCCCCTGGGCGTCGATCACGCCGATGTCCACGAACCCGCCGAAGCTCTGCTGCAGGGAGGCCAGCACCTTGGCCAGGTTCCGGTTGTCGCGCAGGGCGCCGACGCCCTGGTCCTGGACCAGGAACTCCAGGGCCTTGGTCCGCTCCTCCAGGAAGTAGGCCACGGTCCGCCGGGTGTTCGAGGTGGTCCTGGAGGTGCGCAGGAGGTTTTCGGATTCCAGGGAATGCCGGGTGACGTTGTAGTCGATGAGGGCCATGACCATCAGCGGGACCAGCGCCACCAGCGCCAGCAGAAAGATGGCGAAGCGCCAGATGCGGCGGTAGTTGAACAGGCTCTTGCCCGCTCCCGCGTCGCTCTCGGTGTCCCAGAACTGGGGCCGTATCTTCTCGATCAACGATGCCATCGCGCCACCCGGCTTCCGGAGTTACTTTTCGGCCCTGATCTTTTCGTTGGCGGCCTTGAGCGTCTCGCTCAGGACGTCGATGTCCACGGGCTTGTGCAGGTAGGCGAACGCGCCCAGGTCCATGCACACCTTGCGGTCCGCCTCCGAGCCGTGGCCTGTCAGGATGATGACCTCGATGTCCGGGTGCTCGCTCTTGACGCGGCGCAGGACCTCGATGCCGTCGATGCCGGGCATCTTCAGATCGAGGATCATGACCTCGGGTTCGTCGTCCCTGACCAGGTTCAGGGCGGACTCCCCATCATAGACCACGGCCGAGCCCATGTCACGCATCATCAGTCTTTCGGACAGGGTCTGGACGAATTCGCGCTCGTCGTCCACCAGCAGGACCTTGGAGGGCAGGTCGAAGTCCATCTTGCGGTAGATGTCGGTCTGGTGGAATCCCTTGCCCACCTGGGCCTCCACGGCCAGGACGCCGTCCAGGCCGGAGACGATGGACTTGAGTTCGCGCTCCAGCTTCTCCAGCAGCAGGACGTGCTTGTTGATGGTCAGGGTGACGGTGCCCTTGCGGGACGAGACCTGGACGCTGTGGCCCTCCTTGGCCAGCACGGTCTCCACCCGGGCGGCCAGGAGGAAGTCCCGCACGGCCGCGCGGGTCTTGTCCGTGACCTTGACCGCGGCGTTGGAAAGCTGCTCGACGATGAGGTCGGCCGAGCGCTCCACGCCGGTGGAAGCCACGGGCAGGACCAGATCGTAAAGGGTCCCGGACCAGGGGTCGTCCACGTCGCGCAGGGCCTTGACCCAGGCGGCGCGGTCCTCATCGTCCTTGCGGATGAGCTTCATGGCGTGCTTGTCGGCGAACCCCTCCTCGCGCTCGGCCACGGCCACCCGCGCCTTGCGGTCGGAGATCAGGCAGACCTTGAGGATATGGCCGATGGACGGATCGGGCAGCTGGGAGGCGAACCCGGGAATGATCAGATTCTCGTCCTCGACCAGCCGTTCGGCCACGGCCAGGCGCATCCAGGCGATGGCCTGCTCCTTCTCGTGGCTGAAGCTGTTGAAGACCGAGGCCTTGGCCTGGAAGGCGCGGGCGATGCGGTCCTCGGCCATGCCCGACAGGCGCGAGGCGTCGGCCACGATCTCCTGGTCGGTTACCAACCGGCAGTCCGTGGCGTCGAGCACGCGCTTGACCACCACGCCGGCTTCGCAAAACAGTCCGTTGAATACGGTGATGACAGACATATTGACTCCCTTTTCTCGCCCTTAGGCCAGGCGGCAAACGGTGGTGAGGGGACAGCTATCTTCGTCGCCGTCGCGGTGGGCACTCTCGTGCGTGGCGCAGATGGCGCTCTCCATGGTCGCGTAGACATGGTCCTTGCCGATCTTCTCCAGCAGGTGGGTGCGTTCGAGCACGGCCATGACCGCCTCGTTCACACCGCACAGGGAGATGTCCAGCCCCCGGGAGCGGACCCGGTCGACGATGAGCGACAGGGCCTCCTCGCCCGATGCGTCCATGTCGTTGATACCGTTGGCCACGATGATGATGTGCCTGAGCTTGTCGTTGCCCATCAGCCGCTCGGTGATCTGATCCTCCAGGAAGCTGGCGTTGGCGAAGAAGAGCGGGCCGTCGAAGCGGACCAGGGAGATGTGCTGGCACTCCTTGAGCCCGAAGGCCGTGGCGTCGCGCAGGGACTCGTCCTCGGTGCGGGACAGGTTGGCCACGCGCGGGCGCATGGACTTGTACAGGAAGACCAGCAGCGACAGGACCACGCCGACCATGATGCCCTTGTCCAGATGCGGGGCGAAGGCCAGGGTGCAGACGAAGGACAGGATGGAGATGGCCCCGTCATACCACTGGGCCTTCCAGGCGTGGATGAAGCCCGAGGCGTTGATCAGCCCGATGACGGCCATCATGATGACCGCGGCCAGCACGGCCTGGGGCAGGTGGTAGAGCAGCGGGGTGAAGAAGAGCAGCGCGATGACGACCATGAGCGAGGTGAACACGCTGGACATGCCGGAGACCGCGCCCGCCTGCAGGTTGACCGCCGAACGCGAGAACGAGCCCGAGGCCGGGTAGCTCTTGCCGCAGGCGCCGATCATGTTGGCCAGCCCCTGGCCGATGAGCTCCTGGTTGGGGTCCAGCCGCTGGCCGGTCTTGGCGGCCATGGCCTTGGCGATGGAGATGGCCTCCATGAAACCGAGCAGGGAGATGATCGCCGCGAACGGGATCAGGTGCAGCATGACCTTGAGGTCGAGCGACGGCATGGTGATGGACGGGATGCCCGAGGGCACGACGCCGACCACGGCCCCGCCGCCCATCATCTTCAGGGAGGCGGCGTCGAGCTTGGTGTTGCCGACCTTGATGCGCCAGGTCCGGCCGTCGTCGGCCATGCCGTCCGGGACGGCCCCCCGGGCGAAGAAAAGCATTCCGCCGCCGGACTCCTCCACGCCCGAAAGCAGGGTCTCACGAAGTTCGGTGCGCAGTTCGTGGGCCTTTTCCTTGAGGGCGGTCATCTTCACGGAGATGACGTTCTGGCCGTGCTGGATATCCAGGACCGCCAGCGGATCGCCGCTCTCCTTGGCCGCTTCCAACCGCTTGCCCAGGTCGGTGCGCTCCAGGGCCAGGGCGTCCATGGCGTCCACGGTGGCGTTGAAGCCGACCACGGCCTCGTGCACGGCCGGAACGCGGATGGCCTCCACCGAGGCCTTGGTGTCGTGGTTGAAGCCCAGGCCCCAGGACAGGGCCGTGGTCACGACGACGGCCACCAGCACGTTGGGGATCTTGGGATTGACGCGCTTGAGGCCGACCATGATGCAGAAGGCCAGTGCGCCCATGCCCAGCGTGGGCCAGTGGGTGTAGTGAACGGCGCTCTCGACCACGCGGATGATGGTCTCGTAGTGGTGCTCGGCACCGTCCACGTAGACGCCGAACATCTTGGAAAACTGGGACGAGGCGATGATGATCGCCGCGGCGTTGGTGAAGCCGTTGACCACCGGGTGGGACAGGAAGTTGACCACCAGGCCGAGCTTGAGCACGCCGAGCAGGAACTGGAACATGCCGACCATCAGGGCCAGCAGGATGGCGTAGGCGATGTACCCTTCGCTGCCCGCCGTGGCCAGGGGTTCGAGGGAGGCCGAGGTCATGAGCGAGACCACGGCCACGGGGCCGGTGGCCAGCTGGCGGCTCGAACCGAACAGGGCGGCCACCAGGGGCGGCAGGAAGGACGCGTACAGGCCGTAGTAGGCGGGCATGCCCGCCAGCTGCGCATAGGCCATGGATTGCGGAATGAGCACCAGGGCAACGGTCAGCCCCGCAATGGCGTCGGCGCGGAACGCCGCCATGTTGTACCCTTTGAACCAGCCGATAAAGGGGAATATTCGTGAAAGCATGCAGCCTCTTCCTTGCATTACGCCTGCAGCATCCTGCGGCACGCCCGCATCAACTCGTTGAACAGCGCGCCCGCATCGTACAGGTTGTAGTTTTTGAACCGAACCAGACCATCAGCCATCGTGAACAGAATGAGCGCCGATTTCCTGGGAAGGATTTCCTGGCTGATGGAACCGTCCTCCAGCCCCGTCACGATGGCCTTCTCGAAGATGTCCACGAGGCAATTGTAGATATCCTCGAGGTTCCCCCTGAACTCCGGGTTGGACTCGGAGAACTGGTAGAGAAAGTGGCGGTGCAGCAAAAGGAACTTGTCTTCCATCAGGCCTGCCAGATAGAGGTAGAACGAGATGACCTCCTCCGTCATCTCGAGACCGGACTTGAACGGCCTGTTCTCGAAGAACCGTTCGAACTGGTCCACTATCTCGTCCCTGGTTTTTTCCAGGATCGCCAGCAACAACCCCTCTTTGGTCTTGAAGTGATAGAAAATCGTCCCCTCGGCCACCCCGGTGAGGCGGGCAAGTTCCTGCCCGGACGTGTCCGCGAACCCCTTGTGCGCGAACATGAACGTGGCGACCTTGAGGATGGATTCCTTCTTCTTCATGCCTTGATCCTTTTTTCCCAAGCGAACCGAGTGTTCACTCAGTTTTTTCCTTAGTACTTGGTAAAATCCTACAATGTCAAAAAAACCGGGAAAACTGAGCATGCACTCAGTTTCACAATCAAGACTCCCTAAATGATTAAAAACTCGAAACCCCGAATTCGACGAACAAATAAAAAATAAAAAAAAGTTGCCCCGGCTCCTCCCTTTTTCCTCTTTCGCCCCCCCTCTCTTGTCCCCTGCCCCGCGAAGCGGTCCCCAAAAGTTTAGGAGGGATGAGGGGATGGGGGGGGCCGGGGGGCAACAAAAAAAGTCCCGCCGGGCTCACCCGGCGGGACTTTTTTTGTTGCGGCGACAGCCTGCCTAGCTCAGCCAGTCGTCGTCCTCCTCGATGGGGGCGAAGCCTCGGCGCATGGTGTTTTCGCAGACGATGCGCGGGTCCATGAACTGAAGCAGGTAGTCCGGGCCGCCGGACTTGGAGCCCACGCCGGACATCTTGAATCCGCCGAAGGCGTGGCGTTCGAGGGCGCCCACGGAGTGCTTGTTCAGGTACAGGTTGCCCACGCGGAACTCCCGAGAGGCCCGCTCCAGGTTGTGGGGGCTACGGGAGTAGACGGCTCCGGTCAGGGCGAACCGGGTGGAGTTGGCGATGTCCAGGGCCTCGTCCATGTCCTTGGCGCGCATGACCGCGAGCACGGGCCCGAAGACCTCTTCCTGGGCGATGCGGTGTTCCTTGGTAATGTTCTCCACGATGGTCAGGGGCACGTAGCAGCCCCCGGTGGCCTTGAGGTCGTCGGACACGTTGCGCTTGACCAGCACCCTGCCCTCCTCCTCGGCGATCCTGACGTAGCGCAGGACGTTTTCCTGGGCTCCCTTGTCCACCACCGGGCCCATGTAGTTGGCCGGGTTCTCGGACGGGCCGAGCCTGATGGACTTGGCGGCCCGGGTCAGACGGCCGACGAAGCGGTCGTAGATGGCGTCCAGGACGATGACCCGCGAGCAGGCCGAGCACTTCTGGCCCTGGAAGCCAAAGGCGGAATAGAGCACGCCGAGCACGGCCTCGTCGAGGTCGGCGTCATCGTCGATGATGGTCGCGTTCTTGCCGCCCATCTCGGCGATGACCCGCTTGCACTGCTGCTGGCCGGGCTGGACAACGGCCGCGCGCTCCTGGATGCGCAGGCCCACTTCCATGGAGCCGGTGAAGGCGATGACGGCCACGTCGGGGTGGTCCACCAGGTGGTCGCCCATGACCGAGCCGCGTCCGGGGCAATAGTTGAACACGCCGTTGGGCAGCCCGGCAGCCTTCCACATATCGACGATGGCGCGGCCCACGCAGGAGGAGGCCCCGGCGGGCTTGTAGACCACGGGGTTGCCGCAGACGATGGCCGCGGAGACCATACCCACGGAGATGGCCATGGGGAAGTTCCAGGGGGCGATAACCGCGGCCACGCCCTTGCCCTGGTAGAAGAGATGGCTCATCTCGCCCGGGGCCCGGCCCATGCGGCGGGGCTTGCCCAGGCGGATCATCTCGCGGGCGTAGTATTCGAGAAAGTCGATGGCCTCGCCCACGTCGGCCTGGGCCTGATCCCACTGTTTGCCCACTTCCAGGACCTGCAGGGCGGCCATGTCGTGGATGTTGGCCTTGAGATGCGCGGCGGCCTTGAGCAGGATACCTGCCCGCTCCTCGGGGAGGACGTCGCGCCAGGAGAGATACGCCTCGCGGGCGGCCTCCACGGCGGCGTCCACCTCGGCCACGCCCGCCTGGCACACGGAGCCGATGACCTCGGCCGGGTTGGCCGGGTTGTAGGAATCCAGGGTGTCGTCGGTGACCACGTCCTGGCCGTTGATGTAAAGCGGGACCTGTTGGCCCATGGCGGCGCGCAGCCTGGCGATGGACGCGGGGAATGCCTCGCGTTCGGCCGGGACGGTGAAGTCCGAGGGCGGGAAGTTCCTGAACCGGGGCAGCCCGTCCCGTTCCGCGGGCTCGGTCCTGCACGCGTTCTCCAGCTGGCGGCGCAGGGTCTCCTGGGGATTTTCCAGGAGCCGGTCCATGTCCGCCTCGTCGGCGAAGGTCTGCTTGAGGAAGGACTCGTTGGCCGTGTTCTCGAGCAGGCGGCGGACCAGGTAGGCCATCCCGGGCAGCAGGTCGCCGTAGGGGCAGTAGAGGCGCACGCGCTTGGCCACGTTTTTGAGGCCCTTGCGCACGGGCTCGGCCATGCCGTAGAGGACCTGGAACTCGTAGCGGTCCTCGGGCACGTTCAGCTCGGCCGCGTTCTCCATGACCGCCGAGATGGTCCGGATGTTGTGCGAGGCACAGGCGAAATGGCAGATGTCGTGGTTTTCGAGGATGTAGCGGGCGACGCGCTCATGGGCCATGTCGGACTCGGGCTTGTGGGTCCAGACGGGCACGGGCCAGTCGTTCTGCTTGGCCAGCACGGTCTCGTAGTCCCAGTAGGCGCCTTTGACCAGCCGGATGGAAATGGGAAGGTTCACCTCGCGCGCCCAGTCGATGAGCAGGCGGACGTCCTCGTCCACGGTCTTGAGATAGGCCTGGAAGACGATGCCCAGGTGCGGGTAGTCCGGGTACTTGAGGCGCAGCCGCTTGTACAGCTCCACCGTGGCCTCCTTGTATTTGAGCTGCTCCATGTCGATGCACATGAATCCGCCCATCTCCATAACCTTCCTGTAGACCGGCTCGATGCTGTGGACCATGCCGTCCACGGTGCCTTCCGGATCCACGGGCTTGGACTGCGAGTAGAAGGCCGAGGGCTTGACCGCCACGTTGACCTTGGGGGCGTTGCCCCAGTCCAGGTCGCCCTCACCGCCGTCCAGCGGCGTCCATTTGTCCAATTCCTTATGTATGGCGTCCAGGACCTCCAGGTAGCCGTCGCGGTAGGCGGCGGACTCCTCTTCGGACACGGTGGCCTCGCCGAGCAGGTCGAGGACAAAGGCGAATCCGTCCTTGCGCAGCTTCTTGATGCCCTTGACCGCCTCCCTGGCCTCCTGGCCGATGATGAACTGGCGGGCCATGGACTCGATGTTGGAGCGGATGGTCTTGTGCAGGACCTTGGCCACCAGGCCGCCGCCGAACTTGGTCTTGGTGGCCCCCCACTTGAGCACGTCCGGGATGTTGGAATCCTCGCCGGCAAAATATTCTTCGATATGGCGGGAAAGGGATTCCGAGGTGCTCAGGTACGGAAGAACGTCAACGAATCGGAACATCTGGACCTTGAAATCCTCGTTTTTCATGGCCCAATCCATGACCTTTCCGGTCCACCAGCCTTTGTTGAAAACCGAAGGAGATTCGCCGGAAATGGACGAAAAAAACTCCCTGCCCCGAGCGATGATTCTCGGGTCCAGGGAGGTCGGTGTAGCGGACATTGTTGACTCCTTGTGTTCTAGTCTTTTTCGTGGGGTAGCGGTATGACCCGTGACTCCTTGACCGTGGTCAGGACAATGGTCGAATTGGTGTCCCTGACCGGGCCAATGGTGCCGAACTTCGCCAGTGTCGCCTGCAAGGCCTCGGTGTCTTCCACCCGGACCTTGACCAGATACGAATCCCGTCCCGCCGTGTAATGAACTTCCAGAACCTCGGGGAATTCGGCCAGCTTCTGGCCGACCTCGGTGGCGCCCACTCCCTCTTCCACCCGGATGGAAGTGAACGCGGTCAGCCCGCGCCCCAGGGTTTTATGGTTGACAATACATTCATAGCCCTTGATGATACCGCTCTTCTTCAGCTTGCGCACGCGCTCGAGCACGGCCGAAGGAGCCTTGCCGACCTTCCGGGCTATTTCGGCATTGGAAACCTTTCCGTCTTCCTGAAGGATGTTCAGGATTTCCAAATCCAGTTTGTCAATTTTTCTGATATTCATGGAATAAAGGAATAATATTCTTTCCACCCCCTGTCAAGCGCCATGCCGCCCCTGGCACACCCCCTTCCACATACAACTTTTCTTTTCCCGCCGCCTCGGATAATCTGACAATTCGATATCTTCGGAGTACAACTCCGGAATCAAGCAAGGAAAACACCGCATGGCCACCAACGATAACCGCAGCCGGACCGACGCGAGGGTCACGGTTTCAAGCCGGGCCGACGGCCTGGTCGTGGCCCTGTCCGGCCGCCTGGACGCGGCGGGCGCGGCCTCGGTCTGGGACGAGACCGTCAAGGGCGCGTCCTCGGCCTCCTTCGCCCGGCTGACCGCCGACTGCGGGGGCGTGACCTATATGGACGGCGCGGGCGTGGCTCTGCTGCTCAAACTCAAGGAGTTGTGCGCGGAGCGGGACGCCGCAATAGCCCTGGACAACCTGCGCGAAGAGGACCGCCGCATGGTGTCCCTGACCTGGGACAACGTGTTGCCCAAGCCGCAGTCCGCCGAGTTGGAACGGCGCAGCCTGGCCGAGTCGCTGGAGGCCTGTAGCGGCGAGATCTGGCGCGGCATCCGCGAGATGGTCGCCTTTGTGGGCGAATCCGTCTCCCTGCTCGCCCAGGTCGTGCTCCGGCCAAACAAGGTGCGCTGGAAGGACGTCGTCCTGGCCTGCGTCAACGTGGGCGTGGAGTCCACGTTCATTATCGCGCTCATCGGCTTTCTCATGGGGCTGATCATGTCCTTCCAGTCGGCCATCAGCCTGCAGCGGTTCGGCGGCGAGATATTCGTGCCCAACATGCTCGGCCTGGTCATGTTCCGCGAGATGGGCCCGCTGGTCACCTCCATCCTCCTGGCCGCCCGGTCCGGCTCGGCCTTCGCCGCCGAGATCGGGACCATGAAAATCAACGAGGAGCTGGACGCCCTGACCACCATGGGGCTCTCGCCCATGCGTTTTCTGGTGGTCCCCAAGCTGCTGGCGACCATGCTCATGGTCCCGCTGATGACCATGTTCTTCAACCTGGCCAGCCTGGTGGGCGGCGCCCTGGTCATGCTCTCCATGGGCTACCCGCTGGTGACCTTCACATCCCGCGTCTTCTCCTACGTCGGCATGTCCGACTTCTGGGGCGGCATGTCCAAGGGGCTGGTTTTCAGCTTCCTGGTGGCGGGCGTGGGCTGCCTGCGCGGCATGCAGACCCGGTCCGGGGCCAGCGCGGTGGGGCTGTCCACCACCAGCGCCGTGGTCTCGGGAATCATCCTCATCGCGTTCGCCGACGGCATCTTCGCCGTGGCGTTCTACTACCTGGACTTCTAGGCGGCGGGCATGGAAAACACAGCGGTCATCAGCGTGCGCAACCTGACCTGCGGCTACGACGGCACCGTCATCGTGGACGACGTCACCTTCGACGTCCACCACGGCGAGGTCTTCATCATCCTCGGCGGCTCGGGCTGCGGCAAATCCACCCTGCTCAAGAACATGATCGGCCTGGTCGAGCCCATGGCCGGGCAGGTCTATTACGGCGACGAGGAGCTGACCTCGGCCTCGGGCGACGCGCGCCAGGCGATCATCCGCAAGTTCGGGGTCATGTACCAGATGGGCGCGCTCTTCGGCTCCATGTCCGTGCTCCAGAACGTCATGCTCCCGCTTGAGGAGTTCACCGATCTGCCCCCGGACGCCATAGAGCTCATCGCCAAGTCCAAGCTGGCCATGGTCGACATGGAGAACGCGGCCTTCAAGATGCCCGCCGCCCTGTCCGGCGGCATGAAGAAGCGGGCGGCCATCGCCCGGGCCATGGCCCTGGACCCCGGCATTCTTTTCCTGGACGAGCCGGGCGCGGGTCTGGACCCCATCTCCAGCGCGGTCCTGGACGAGCTGATCCTGGACCTGTCCAAAAACCTGGGCATCACCTTCGTCATCGTCACCCATGAACTGGAAAGCATTTACAAAATAGCGGATCGGGTTATCATGCTCGACAAGGAAGTCAAATCCATCGTGGCCGAGGGCGACCCGCGCGAGCTGCGCGACACCTCGGACAACCCGTCCGTCCGGCGCTTCTTTCTCCGGCAGCCCGACACGGACGCCCCCGGCCGTGAACCGGACGGACAACCGGCAGCTCAAGGATAGGCAATGGTACGCAAAAAAGACTACTTCAAGCTGGGCGTGTACATCATCCTCGGCACCGGCATGCTCCTGGCCGTGGTCATCATCCTCGGGGCCGGGCGCTTCTTCCAGACGACCTACCCCCTGGAAACCTACTTCGACGAGTCGGTCAACGGACTGTCCGTGGGCTCCCCGGTCAAGCTGCGCGGCGTCCAGGTGGGCCGGGTGGCCGAAATCAATTTCGTGTCCAACATCTATCCCGATGCCACCTCGAACGAGGCGCGCTACGTATACGTCCGCTGCGAAATCAACCCGGACCTGTTTGAGAACCTGACCGAGGAGGACTTCGTCAAATACGTGGCCCGCGACGCCGAGCGCGGCATGCGCATCCGGCCCACCTCCCTGGGGCTGACCGGCCAGCTCTTCCTGAACACGGTCTATCAGGACCCCGAGAGCAACCCGCCCCTGCCCATCGACTGGACCCCGGAGTATGCGTACATCCCGTCCGTGCCCTCCACCCTGAGCCGGGTCGAGGAGGCCGTGACCACCATCAGCAAGACCCTGAGCAGCCTGAAGCAGGAAGACCTCGAATCGATCATCAAGGACGTCAAGTCCATCGTCGGAACCATCGACCAATTCATGAAGACCGAGGGCGGCAAGGAGGCGGGCAACCGCGTGCTCGACATCCTCCAGTCCACCCGGAGCATCCTGTCCCGGACCGACAAGCTGCTCGCCGACCCGGCCGCCGGAACCATCATCCCGAAAACGGCCTCCATCCTGACCAACGTCGACCGCATCACCGGGGAATCCGCCGACAACATCATCAATGCGGCGGCAGAGGCCCGGGCGGCCATCGCCAGCTTCAAGCAGGCCTCCCAGGTCCTGAGCAAGACCCTGACCGACCCGCGCATGGACAAGGCCATGGCCGAGATCGCCCCGACCCTGGAAAACGTCTCCAAGGCCTCGGCCGACCTGGCCAACGCCGTGACCAAGGTCCATACCCTGGTCAACCGCCTCAACGGCGTGGCCGCCTCGCAGGAGGCCAACGTCCGGTCCATCATCGAGGACACCAGGGAGGTCATGGAGAACGTCAAGGAACTCACGGACGACGCCAAGCGGTACCCGTCCGGCGTGATCTTCGGCACCCCGCCGAACAAACCCCATCCCGAAGGCAATTAAGCGGTGACCGCCATGAAACGACACCTCATCCCCATCGCCCTCCTGGTCACGGCCCTGGCCGCCTCGGCCTGCGTCAAGCTGGGCGGCAAGCCCCTGGAAAAGCACTACTACCAGATATCCCCGGCGCGCACCGCCCAAAAGGCCGACGCGCCCAGGGGCATCGTCCTCATGGCCCGACGGCTGTCCGTTTCGGACCTCTACAACACCCGCGAACTGGTCTACCGGGGCGCGGAGGGAAGCGTGGAATCCGACTTCTACAACATGTTCTTCGTCAACCCCGGCAGCATGCTGACCACTGAACTGCGCCGCTGGCTGGGCGAATCCGGCCTGTTCAGCCACATCATCGAGCCGGGCAGCATGGTCGTGCCGACCCTGACCCTGGAAGGCACGGTCAACGCCCTGTACGGCGACTATTCCGGCGACCGGCCCGCCGCCGTGGTCGAGATGCAGTTCTTCGTGGTGGACGAATCCACCGCGGACAACGCCATCGTCTTCTCCGCTTCCTACGCCGAACGCGTGCCCCTGGCCGACGCCGATCCCCGGACCCTGGTCAAGGCCATGACCCAAGGCGTGGAGCGCATCTACGCCGCCCTTGAAACCGACCTGGCCGCCGCGCCGCTCAAAGACTGATGGCAAAAAAGAAACCGACCTACCTCCCTTCCGACTTCGACGAGATCGAAGACCGCCCGAGCCGCTCCCAACTCAAGCGCGACATGACCGCCCTGCAACAGCTCGGGGCCGACCTGGCCGCGCTGGGCGACAAGGTGGTCAGGGAAGCGGGCCTGCCCCCGGACGTGGAAAAGGCCCTGCTGCTCATAAAGACCATTACCAAGCACGAGGCCAGACGCCGCCACATGCAGTACGTGGGCAAGCTCATGCGCACCTTCGACACCACCCACGTCAGCGAACTGGTCGAGGCCGCCCAACGCGGCCACACGGTCAAAACCAAGGCCTTCCAACGCATCGAAGACCTGCGCGACCGCCTGGTGGACGGCGACGACGACCTGCTCCAGGAACTGTTCGACAGCCACTCCGAACAAGGCCAGCGCCTGCGCCAGCTGACCCTCGGCGCGCGCCGCGAAAAGGCCAACGACGCGCCCCCCAAAGACACCCGCGCCCTCTTCCGCCTCCTCCGCGACATCGAGGGGGAGTAGGCGCCTCCGGCGGCCGGGGGAAGGGGGAAAGGGAACCCTTTGAAAAGGGCTTCCCTTTCCCCCTTCCCCCTGGCCGCCGGAGGCAAAAAAACACCTGACCGGACTTGACGGGCGGGGTTGGGGGATTATCTTGTCTGTATTGAATCAATGACGGCCCGATCCGCCGCACATAAGGAGATGATAGAGATGGTTACTCACGAATACGCCGGCATCGTCACGGAGTTGCCCGACAGGGACTGTCCGCATTGCGGCAAAAGGCTGGACGCATGGCTGGCGCCGCCCGAGACCGGTTGGGGAGTCATCCTCATCTGCAACAACAACAATTGTCCGCACTATCTCGGCTCCGAGACCGACATCATGCACAAGCGCGACGATTCCCATCTGGGCTGCCGCTACGCCGAGAACCCGGACAACGGCTTCAAGCCGGTTAACGTCCTCGCCGTCTGCCCCCACTAGGGGATATTTCATAGAACACCGTGGAAAGGGTCCTGCGCAAGCGGGGCCCTTTTCGCGTTTCGGGCCCTTGAGAGCTTCCTATCCTCGCCATCCGAATAAGTGATGGGGAACCCCATTCCCTTCACGGGTGAACAATGGTAGACGGTTCGATCACATCCTCGGGAGGTTGCACATGGTCATCGCTGAAGGGAAATCGAGGGCGCTGCTGGCGCTCGGGGCGGCGGTCCTGCTTTGGGCCAGTTCGTTCATCGTGCTCAAGATCGCCTTTCAGCGGTTCGATCCCATGGTGGTCATCTTCGGCCGCATGTTCGTGGCCTCGGTCTGTTTCCTGCTGGTCTTCAGGAGCCTGAGGCGGATCGACTACCACCCCGGCGACTGGAAGCTGCTCGCCTTCATGGGCATCTGCGAGCCCGGCTTCTATTTCATCTTCGAGGCCATGGCCCTGACCTACACCGACGCGTCCCAGGCCGGGATGATCTGCGCCCTGCTGCCGCTCATGGTGGCCGTGGCCGCGCGCCTGACCCTGAACGAACCCCTGACCCGGCGCACGGTGACCGGGTTCGGCCTGGCCATCGCCGGGGCCGTGGTCCTGTCCAGCGTTGCCGAAGCCACGGAAACGGCGTCCAACCCGGTGTTCGGCAACTTCCTCGAATTCATGGCCATGGTCTGCGCCTGCGGGTACATGATCGCCTTCAAGAAGCTCAGCCCCCGCTACAACCCGTGGTTCTTGACCATGATCCAGGCCTTCACGGGCTCCCTGTTCTATTTCCCGCTGCTCTTTTTGCCGTCCACGCAGCTTCCCTCGTCCTTCGACCCCGTTGGGGTGACCAGCGTCCTGTACCTGGGCGTGTTCGTGACCATCGGGGCGTACGGCATGTACAACTACGGCATGTCCAAGATCCCGGCGGGCCAAGCCTCGTCGTTCATCAACCTCATCCCGGTCATCACCCTGGTCATGGGACTGGTCCTGCTGGGCGAACGGCTCAACTGGATGCAGTACGCGGCCTCTGGCCTGGTCATCGTCGGCGTATACGTCAGCCAGGACACCAAGGCCAAAAAGCCCGTCCCCGCAACCTAAAGGGTGATGAAGATATCCTTGCGGGTGCAACCCGCCTCGGCCAGCAGGCGAGAAACCGCCCGCACCCCGGCCTCGCCCGCGTCCAGGCTGTAGTCCGTGACGAACGTCTCGATGTGGGTCTGGACCACGGCTTCGCTCAGTTCCTGGGCGTGCCCGCGGATATAGTCGCGTCCGGCCTCGGGCTCGTTGCGGGCGAACAGCAGGCTCTGGCGGATAGCCTCGTTCATGCGCCGGGCCGTGTCCTCCCCCAGTGACCGCTTGATGGCGATGGCCCCCAGCGGGATGGGCAGGCCGGTATGCGCCTCCCACCACGCCCCCAGGTCCAGCACCCGGATCAGGCCGCGCTCGCCGAAGGTGAACCGCCCTTCGTGGATGACCACGCCCGCGTCCACGATCCCCGCCTCCACGGCGGGCATGACCTCGTCAAAGACCATGGGCATGCGCCTGACCGAAATCCCGGCCTCCCGGCAGCACAATCCGAAAATCAGGTTGGCCGTGGTCCGCTCGCCCGGAATGGCCACCCTGCCGCCGTCCAGGGACTGGAGCGTCCGCCCCTCCCCGGCCACCAGCACCGGCCCGGCTCCATATCCCATGGCCCCGCCAGCGCGCAGCAGCACATACTCGTCCAAGATCCCGGCGGCCGCCGCCGTGGACACCTTGACCACGTCCAGCGCGCCCCGGGCGGCCAGCCCGTTGAGCTCCTCCACGTCGGCCAGGGTCACGTCGAGCCCGCCCGCCCACGGAACCAGCCCCATGGTCAGGGCGTGAAAGATGAAGGTATCGTTGGGGCAGGGGGAATAGCCCAAAGATAGTTTATTTTTCATTACAACTCTTTGTTTTAACAAGATTTCACCACCACGCTTGACACTGCCGTCGTGCCCTTGTACTCATGGTGACCACCTGGTCACCACTAATGGAACGATCGGGAAAGCGCAAGTGCGGGAGCGGCACAATTGACGAAAAACACCTTTGAGAACCTGCCCGAGGAGAAACGGCAGCGCGTCCTGGACGAGGCCACCGTGGAGTTCGCCGAGCACGGCTACCACCAGGCGTCGGTCAACCGCATCGTGGACCGCCTGGGCATCGCCAAGGGTTCGCTGTTCAAGTATTTCGGCAACAAGCAGGGGCTGTTCGAGCATCTCTTCAGCCGCGCGGTGAGCGATTTCAAGAAGCCGCTCAAGGCCATCCGCGACACCCCCGGCCTCGGCTTCTTCGAACGCATCGAGCAGAGTTTCCTGGCCGGAGCCCGGTTCGTGGACGGACACCCGAACCTCTACCGCATCTATCTGAAGATGCTCTTCAACGAAAATTTTCCCCTGCGCGAGCGCTTTCTCGGCGAGATCCGGGGCGCGCACGCCAAATACCTCCGGCAGCTCATCGAGGGCGGCGTCCGGGACGGACAACTGCCCGCCGATCTGGACGTGGAAATGGCCGTATTCACCCTGCACGCGGTCATGGACCGCTTCCTCCAGGGCTACGCCGTGCCCACGCTGGACAACGGGCTCGCGCCCGCCGCCACCCTGCCGGACCGGGCCCGGTCCCTGGCCACCTTCCTGCGCCACGGCCTGGCCGACATTTCCACCCAGGAGTAAGCAATGACTCTGTTCAAAAGCGACTATTTCCACAACATGGACCTGGCCGACATCCGCGACAAGGTCGAGGCGGGCGAGCGCCTCTCCTTCGAGGACGGCGTGCGCCTGTTCCACTGTCCCGAGCCGCTGGCCGTAGGCGCGCTGGCCCATCGCGTGCGCACCCGCCTGCACGGCGACAGGACGTTCTACGTGGTCAACCGCCACGTCAACTACACCAACGTCTGCGTCAACGGCTGCGAGTTCTGCGCCTACCAGCGCGAGGAAGGACAGAGCGGCGGCTTCGTGCTCACCCGCGAGGATGTCCTGGCCAAGCTCGAGGCCGCGCCGCTGCCGCCGCGCGAGGTCCACATCGTGGGCGGCTGCCATCCCAAGCTCGGCCTGGACTATTTCGAGGACATCCTGTCCACCGTACACAAACACTACCCGGACGCGGTCCTGAAATGCTTCACCGCCGTGGAGATCGCCCATTTCGCCCGTCTCGAAAACATTTCCACCCATGAGGTCCTGACCCGGCTCAAGGCGGCCGGACTCGGCATGATGCCCGGCGGCGGAGCCGAGATTTTCGCCGAAAGGGTCCGCGAGCGGCTCTGTCCGCGCAAGGCCACGGCCGACGAATGGCTGGCCATCCACGAACAGGCCCACGGCCTCGGGCTCAAGACCAACGGGACCATGCTCTTCGGTCACATCGAGACCATCGAGGAGCGCGTGGACCATCTCGTCCGGCTGCGCGAATCCCAGGACCGCAGCCACGGGTACACCTGTTTCATCCCCCTGCCCTTCCTGACCGAGAACAGCAAGCTGACCATAGACAATCCCCTGACCGGGCTGGAGGAACTCAAAACCATCGCGGTCTGCCGCCTGATGCTCGACAACATCCCGCACATCAAGGCCTACTGGGTCATGCTTGGGGTCAAGCAGGCCCAGGCCGCCCTCAAGTTCGGGGCCGACGACTTCGACGGCACGGTCGTCGAGGAAAAGATCGGCCACGAGGCCGGGGCCACCTCGGAACAGGGGCTGTCCAGGTCCGAACTCGAAGACATGATCCGGGGCTGCGGCTGCACCCCGGTGGAGCGCGACGGCTTTTTCAACGCGATTTAAAGACGCCTCCGGCGACCGGGGGAAGGGGGGAAAGGGAACCCTTTGAAAAGGGCTTCCCTTTCCCCCTTCCCCCGAGCCCCCATCCCCCTTTCCCTCCTAAACTCTTTGGAGCCGCTTCGCGGGGTGGGTAGCGGGAAGATTGAGCAAGAGAGAGAGTTATGAGTGAGCTTGAGAAGATTTTTGATAAGGTGTTGGGCGGGGAGCGTATCGGGTTCGACGAGGCCGAGCTGCTCTATACCGAGGCCGATTTTTACGACCTTGGCTGGCTGGCCCACCGGGTGCGGCTGCGCAAGCACCCAGAACCGCTTGTCACCTATGTGGTGGACCGAAACATCAACTATTCCAACGTCTGCGTCTGCTGCTGCAAGTTCTGCGCGTTCTTCCGCGAGCCCGGCGCCCAGGACGCCTACGTGCTCTCCTTCGAGGAGATCGGACGCAAGATCGACGAGACCAAGGCGCTCGGCGGCACCCAGATTCTCATGCAGGGCGGGCACCATCCGGAACTGCCCCTGACCTGGTACGAGGACATGCTCCGCTGGATCAAGCAAAACCATCCGGTGCACATCCACGCCTTTTCCCCGCCCGAGGTGGTCTTCTGGAGCGAGAAGGAAGGCATCCCCGTGGCCGAAGTGGTCCGACGGCTGCGCGAAGCCGGGCTGGACTCCATCCCCGGCGGCGGGGCCGAGATCCTGGTGGACGAGGTCCGCTCCCGGGTGGCCCCGAACAAATGTCCGTCCGACCAGTGGCTCGGCGTTATGGAGGAGGCCCACAGGCAGGGGCTGCGCACCACCGCGACCATGATGTTCGGCCACCTGGAGACCCCGGCCCAGCGGCTGGAGCACCTCTTCCGCGTGCGCGAGGTCCAGGACCGCACCGGCGGGTTCACCGCCTTCATTCCCTGGACCTTCCAGCCCGACCACACGGCCCTGCCCCACTGCCGCAAGCTGACCAGCGTGGAGTACCTTCGCACCCTGGCCGTGTCCCGCATCGTCCTGGACAACGTGGACAACATCCAGGTCTCCTGGGTGACCATGGGACCCAAGATCGCCCAGCTGGCCCTCTATTTCGGCGGCAACGACTTCGGCTCGACCATGATCGAAGAGAACGTGGTCAAGGCCGCGGGCGTGGCCTTCCGCCTGTCCCGCGAGGAAATCCGGCGCCTAGTCCAAGGGGCCGGATTCACGCCCCGCCAGCGCACCATGGACTACACGCTGATGGAGGCCAAGTAATGTCCGTCCGCCTCGGAAGAATTGGTTATCTCAACGTCCTGCCCATTTACCATCCCCTGGAGACAGGCATCCTGCCCATGGACTGCGAGGTCACCTCGGGCCCGCCCGCGGAGCTCAACAAGCTCATGGACGCGGACAAGCTCGACGTGTCCTCCTGCTCCAGCGTGGAGTATGCCCGCCACGCGGACAAGTACTACCTCATCCCGGACATCGCCATCGGCAGCCGGGGGCCGGTGCAGTCGGTGCTGCTCCTCAGCCGTCGGCCAGTGGAGGAACTGGACGGCAGGACCATCCTGGTCAGCGCCCAGACCCACACCTCCGCCGCCCTGCTCCGCGTGCTCCAGGCCAAGCTGTGGAATATCAAAACCGTGTTCACCACCGGCAGCGCCACCGATGTCCTCGGAACCGGGGAGCGCCCCCAGGCCATCCTGTGCATCGGCGACGAGGCCCTGAACCTGCGCTACCACCCGGACTACCCCCACCGCATCGATCTGGGCGAGGCCTGGCGCGAATTGACCGGCCTGCCGTTCATCTTCGGCGTCTGGATCGCCAGCCGGGAAAGCTGGCGGCAAAATCGGGAAAAGGTGGAAGAGGCGGCCCGGCTGCTGCTCGCGGGTAAGAACTGGGGCACGGATAACATCGGCGACGTCTGCGTCATGGCCTCCGAGGAGAGCTGCCTGAACTATGACGAGATGTGCTCCTACTTCGACGGCCTGGTCTACGACCTCGGGCCCGAGGAGCAGGAGGGAATGCGGGCCTTCTACAAGAGCCTGGTGGAGACCGGGATCATCGACGAGGCCCCGGAGCTGGTCTTCCTGCCCTGACCGCTAGGCGTGGAACTCGACAAAGGCCTTGAGTGCCGGGAACATGTATCGTCCGCTGTGGTGGATCAGGTAGAACTCCCTGCGCCCTTCCAGAGCCGGGACCTTGATGCGCACGACCTCGCCGCTGTCCAGCAATGACTGGGCGGCCAGCCTGGAGGTGAAGCACAACCCCACCCCATGCACCGCGTGGGCCAGGCTTTCGCACGTCCCTTCGACCTTGCAGCGGATATTCAGGCCTTGCAAGGAGTAGCCCGCCTTGTTCAGGGCGTTTTCCAGGACCATCCGCGTGGCCGAGCCCTGGATGCGCATGATCCACGGCAGTTGCACCAGCTCCTCCATGGACGGCTCCCCCCCGGCGGGCAGCCAGGGCGCGTTGGGCGAGGCCACCAGGATGGTCTCGTCCCGGGCCAGCAGCTTGGCCGTCAACTCCTCTTCTTCGGGGCGCTTACCCACGATGCCCACGGGCCAGTCGCCCGAGGACACCTTCTTTATGACCTCGGACGAATCACCGGTGTGGACCACGAACGAGACCTCGGGATATTTGGCGGAAAAGGACTTGAGCAGTTCCGGCAGGATGCTGTGGGACGGAATGGTGCTGCACCCGACCTGCAGTTCGCCGACCACCCGGTCGCGCAGGACCTCGATGGCCGCCTTGGCCCGGTCCAGGTTCCGGAAAATGGTCACCATGCTCTCATAGAGCACGTCGCCGGCCTGGGTGGGCATGATCTTGCGGCCCAGGCGGTCGAACAGCTTGACGCCCAACTCGTCCTCGAGATTGGCCACATGCGAGCTGATCGTCGGCTGGGACAGGAACATGGCCTCTCCGGCTCGGGAAAAACTTTGCAATTCATAAACCTTGCAAAACGCTTCAAGCTTTCTGATGTCCATGGAACCTATCCTGAAAATTGATGGAATCTATAGTAGAAATCAAAAAAAGGGCAGGCGCAATGCCTGCCCTTTCCGATCTATTCTTCGTCGGCCTTTTCAGCGGCTTCGGGAGCTTCCTCGGCCTTGGGCTCTTCTTCTTTCTCGACGGGCTTCTCAGCGGGCTTCTCGGCTTTCTTGGCGGGAGCCTTCTTGGGCTCTTCCTTGGCCGGGGCTTCGGCGGCCGCTTCACCGGCCTTCCTGGTCAGCTCGATGATGACCATGGGGGCGCAGTCGCCCTTGCGCGGCTGGGACATCTTGACGATGCGGGTGTATCCGCCGCCGGCGCCCTCGAAACGGGGGCCGATCTCGTCGAAGAGACGCTGGACCATCTGGTGGCTGCCGAGGACCTTGTACGCCTGACGGCGGGAATGCAGGTCGTTGCGGATGGCCAGGGTGATGAGCTTGTCGGCGATGCGACGAAGTTCCTTGGCCTTGGCTTCGGTGGTGCGGATCTGCTCGTAGGTCAGGAGGGCGCGAGCCATGTTCTTGAACATGGCCGCACGGTGCGTATTGGACCGATTCAGTTTGCGGCCGGACTTTCTATGCCTCATTTTTCTCTTTCCTCTTCAACCATTCCTGGTATTTCTTGTCAAAATCCTCGACCGTCATGCCGAACTTGAGCGTCATGCTGTCCAGAACCCGGCGGATTTCGTCCAGGGACTTGCGGCCGAAGTTCTTGGTCTTGAGCATGGTCTGTTCGGTACGCTGGACCAGTTCTCCCACCAGCTGGATGTTGGCGGCCTTCAAGCAGTTGGTGGCGCGAACCGAGAGTTCGAGCTCGTCAATGGACTTGAAGAGGTTCGGGTTCAGATCGATGGAATCGTCCTCTTCCTCGTGCGTCTCGGAGGAGGATTCGTCAAAGTTGATGAACACCGAAAGCTGGTCCTTGAGGATCTTGGCGCTGTATGCACAGGCATCCTCGGGAGTGACGGAACCGTCGGTCCACACTTCCAGGATGAGTTTGTCATAGTTCGTCATCTGGCCGACACGCGCCTGCTCGACGGAGTATGCGACCTTCTTGACGGGGGAGTAGCTGGCGTCGAGGACCATGGAGCCGATTTCATCGGTCAGCCCTTCGTGCATGTCGGCCGGGACGTACCCCTTGCCCATGCGGACTTCCAATTCCATCTTCAGGGAGCGGTTTTCGGTCAGCGTGGCGATGAGCTGATCCTTGTTCAGAATGGTGACATTCTGGTTTTCCTGGATCATGCCGGCAGTGACCTGCCCCTTCTTGTTGGCTTCGAGGACCAAGCGCTGAGGCTCGTCCGTGGTCATGGCGATGCGAACCTGCTTCAGGTTCAGCACAACCTCGGTCATGTCCTCAAGAACCCCGGGCAGCGTGGTGAATTCATGCTGCACTCCCTCGATGGTCGCGCTGACGATGGCGCAACCCTGCATGGAGGAGAGAAGAACCCGGCGCATGGCGTTGCCGATGGTGGTGGCGTAGCCGCGCTCTAAAGGTTCGCAGATGAATTTACCATACATCTTGGAGGACTTGGGGTCGCGCACGAGTGCTTCGGGCTTGACCAGTTCGCTCCAATTGCGGGTATTGATGAGTTTGTCGCCGTTCTCAATAAGCATGGAGTCCCCTATTTACTTGGAGTACAGTTCGACAATCAGCTGCTCGTTGATCGGGAACTGGATGTCTTCCCGGCTCGGCATGGCCTTAACCGTGCCCTTGAAGTTGGCGCCGTCGGATTCCAGCCACTCGGGGCAGCCGCGGCGGGCGATGACTTCCTGGGCCTCGTTGATCACGGGGATCTTGCGGGCTTCCTCACGAACCTCAATGATATCCTCGGCCTTGACCTGCATGGACGGGATGCTCACGCGGCGGCCGTTGAGCTTGAAGATGCCGTGACGGACCAACTGGCGAGCCTGGTCGCGGGAGTTGGCAAAGCCGAGGCGGTAGATCACGTTGTCGAGGCGGCGCTCCAACAGGAACAGCAGGTTGTGGCCCGCCACGCCCTTCATGCCCTCGGCACGCTTGTAGTACATACGGAACTGGCCTTCCAGAACGCCGTACATGCGGCGGACCTTCTGCTTCTCGCGAAGCTGGACGGCGTAGTCGGACATCTTGTGGCGCATGCGGCCGGCGTGTCCCGGAGGGTACGGCCGTTTCTCGTAGGCGCACTTATCGGTGTAGCAGCGATCACCCTTGAGGAAGAGCTTCTCTCCCTCGCGGCGGCACAGCTTGCATTTAGCTTGAGTATATCTTGCCACGATTCTTCTCCTTAATTAGACCCGGCGGCGTTTGGGCGGACGGCAACCATTGTGGGGGATCGGGGTGATGTCCCGAATGAAGGTCACCTTGAAGCCAACATTGTTGATGGCGCGCATGGCGGCCTCGCGGCCGGAGCCGGGGCCCTTGACGTAAATGCCCACGGTGCGCATGCCGGAATCCTGGGCGCGCTTGGCGGCAGCTTCGGCAGCCATCTGGGCCGCGAAAGGAGTGGACTTGCGGGAACCCTTGAAATGAGCACCGGCGGAAGCCCAGCTGACGACATTGCCCTTGACGTCGGTGAAGGTCACGATCGTGTTGTTGAACGTGGCCTTGACGTGGGCAATACCGACGGGAATATTCTTCTTCTCTTTTTTCTTCCCAGAGCGACGGGGTTTAGCCATTGCCTTAATCTCCGTTGAATAAAAGTCTTATAAGACGCGAGCGCACGCACGGGCGCGCCGGCGATAGTCTCTTGTCGAGCTACTTCTTCTTGCGGCCCATGACGGAACGGCGCGGGCCCTTGCGGGTACGGGCGTTGGTCTTGGACTTCTGACCGCGAACGGGCAGGCCGCGACGATGACGCAGGCCGCGGTAGCAGCCGATGTCCATCAGGCGTTTGATGTTGGTGGTGATCTCACGGCGGAGATCGCCCTCGACCTTGTAGTTGTTCTCGATTTCAACGCGAATCTGGTTGACGTCTTCGGCAGTGAGGTCGTCACTGTTGGTCTTCCAGTCGATACCGGTGGAATCGAGAATCTGCATGGCCATGGTGCGGCCGATGCCGTAAATGTACGTCAACGCGATATCGACGCGCTTGTTCCTCGGCAGATCAACGCCAGCAATACGTGCCATAGTTTTTACCCTCTATCCTTGACGCTGCTTGTGCCTGGGGTTCTCGCAGATCACCCGCAGCACGCCGTTGCGCCGAATTACTTTGCACTTGGAACACATTTTCTTCACAGAAGGTCTGACTTTCATGACCATCTCCAATGTCTAAATAACAATAATGCCCATACCCCCCTGTCGGGGGTGGCCTTTTTAACGAAGCTGCGTTTTATACAGCCTTTTTGAACAAAGAGCAAGCCCGAATTTCCGGCTCCCGGGGGAGCTAGTCGGACAGGCTCAATATTCTCGGTCCGTCGGAGGTCACGGCCACGGAGTGCTCGAAGTGAGCGGACAGTGAACCGTCCTTGGTCACCGCAGTCCAATTGTCGTCCAGAACCTCGACTTCGTGCGTCCCCAGCGTGACCATCGGCTCAATGGCAAGGACCATTCCGGCTTTGAGAGGAACGCCGGACAGCCCCCTGGGCACGAAGTTCGGGATCTCGGGCTTCTCATGAAGATGACTGCCGATCCCATGACCTACAAAACGACGGACGATGCCCAGGCCGAACCCTTCAACGTATGACTGGATTGCCGCGGAGATGTCATACAGATTGTTGCCGGGCCGGGCCTGTTCGATCCCTATATACAGAGACTCGCGTGTTACATCCATGAGTTTCTGCGCTTCTGCGGAAACTTTCCCCACCGCGAAGGTGCGGGCGGAGTCTCCGTGGAATCCCTTGTATTCGACACCCATGTCGAAACTGACGATGTCGCCCTCCTTGAGGATACGATCCTCGGAGGGAAAGCCGTGCACGATCTCCTCGTTGACGGAGCAACACAGGGCAAAGGGGAACCCCTGGTATCCCAGGAAGTTCGGCCTCACGCCGTACTCGTCGCAGCGTGCGCGGCAGATGTTCTCGAAGTACATGGTGGAAACGCCGGGTCTGACGTTTTCGCCGAGTTCATCGAGAATTCTGGAAACAATGCGATTGGCCTCACGCATGAGGCCAATCTCTTTATCGTTCTTGAGGAAGACGCCCCGAAACTTTTTCAAGACTAGCGCCTGCCTTTGAGTTTATTGCCTTTCCCCATCAACCCCTCGTATTGGCGGGAGATCATGTAGGATTCTATCTGACCCATGAAGTCCATGGCCACGCCGACCACGATCAGCAGGGAGGTGCCGCCGAAATAGAACGGGACGCCGAATTTGCTGATCAGGAACATGGGCAGCACGCAGACCGCCGAGACATAGAAGGCGCCCCACAGGGTGATGCGGGCCAGCACCTTGTCGATGTACTCGCGGGTGCGGTTGCCCGGGCGGATGCCCGGGATGAAGCCGCCCTGCTTCTGGATATTCTCCGCGATTCCCTTGGGATCAAACATGATCGCCGTGTAGAAATAGCAGAAGAAGATGATGATTCCGATGTACAGGATGTTGTACAGGATGGAATCCGGCCTGAAGTAGGCCGAGAAGTCCTGCAGGAACTTATTGCTCGAGAACTGGGCAAGCGTTGCAGGGAACATCAGGATGGAGGACGCGAAGATCGGCGGGATGACGCCCGCGGTGTTGATCTTCAGCGGCAGGTGCGTGGTCTGCCCGCCGAACATGCGGCGTCCCTGCTGACGTTTGGCATAGTGAATGGGAATACGACGCTGTCCGCGCTCCATGAAGACGATGAAGGCCAGGGTGGCCACCATCACTACGAGCAGGATGAGCAGGATAAACAGGGTGATCTCGCCCACGCTCATCAGCTGGACGGTATTGATCAGCGCGGCCGGGAGGCCGGCGACAATACCCGCGTAGATGATCAGCGAGATGCCGTTGCCGATGCCTTTTTCGGTCATCTGCTCGCCCAGCCACATCAGGAACACGGTGCCCGCGGTCAGGGTCAGGATCGTCATCAGCTTGAAGCCGATCCCGGAATAGAGAACCATGGGCGCGCCCGTGGGCGAGCTCATGGACTCCAGTCCGGTGGCGATGGCGAAACCCTGGACCACGGTGATGAGCACAGTGCCGTACCGGGTGTACTGGGTGATCTTCTTGCGGCCGGCCTCGCCCTCCTCCTTCTGGAGCCGCTTCAGCTCGGGGCTGACGACGGTCAGAAGCTGGAGGATGATCGAGGCCGAGATGTACGGCATGATACCCAGGGCGAAGATGGACATCTTTTTGAGTCCACCGCCGGAGAACATGTCGAACACGCCGAAGAGGGTGTTCTGCGCCTGAGCGAAGAACTCGGAAAGCGCGGCACTATCGACGCCGGGAATAGGGATGTGTATGCCCAACCGGTAGACAGCGAGCAGTGCGAACGTCCAGAGCAGCTTTTTACGCAGCTCCGGCAACCGGGCAATATTATCAACTCCTGACATCGTCTCAGTACCCTTCCGAATCAATAGTGAGTTTACGCCTCAATGGCCTTGGCGGTACCGCCGGCCTTGGCAATCTTGTCGGCGGCGGACGCGCTGAAGCGATGGGCTTCGATGGTCACGGCCTTGTCGACGTCACCGGTGCCCAGCACTTTGACCGGGGCGCCGCTCTTGACGACGCCGCGCTCGTACATGTCGGCAACGGTAATCTCATCCTTGCCTTCGAACAGGGCGATCAGGCGGCCCACGTTGACGGCAACGTATTCTTCACGGAAGGGATTCTTGAAACCGCGCTTGGGCAGACGGCGGGCCAGAGGCATCTGGCCGCCCTCGAAACCGGGACGGACGCCGCCGCCGGCACGGGCGTTCTGGCCCTTGTGGCCCTTGGCCGCGGTCTTGCCCCAGCCGGAGCCGGAGCCGCGGCCTATGCGCTTGCGGTTCTTATATTCTTCCGGGAAGGCGTAGAGTTCATGAAGTCTCATGATTCGGTAACCTCCACCAGGTGTCTGACCTTGTAGATCATTCCGCGGATGACGGGATTGTCATCGTGCTCTTTGACCTGATTGATCCTGCGCAGGCCCAGGGCTTCCAGGGTTTTGACCTGGTCGGGCTTGCAGGCAATCTTGCTTTTGATCTGCTTGACTTTAATCACGGCGATATCCTTCTACTTTCTGGGAGTGGAGACCGAGACGCCGCGCAGGGCCGAAACCTCTTCCGCGCTCCGCAGGGACTCCAATCCGGCCATGGTGGCACGCAACACGTTGTGCGGGTTGTTGGTGCCGATGGCCTTGGTCAGGATGTCATTGACGCCCACGGCCTCCATGATCGCACGAACGGGACCGCCGGCGATGATGCCGGTGCCTCGGCTGGCGGGCTTGAGCATGACGCGGCCCGCGCCGTAGCGTCCCAGAACCTCATACGGGAGGGTGCCGTCCAGCAGAGGAACATTGATCATGTTCTTCTTGGCGCGCTCACTCGCCTTGCGAATGGCTTCCGGCACCTCGTTGGCCTTACCCAGGCCGCAACCGACTCCCCCTTCACCGTCACCGACGACCACCAGGCAGCTGAAGCTGAAACGGCGGCCACCCTTGACAACCTTGGCGACGCGATTGAGGTAGACGATTTTTTCAATCAATCCACTTTCATTCTGTTCCATTTTACTTTCCTGGTGACTAGAATTTCAGCCCGCCTTCACGGGCGCCGTCGGCAAGGGCTTTGATCTTGCCGTGATAGATATATCCGTTCCGGTCGAAGACGCAGGTCTCGATCTGCTTGGCCTTGGCGGCTTCGGCAATGGCCTTGCCGACCTTGGCGGCCGAGTCCTTGTTGGACTTCAGCGCCTCGCCGTCCTTGTTCAGCACCTGGGTGCTGGCGGAGGCCAGGGTCACGCCGTTCACGTCGTCGACCAACTGGGCATAGAGATGCTGGTTGGAGCGATAGACGACCAGGCGGGGCCGGGCTTCGGTACCGGAGATCTTCTTTCTGATGCGGGGCTTGCGAAGAAGCCGCTGTGCATTCTTGCTTTTGCTCATGACTATTACCCCTACTTGGAACCGGACTTACCGGCCTTGCGGCGGATGATCTCGTCGAGGTACTTGATGCCCTTGCCCTTGTAGGGTTCGGGCGGACGCACACGACGAATCTGGGCCGCAATTTCACCGACAAGCTGCTTGTCGGTGCCCTCGATGGTCAGCTTGGCGCCTTCCACCTTGGCCTCCAGACCGGCGGGCAGGTCGAACTCCACCGGGTGGGAATACCCGACGGCCAGAACGACTTTCTTGCCCTGCACGGACACCTTGTATCCGACGCCGATGACTTCCAGGGTCTTGGCAAAGCCCTTGGTCACGCCGTCCACGCAGTTGGCGAGCAGGGTCCGACGAAGACCGTGCTGGCCGCGCGCCTGGCGGGAATCATCAACGCGGGAGACATACACCTTGCCATCCTCGATCTTGTACGCCACGGCCGGATCGACCGGGGTGCTCAAGGTTCCCTTGGGACCCTTGACCTGGATTTCGGAGGCTCCGACAGACACCTCGACACCCGCGGGGATGTCGATGGGATTCTTTCCTATACGAGACATAACGGAACCTCTTTACCAGATTTCGCAGAGCAGCTCGCCGCCGACATTGGCCTCTTTGGCCTTGGCGCCTTCAAGCAGCCCTTTGGAGGTGGACACGATACAAATACCGATGCCGTTCTGGACACGGGGGATATCAGAAGCACCAACGTACACGCGGCGACCGGGCTTGCTGACCTTCTTCAGGCCAGTAATGAGCGGTTTGCCGTCAGCGTACTTGAGCGTAATACTGATGTCCCTGTCCTCGACAGCGTAGTCGGCGATATAACCTTCTTCCTTCAGGATACCCGCGATGGAGGACTTCATCTTGGAAGTCGGCACTGCGACAGCGGTGTGATAGGCGCCGTACGCATTCCGGATGCGGGTCAACATGTCGGCTACAGGATCAACAACAGCCATTTCATTTCTCCTTAATTACCAGCTCGCCTTGCGGACGCCGGGCAGTTCGCCGGCGAGAGCCTTGTTGCGGAAGCAGATACGGCAGATTCCGTACCGCCTCAGAAAAGCCCGAGGACGGCCACAAATCGGGCACCGATTGTAAGCGCGGACCTTGAACTTGGGTTTGCGGCTTGCCTTAACGCGTAAGCTTGTTTTGGCCACTTTCCGTCCTCCTACTTTTTAAAGGGCATGCCAAGGAGGTCAAGAAGGGTCTTGCCTTCCTTGTCGGTCTTGGCCGTGGTGGTCACGGTCACGTTCATGCCCTTCACCAGTTCCACGCGGTCGATGTCGAGCTCGGGGAAGATGGTGTGTTCCTTGATGCCAAGGGTGAAGTTGCCGCGGCCGTCGAAACCGCGGTCGGGGATGCCGCGGAAGTCGCGGACCCGAGGCAGTGCGAAGCTCACGAGCTTGTCATAAAAGTCCCACATGGCATCGTCGCGCAGGGTGACGCGGCAACCGACCGGCTGGCCCTCGCGCAGTTTGAACTGGGCGATGGACTTCTTGGCCAGGGTGACCACGGCCTTCTGGCCGGCGATGGCGGTCAGTTCCTCGACGGCGGCTTCGATGAGCTTGCTGTTCTGGCTGGCAGCACCGAGACCGATGTTCAGGGAGATCTTCGTCATTCTCGGGATCTCCATGGACGAGGTGTAACCGTACTCCTTCTGGAGCTCGGGGACGACCTTTTCGTTATACAACTTTTCGAGACGTGTCATACTGATACCTATTTGAAGGTCTCGTTGCACTTCTTGCAGAAGCGCACCTTCTTGCCGTCTTCAGTCTTCTTGTACCCTACCCGCGTGGGCTTGGTGCAGGCGTCGCACACGATAGCCACATTGGATACATGGATAGGGGCTTCCTTCTCGATAATGCCGCCGGGCTGCTGGGCATACGGATTGGCCTTGGTATGGCGTTGGACCATATTGACCTTCTCGACCAGGACCTTGTCCTGCTTCTTGAGGATCTTCAAGACCTTGCCGACCTTTCCCTTGTCCTTCCCGGCGATGACCATGACCTTGTCGTCTTTACGGATTTTAGTCTTCATCGTCATTTCCTTACAGAACCTCGGGAGCGAGGGAAACGATCTTCATGAAACCGGCGGCGCGCAATTCACGGGCCACGGGACCGAAGATACGGGTCCCCACAGGCTCCATGTTGTTGTTGAGCAGCACGGCGGAGTTGTTGTCGAACTTGATGAAGGAACCGTCGGGACGACCGAGTTCCTTCTTGGTGCGAACGACAACCGCCTTCATGACCGAGCCCTTCTTCACTTTGGAGTGGGGCATGGCCTCCTTGACGGACACTACGATAATATCTCCGACGCTGGCGTAACGGCGCTTGGAACCGCCGAGGACCTTAATGCAGGCGACCTTCTTGGCTCCGGAGTTGTCAGCCACGTCGAGATTGGATTCAACCTGGATCATATGATTTCCTCCTAATCCCTAGACGGCCTTTTCGAGGATCTTCACCAGGTGCCAGCGCTTGCGCTTGGACATGGGCCTCGACTCGACAATCTGCACCGTATCGCCGACACCGCAGTCGTTGGCCGGATCATGGGCCATGAACTTCTTGCGGCGGCGGATGTACTTCTTCAGCAGCGGATGCTTCACCAGGGTCTCGACGCGGACGACGATGGTCTTGTCGCCTTTGTCGGAGATGACCAGGCCGGTCAGCAGGCGCTTGTTGCCTTGGTATTTGAACTCAGCCATTTCTTACGCTCCCTGTCGTTCCCGCTGAATAGTCAGGATACGGGCGATGGTCTTCTTGACGCCGGAGAGGGCCTGAGTGTTTTCCAGCTGAGCCGTCGCATGCTTGAAACGCATGGAGAACAGCTCGTGGCGGGATTCATTCAGCTTCTCAGCCAGTTTGGCGTCGTCCAGTTCACGAAGTTCCTTGGAAGTCATCTTACAGACCCTCCTTCACAACGATGGCCGTCTTGATCGGCAGCTTGTAGGAAGCGCGCTTGAGGGCTTCCTTGGCAAGCTCGATGTCGACGCCCTTCACTTCGTACATGATACGGCCCGGTTTCACCGGCGCGACCCAACCGTCGGGAGCGCCTTTACCCTTGCCCTGACGGACTTCCGCGGGCTTGGAGGTGGTGGGGTGATCAGGGAAGATGCGTATCCAGACCTTACCGCCGCGCTTGATGTGGCGCATGATGGCGACACGAGCGGACTCAATCTGCTGGTTGGTGATCTTTCCGTGCTCCAATGCCTTCAGCCCGATATCGCCGAAGGACACCATGTTACCCCGTTGGGCCTTGCCTCTGAGTCGGCCTTTCTGCCATTTTCTGAATTTAACTCTTTTTGGAGCAAGCATTACTGTTGTACCTCTTTGTCCAGAATCTCACCTTTGAAGATCCAGACCTTGACCCCGATCACGCCGTAGGTGGTGGCCGCCTCGGCAAAACCGTAGTCGATGTCGGCACGAAGGGTGTGCAGGGGCACACGCCCATCACGGTACCATTCGCCGCGAGCGATTTCAGCTCCGGCCAGACGGCCGGCACAAGCGACTTTGATACCCTCGGCGCCGAATTTCCTGGCAAGGCCCACCGTACGCTTCATGGCACGGCGGAAGGCAATTCGACGTTCGAGCTGCTGGGCAATGTTCTCAGCTACGAGCTGAGCTTCAACCTCCGGTCGACGGATCTCGTTGACCTCAATGGTGAACTCGGTTTGAAACTTGCCGCGCAATTCCTCGCGCAGCTTTTCTATCTCAACACCCTTGCGGCCGATGACGATACCGGGACGCGCGGTGTGGATGATCAGGCGAATCTTGCCGCCGGCCCGCTCGATCTCGATGCGGGAAACGCCGGCCTGATACAGCTTTTTCTTGACGAACTTGCGGACCTGGTCGTCCTGGAAGACGAACGCCGGGTAGTCCTTCTTGCTGTACCAGCGGGACAGCCAGTTCTTGTTATACCCCAGACGAAAACCGTAAGGATGTACTTTCTGTCCCATACTACTGTTCCTTGACTACGATGGTGATGTGACTGGTGCGCTTCCGGATGCGGTAGGCGCGGCCCATGGCGCGCGGCTTGATACGCTTCCAGGTGGGACCCTCGTCGACGACCACCGAGTGGACGATCAGAGAGTCGACATCGACGCCGGGCATCTGCTCCGCGTTGGACACGGCGGAGTACAGCACCTTGCTGAGAATGTCGGCGGGCTTCTTCGGGGTGAACCGGAGGATGTTCAGGGCGTCCTCGACGCCCTTGCCCTTGATGTTCTCGGCCACGATGCGGGCCTTGCGCGGAGACACGCGGATGAACTTGGCAACTGCTTTGGCTTCCATAGTGCGCTCCCCCTACTTCTTCTTGTCGGCGACGTGGCCGAAGTAGGTGCGGGTCGGGGAAAATTCACCCAGCTTGTGACCGACCATGTTTTCGGTCACGAACACGGGGATGAACTTCCGGCCATTGTGGACGGCGAAGGTCATACCGACCATCTCGGGGACGATCGTGGAACGGCGGGACCAGGTCTTGATCACGCGACGGTCCTGATTCTCGGCGGCCACTTGGATTTTCTTGATCAGGTGACCGTCCAGGAACGGGCCCTTTTTAAGAGATCTAGGCATTGGTTATACTCCTACTTCTGGCCGCGGCGTTTGACGATGAGCTTCGAGGAAGCCTTCTTCTTGTTCCGGGTCTTGTAGCCCTTGGCCGGGGTACCCCACGGGGACACCGGATGGCGACCACCGGAACTGCGGCCCTCACCACCACCCAGCGGGTGATCGATCGGGTTCATTGCCACACCACGGACCTTCGGGCGACGGCCAAGCCAACGATTCCGTCCGGCCTTACCGATCTTGATGTTCTCGTGATGAATGTTTCCAACCTGGCCGATGGTGGCGCAACAGGTGGCCAGGACCTTGCGGACCTCGCCGGAGGGCATGCGCAGGAGCGCGTACTTGCCTTCCTTGGCGATGAGCTGCGCGTAGGTGCCGGCGGCGCGGCAGAACTGGCCGCCCTTACCCGGGTACAGCTCGATGTTGTGCACGACGGTACCGGTCGGGATCTGGATCAGAGCCATGGCGTTGCCGGGCTTGATGTCGGCGCCTTCACCTGCGGTGATGACGTCGCCCTGATTCAGGCCGACAGGGGCCAGGATATAGCGCTTCTCGCCGTCCGCGTAGTGCAGCAGGGCGATGCGGGCGCTGCGGTTCGGATCGTATTCGATCTCGGCCACCTTGGCGGGCACGCCAAGCTTGTTCCGCTTGAAGTCGATCAGGCGGTACAGGGACTTGTTGCCGCCGCCGCGGCGACGCATGGTCACGCGACCGTTGTTGTTGCGGCCGGCCTTCTTGGTCAGACCTTTGGTCAGCGACTTCTCGGGAGTGGTCCGGGTGATCTCCGCGAAATCGGAGATGGTCTGGAACCGGCGGCCCGGAGAAGTAGGCTTCAGCTTACGGGTTGCCATGGTTACACTCCTTCGAAGATTTCGATTTTATCGCCGGCGGCAAGCTTGACGTAGGCCTTCTTGTACCCGGGGACGCGTCCACCGGTCAGGCGGCCCATGCGCTTGCGCGGCGCGGCTTTCTTGGCCACGATATTCACGGACTCGACTTTGACGTCGAAGGCTGCCTCAACGGCCTTCTTCACCTCGATCTTGTTGGAATCGGGGTGGACGTAAAAAGAGACGTGATTGGATTGCTCCTTGGCCTCGTTGGCCTTCTCGGAGACCACGGGCTTGAGCAGGACTTTCGAATAATCCATTACTTCAACCTCTCTTGAACGTCTTGGGCGGCAGACTCGAGCATGACCAGCTCGGGATACAGCAGCACGTCGTAAACATTCAGCTTGTCGGCTTCGATGACCTTGATGTGGGGCATGTTCCTTGCGGACATCTCCAGATTCTTGTCGGCGTTCTTGGCGACGATCAGGGTCTTGTTCAGGCCGAGGTTCTGGGCGACTTCGGCAAAGGCCTTGGTCTTGATCTCGGGGAGATCGATGGACTTGACCACCGTCATCTTCTCTTCGGAGACGCGGGAGGACAGGGCCATCTTGAGGGCCAGTTTGCGCACCTTCTTGTTGATCTTGAAGGCGTAGTCGCGGGGCTGGGGTCCGAAGAGGACGGCACCGCCGCGCCACAGGGGCGAACGGGTGGAGCCGGCCCGGGCACGACCGGTGCCCTTCTGGCGCCACGGCTTGCGGCCGCCGCCGGATTTCAGACCGCGGGTCTTGGTGGCGTGAGTGCCCTGGCGCTGGGAAGCGCGCTGGGCCCGGACGACCTGGTTGAGGATTTCGGGCATGATCTCCACCTCGAAAACCTCGGGGGCCAGCTCGAAGTCGCCAACCTTCTTGTTATTCTGATCTACAACTTGAATTTTTGCCATGTCGTATACCTCTTAGCCGTTCTTGCGGATCATCACGAGGCCGTTGTTGGGGCCGGGCACCTGGCCCTTGACCAGGAGGACGTTGTCCTCGGGCCTGACATCGACGATTTCCACGTTGCTCAAGGTCACACGCACATTACCCATCTGGCCGGGCATCTTCTTGCCCTTCCAGACACGGCCGGGGTACGTCGCGTTACCGACGGAACCGGGAACGCGGTGCACTTTTTCGGCACCATGGGAGGCGCGGGAGCCGGCGAAGTTGTGACGCTTCATGACGCCCTGGAAACCCTTACCCTTGGAGGTACCGGTAACCTTGACCTTTTCACCGGCGGCAAAGATATCGACGGTGATTTCCTGACCCAGTTCGTACCCTTCCACGACCTCGAGGGGGAATTCCTTGAGGTGGCGGTACAGGTCCTTGCCGGCCTTGGCCATGTGGCCCTTCAGGGGCTTGTTCACCTTGCGCTCGGGCACGGAGTCGTAGCCGAGCTGCAGGGCGTTGTAGCCTTCCTTGTCCGTGGTCTTGATCTGCATGACCGGGCAGGGTCCCGCCTCGATAACGGTCACGGGGCAGATGGTACCATCGTCCTTGAAAATGCGGGTCATGCCCAGCTTTCTGCCAAGCAATCCGAGAGTCTTAGCCATAACTATACTCCTAGAGCTTGATCTCGACGTCCACACCGGCGGGCAGCGAAAGCTTGCCCAGGGCGTCAACGGTCTGCTGAGTGGGTTCAAGGATATCCAGAAGACGCTTGTGAATGCGCATTTCGAACTGCTCGCGGGACTTCTTGTCCACGTGAACGGATTTCTGGACGGTGGTACGATGGATGTCGGTGGGCAGCGGCACGGGGCCGGCAATAGCCGCACCGGTATTCCGGGCGGTGTCAACGATCTCGGTGACAGCCTTGTCCAGAATACGGTAATCGTATGCTCTCAGTTTGATTCTGATGCGATCGCTCGCCATCGAAGCAGCCATAGTGCTTTCTCCTCAAAGGATTTATCTTTACCGCGCCCGAAAAGAAAAAGGCGCCGAACTGTGCAGCGGTCGGGTTGAGTACACCCGCACCGCCGCACTGTCAAGCAAAGGGAAAATCCTAGGCTCTACGTTTAGTCGTTTCCTTTCATCAATTCTTCGGCCAAGTTGTTCGGCAACTTCTCGTAGTGGTCGAACTGCATGGTGAAGGTCGCCCTGCCCTGGGTCTTCGAACGAAGATCCGTGGCGTAACCGAACATCTCGGACAGCGGCACAAAGGACCGGATGACCTGCACGCCCGTGCGGGCTTCCATTTCGCCCACCCGGCCGCGGCGGCCGTTCAAGTCTCCCATGACGTCGCCGAGGTAGTCCTCGGGGGTGACCACTTCCACCGACATGATCGGCTCGAGCAGTACCGGCTTGGCGCCTCTGCAGGCTTCCTTGATGGCCAGGGAACCGGCGATGTAGAAGGCCTGCTCGCTGGAGTCGACTTCATGGAAGGAGCCGAAGACCAGTTTGACCTTCACATCGACGACCGGGAACCCGGCCGAGATGCCGTTCTTCATGGCATCCTGGATGCCCTTGTCCACGGCGGGGATGTATTCCTTGGGAATCACGCCGCCCTTGATCTCGTCGACGAACTCGTAGCCGTTCTCGGGGTTCGGCTCGACTTCGATGACGACGTGGCCGTACTGACCACGACCACCAGACTGCTTGGCATGCTTGACATCGACCTTGTTCGGCGCGGAGATGGTCTCTCGGTAAGCCACGCGGGGGGCGCCCACGTTGGCGTTCACGTTGAACTCGCGCAGCAGGCGGTCAACGATGATCTCGAGGTGCAACTCGCCCATTCCGGCGATCAGGGTCTGTCCGGTCTCCTCGTCGCCCTTGACGCGGAAGGACGGGTCCTCCTTGGCCAGCTTGACGAGGGCGGCGGACAGGGTGTCGCGGTCTGCCTTGGTCTTGGGTTCGATGGCCACTTCGATAACCGGCTCGGGGATGTCCAGGGACTCCAGAACCACAGCGCGCTTGAGGTCGCACAGGGTATCGCCGGTGGCCACGTTCTTGAGGCCGACGGCGGCGACGATGTCGCCGGCGTATGCCTCTTTAATTTCCTCACGCTTGTTGGCGTGCATTTTCAACAGACGACCGATGCGCTCCTTCTTGCCGGTGGCCGCGTTCATGAACGTGGCGCCGGACTCGATCTTGCCCGAGTAGAGGCGCAGGAAGGTCAGGTGACCGACAAACGGGTCGGTCATGAGCTTGAATGCCAGCGCGGCCAGGGGCTCGTCATCGTCGCAGGGGCACTCGATGGGCTCCTCGGTCTTCGGGTCCATGCCCTTCATGACCACGACGTCCAGCGGGCTGGGCAGGTAGTCGACGACGGCGTCGAGCAGCGGCTGCACGCCCTTGTTGCGGAACGCGGTGCCGCACAGCACGGGGCAGATGGTCAGGTTCGTGGTCGCCTTGCGCACGCCCTCGCGCAGCTCTTCCGGAGTCAGGGGCTCGTCGGCCATGTACTTTTCGAGAAGGCTTTCGTCCTCCTCGGCGATGGCTTCGATCATCTCGGCGCGCATAAGTTCGTACTGGTCCTGGAGGTTGGCCGGGACGTCGGTGGTGGTGAAGCTCGCGCCGTGATCCAGGTGGTCATAGATATAGGCCTTGCCCTCGATCAGGTCGACGACGCCTTCGAAGTCGTCCTCGGCGCCGATGGGCAGCTGGAGAGGAACGGCCTTGGCGCCCAGACGAGTCTTCATCATCTCGACGCAACGGAAGAAGTCCGCGCCGATGCGGTCCATCTTGTTGACGAAGGCCATGCGGGGCACTTTATAGCGGTCCGCCTGGCGCCACACGGTCTCGGACTGGGGCTCCACGCCGGCGACGGAGTCGAAGACGGCGATGGCGCCGTCCAGCACGCGCAGGGCGCGCTCGACTTCCATGGTGAAGTCCACGTGGCCCGGGGTGTCGATGATATTGATGCGGTGCTCGCGCCAAAAGCAGGTGGTCGCGGCAGACGTGATGGTGATGCCGCGTTCCTGCTCCTGGACCATCCAGTCCATGGTGGCCTCGCCGTCATGGACCTCGCCGATCTTGTGGGACACGCCGGTGTAGAACAGGATTCGCTCGGTAGTGGTAGTCTTGCCCGCATCGATGTGGGCCATGATACCAATATTGCGCTGTTTGTCTCTGGGTACTTGTCTCGCCACTTTACTACTCCGTGACTACCAACGGTAGTGAGCGAAAGCCTTGTTGGCTTCGGCCATCTTGTGGGTGTCTTCGCGCTTCTTCACTGCGCCGCCACGGTTGTTGAAAGCGTCAAGCAGTTCGCCGGACAGGCGGGCGACCATGCCCTTCTCGCCGCGGCCGCGTGCGTAACCGATGGCCCAGCGGATGGCCAGGGCGGTCTGGCGGTCGGGACGGACTTCCATGGGCACCTGGTAGGTGGCACCGCCGACACGGCGGGACTTGACCTCCAGGGCCGGACGGATGTTGTCCAGGCACTTCTCGAAGGCGCGCAGCGGGTCTTCGTTGGTCTTCTCGGCCAGGATTTCGATGGCCTTGTAGAAAATTCGTTCCGCAGTGGACTTCTTGCCGTCCAGCATCAGACGGTTGATGAAGCGGGTGATGAGCTTGCTGCCGTATACAGGATCCGGCAGGATCTGCCGCTTGGCGACAGGACCTTTACGAGGCATTTTTTTCTCCTTGAATTTCGGCCGGGGGGACATTATTTCGGGCAGCCTCCGCCCTACTTTGTCATCCCACCCCGGGCATTGCGAAAAAAGCTATAACCTTATTTCGGGCGCTTGGTGCCGTACTTGGAACGGCCGCGGCGACGATCGTCGACACCGGAGGTATCGAGGGTACCGCGAACGATGTGGTAACGGACACCGGGAAGGTCCTTCACACGGCCGCCGCGGATCAGGACCACGGAGTGTTCCTGCAGGTTATGGCCCTCACCACCGATGTAGGCGGTGACTTCCATGCCGTTGGTCAGGCGCACGCGGGCGACCTTACGAAGCGCGGAGTTCGGCTTCTTCGGGGTCGTGGTGTACACCCTGGTGCAAACGCCTCGACGCTGAGGGCATTCCATCAGGGCCGGGGTTTTCTTCCGCTTGGGCTGCGCTTCGCGGCCTTTGCGGATGAGCTGGTTAATGGTGGGCATTCATCCTCCAATCATTAGTTAATACGATACCTGTGCGCAAATCATGCGCAAAGAGGACCGCAAGTACCCCATTCGCTCAAACATTGTCAAGGCATTTCGCCCTTCGAGCGCGCGTACTTTCGGGTCCGGACCGGCAAAAAAGTTGGAGAGGCGTTGCCTCTCCAACTTTTTCAATCAGTTATATCAAACGCTGCCGAGTTATTTTTTTCGGCCGCGCTACACCGTCGGCACGTCCACCAGGAGCGGGCTTTCCTCCAGCTCCTCAAGGAACTTGTCGGGGCGCTCGGGCTGGTCGGGCACGCTGATCTCGGAGTCCGTGTACTTGCGGAATCCGGTACCGGCGGGCACCAACCGGCCGACAATGACGTTTTCCTTCAGACCGTGCAGGTAGTCGGTCTTGCCCTTCAGGGAGGCCTCGGTCAAGACCTTGGTGGTCTCCTGGAACGAGGCGGCCGAGATGAAGGAGTCCGTGGACAGGGAGGCCTGGGTGATGCCCAGGACCAGGGTCTCGGCCACCGCGGGCGTGCCGCCCTCGGCCGTGACCTTGGCGTTCTCCTCCATGAACCGCAGCTTGTCCACCTGCTCGCCGATGAGGAAGGAGGTGGAGCCGGGGTTCAGGATCGAGACCTTCTTGAGCATCTGGCGCACGATGATCTCGATGTGCTTGTCGTTGATGTTGACGCCCTGGAAGCGGTACACGTCCTGGATCTCTTCGACCAGGTAGCGGGCCAGGTGCTTCTCGCCCTTGATCCGCAGGATGTCGTGCAGCTCCGGGGAGCCTTCGGTCAGCAGGTCGCCGGCCTCGACGAAGTCGGACTCCTGGACGGTGATGTGCTTGCCCTTGGGAATGAGGAATTCCTGGGCGTCACCGGTCTCGGGAGTGACCACGACCTTTCGCTTGCCCTTGGTCTCGGGGCCGAAGGTGACGATGCCGTCGATGGACGAGACCACACCCAGGTCCTTGGGCTTGCGCACCTCGAAGAGCTCGGCAACGCGCGGCAGACCGCCGACGATGTCCTTGGTCTTGGAGGATTCACGCGGCTTGCGCGCGATGACGTCGCCGGCGCGGACCTTGTCGCCGTCCTTGACCATGAGAATGGCTCCCACGGGCATGGCGAAGTTGGCGTCGATCTCGGTGCCGGGACGGTACACGGCCTTGCCGTCGTCGCCCAACAGGGTGACGGCCGGACGGAAGTTGGTCGTGCGGTATTCCATGATGGTGAAGGACGCCTTGGAGGTACGGTCCTCCTGGACGGTCTTCCCTTCGATGATGTCCTTGAACTTGATGGTACCGGACACGTCGACGATGAACGGCTCCATGTACGGATCCCATTCGGCCAGCGGAGTGCCCTTCTTGACCTCCTGGCCCTCGTCCACCAGCAGGCGGGCGCCGGACGGGAGCACGTATTTCTCGCGCTCGCGGCCCTGCTCGTCCACGATGCCGACCTGGCAGCTCTTGCCCAGGACCATCTTGTCGCCGTCGGAGTTGGCGACGGTGCGCATGCGCGAGGTGATCACGCGGCCGTTGTGCTGGGACTCAATGCTCGAGGACTCGATTTCCTTGGATGCGGTACCGCCGATGTGGAAGGTACGCATGGTCAGCTGGGTGCCGGGCTCGCCGATGGACTGCGCGGCGATGATGCCGACGGTCTCACCCACGTTGACCAGATGGCCGCGGGCCAGATCGCGTCCGTAGCACATGGCGCAGACGCCCTGCTTGGATTTGCAGGTCAGGCCGGAGCGGATGACGATGGAGTTCACGCCGGAAGCGTCGAGCTTCTTGGCGTACTGCGCATCGATCATGGTGTTGGACGGGATGACCAACTCGCCGGTCTCCTCGTCGTAGGTGTCGAACATGGTCACGCGGCCCAGCACTCGCTCGGCCAACCGCTGCTTGATCTCGCCGCCCTTGATGTAGTGGGTCAGCTCCAGACCGTCCACGGTGCCGCAGTCCAGCTCGGACACGGTCACGTCCTGGACGACGTCGACCAGGCGGCGGGTCAGGTAGCCGGAGTTCGCGGTCTTGAGCGCGGTGTCGGCCAGACCCTTCCGGGCGCCGTGGGTGGAGATGAAGTACTGCAGGACGGACAGACCTTCGCGGAAGCTCGCGGTGATCGGGGTCTCGATGATCTCGCCCGAGGGCTTGGCCATCAGGCCGCGCATGCCGGCCAGCTGCCGCATCTGGTCCTGGTTGCCTCGAGCGCCGGAGGTGGCCATCATGTAGATGGGGTTGAAGCTCGAGTTGACCTCGGTGTTGCCGGTCTTGGGATCGGTCAGCACGTCGGTGGACATCTCCTGCATCATTTCGTTGGAGATGTCGTTGGTCACCTTGGTCCAGACGTCGACGATCTTGTTGTATTTCTCGGTACGGGTGATGATGCCGTCCTGGAACTGGTTCTCGATCTCGTCCACTTCGGCATTGGCCGTTTCCAGCATCTTGGGCTTGCTGGCCGGAATCTTCAGGTCCTTGACGCCGATGGTCACACCGGCGCGAGTGGCGTACTCGTAACCAAGGTCCTTGATGCGGTCGCACAGGATGACCGTGGCCTTGGTGCCCGCCAGACGGTAGGCGCCGGAGACCAGGGCGGCGATATTCTTCTTGTTCAGCACGCAGTTGACCAACTCGAACGGGACATCCTCGGGCAGCAGCTCGGAAACGATGATGCGGCCGGTGGTGGTCTCGAGGATCTCGCCGTTCATGCGCACCTTGATGCGGGCGTGGATGCCGACCGCGCCGAAGTCGTAGGCGGAGATGACCTCCTCGGGGCTCGAGAAGATCATGCCCTCGCCCTTCTCGAAGGAGCGCGGCGTGGTCAGGTAGTACAACCCGAGGACGATGTCCTGGGACGGGTTGATGATCGGCGAGCCGTTGGACGGGCTGAGGATGTTGTTGGACGACATCATCAGCACGCGGCACTCGATCTGCGCCTCCACGGAAAGCGGCACGTGCACGGCCATCTGGTCGCCGTCGAAGTCCGCGTTGTAGGCGGAGCAGACGAGCGGATGCAGCTGGATGGCCTTGCCCTCAACAAGAGTGGGCTCGAAGGCCTGGATGCCGAGGCGGTGCAGGGTCGGGGCGCGGTTGAGCATGATCGGGTATTCGCGGACCACGTCCTCCAGGATATCCCAGACGACCAGGTCCTCGCGCTCGACCATCTTCTTGGCGGACTTGATGGTCGTGGCGATCTCGCGCTTCTCGAGCTCGGAGTAGATGAACGGCTTGAACAGCTCGAGCGCCATCTTCTTGGGCAGGCCGCACTGGTGCAGCTTCAGCTTGGGACCGACCACGATGACCGAACGGCCGGAGTAGTCGACGCGCTTGCCGAGCAGGTTCTGGCGGAACCGGCCCTGCTTGCCCTTGATCATGTCGGACAGGGACTTGAGCGGGCGGCCGTTGGTGCCGGTGATGGCCCGGCCGCGGCGGCCGTTGTCGAACAGGGCGTCAACGGCCTCCTGCAACATGCGCTTCTCGTTGCGGATGATGATCTCGGGCGCGCCGAGCTCGAGCAGCCGCTTGAGCCGATTGTTGCGGTTGATGACGCGGCGGTACAGGTCGTTGAGGTCCGAGGTGGCGAAACGGCCGCCGTCCAGGGGGACCAGCGGGCGCAGTTCGGGCGGGATGATGGGAATCACTTCCATGATCATCCACTCGGGCTTGTTGCCGGACTCGAGGAAGGCCTCGACGATCTTCAGCCGCTTGGTGATTTTCTTCTTCTTGGTCTGAGACCGGGTGGTCTGGGACTCCTCGCGCAGTTCGGCGCGCAGGGTCGGCAGGTCGAGAGCCTGGAGCATGGTCCGGACGGTCTCGGCACCCATGCCCACGGTCAGGGCGTCCTCGCCGAAGTGGTCGATGACCTGGAAGTACTGGTCCTCGGACACGACCTGGTGCTTTTTGAGCGGGGTCTCGCCCGGATCGAGCACGATGAACGAGTCGAAGTACAGGACCTTTTCCAGGTCGGCCATGGTGATGTCGAGCAGCGTGCCGATCTTGGACGGCAAGGTCTTCAGGAACCAGATGTGCGCCACGGGCGCGGCCAGTTCGATGTGGCCCATGCGCTCGCGCCGGACCTTGGAGGCGATGACCTCGACGCCGCACTTCTCGCAGACGATGCCGCGATGCTTCATGCGCTTATATTTGCCGCAGTTGCACTCGTAGTCCTTCACCGGGCCGAAGATCTTGGCGCAGAACAGGCCGTCCCGTTCCGGTTTGAAGGTCCGGTAGTTGATGGTCTCCGGTTTCTTGACTTCACCGTAGGACCACTCCCGGATGGTTTCGGGCGCAGCTATGGATATCTGGATAGCCTTCAGGTTACGGCCTTGTGCGGCTGCGTTCGGCGCTCCACGTAAGGTGAACAGATCGTCCAACGTCATGGATATCCCCTATCGTAAGATGTTATCTCATGCCCGGCCGGCTTGCGGCCGGCCGGGCCAATTACCTTGTTTCGTCCGGTCCTGCTAGTCCACCAGCGGCTTGGGTCCCGCCGGAATGGCGACGGGCTGCTGCGGCTGGCCGGGACGCTTGCGGTCCTCGTAATGCAGGGTCACGTCCAGACCCAGCGACATGAGTTCCTTGACCAGGACGTTGAAGGATTCCGGCAGACCGGCTTCCAGGAAGTTGTCGCCCTTGACGATCTTCTCGTACATCTTCACACGGCCCTGGACGTCGTCGGACTTGACGGTCAGGAACTCCTGCAGAAGATAGGCGGCGCCATAGGCCTCAAGGGCCCAGACTTCCATCTCGCCCAGACGCTGGCCGCCGAACTGGGCCTTACCGCCCAGGGGCTGCTGCGTGACCAGGGAGTACGGGCCGGTGGACCGGGCATGGATCTTCTCGTCGACCAGGTGGTGCAGCTTCAGGTAGTACATGATGCCCACGGTGACCCGGTTGTGGAAGGGTTCGCCGGTGCGGCCGTCGTAGAGCACGAACTTGCCGTCCGAGGCGAGACCGGCCTTTTCCAGCCAGCCCCAGATGCCGTCCTCCTCGGCGCCGTCGAAGACCGGGGTCTTGGCGACGATGCCGTTCTTCAGCTTCTTGACCGCGTCCACGAACTCCTCGTCGGACATGGAGTCGATGAGCTCGTTCATGTCGGCGGTGTCGAGGATGGACTTGACCTCCTCGCGGATGGCCTTGAGCGACTTGTCGCTCTCCTCGAGCATCAGCTGGACCTGCTGGCCGAGCTTGCGTCCGGCCATGCCCAGGTGCGTTTCCATGATCTGCCCGATGTTCATTCGGGAGGGAACGCCCAGGGGGTTCAGGACGATGTCCATGGAGGTGCCGTCCTCGAAGAACGGCATGTCCTCCTCGGGCAGGATGCAGGACACGACACCCTTGTTGCCGTGGCGGCCGGCCATCTTGTCGCCCACGGAGAGCTTGCGCTTCACCGCGACGTAGACCTTGACCATCTTGATCACGCCCGGGGGCAGGTCGTCGCCCTCGGTCACCTTCTCGCGCTTGACGTCATATATGTTCTTGATGAAGGCGATCTGCTGCTCGTAGTCGGCCGTGATCAGCTTGAGCTGGTCGTTGGCCTCGCGGTCGAACAGGCCGATGAGCTTCTTGACCGGGACGGCGTCCACGGCCTCGCGATCGATGACCTCGCCGGTCTTGCCGAGCGCGGTCTTCTTGGGACCGATCAGGTCCTTCTTCAGCGTGGCGCCTTCGAGCACGGTCCAGATCTTGTCGCGGATCGCGTCGGTCAGGGCGGCGACGTGCTTCTGCTCCTTGACGTCGAAGGCGGCCAGTTCGGCGTCCTCGATGGCCTTGGTGCGGTCGTCCTTCTCGCCCGAGCGGCGGTTGAAGACCTTGACGTCGACGATGGTGCCGGAGATTCCCGGCGGCACCTTCAGGGAGGTGTTTTTCACGTCGCGGGCCTTGTCGCCGAAGATGGCGCGCAGCAGCTTCTCTTCCGGAGTCAGCTGGGTCTCGCCCTTGGGCGTGATCTTGCCGACCATGATGTCGTCGGGCTTGATCCGGGCGCCGATGCGGATGATGCCGCACTCGTCCAGGTTCCGAAGCATTTCCTCGGAGACGTTGGAGATGTCCCGGGTCACTTCCTCGGGTCCGAGCTTGGTGTCGCGGGCGACCAGTTCGAACTCCTCGATGTGGATCGAGGTGTAGACGTCTTCCTTGACCATGCGCTCGGAGATGAGGACGGAGTCCTCGTAGTTGAAACCGCACCAGGGCATGAAGGCCACCAGCAGGTTCTTGCCGAGCGCCAGCTCGCCGTGGTCGATGCCCGGGCCGTCGGCCAGGACGTCGCCCTTTCTGACCCGCTGCCCGACCTGGACGCGAGGCGTCTGGCCGAAGCAGGAGTTCTGGTTGGACTTGTGCCACTTCTGCAGCTCGTAGTGCTTGGAGCCGCCGGATTCGGGGAACAGTCCGTTGTCGTAGTTGATGATGATCCGCTCGGCGTCCACGTAGTGGATCACGCCGTCCTCCTTGGCCAGCACGCAGGCCCCGGAGTCGCGGGCGACCGGGCCCTCCATGTCGGTGCCGACGAGCGGCTCCTCGGCCTGGAGAAGAGGCACGGCCTGGCGCATCATGTTGGAGCCCATGAGCGCGCGGTTGGCGTCGTCATGCTCCAGGAACGGAATCAGCGCGGCCGAGATGGAGACCGTCTGGCTCGGGCTGATGTCCATGCAGGTGACGTCCTCGGCAGCGGTCAGCTGGACGTCGCCGGCCAGGCGCGCGTTGACGCGCGGATTGGTGAAGACGCCGTTCGCGTCCAGGGGAGCGTTGGCCTGGGCCACCACTTCCTTGGCCTCTTTGGAGGCGTCCATGTAATTGATCTCGTTGGTGATCTTCTTGTCCACCACCTTGCGGTACGGGGTCTCGATGAAACCGTAGTCGTTGACCTTGGCGTAGGTGGTCAGGGAGACGATCAGACCGATGTTCGGACCTTCCGGCGTCTCGATGGGGCAGATGCGGCCGTAGTGCGAGGTGTGCACGTCGCGCACTTCGAAGCCCGCGCGTTCGCGGGTCAGGCCGCCGGGTCCCAGGGCCGACAGGCGGCGCTTGTGGGTGACCTCGGAGAGCGGGTTGGTCTGGTCCATGAACTGGCTGAGCTGGGAGGTTCCGAAGAACTCCTTGAGCACGGCCGCAACCGGCTTGGGGTTGATCAGGTCATGGGGCATCAGGGTGGCCACTTCCTGCAGGGACATGCGCTCCTTGATGGCGCGCTCCATGCGGACCAGGCCGATGCGGTACTGGTTCTCGACCAGTTCGCCCACGGGCCGCACGCGGCGGTTGCCCAGATGGTCGATATCGTCCGCCGGGCCGTGGGAGTCCTTGAGGCGCATGAGTTCCTTGACCGCGAGGAGGATGTCCTCGTTGGTCAGGGTGCGGATGGACAGGTCCACTTCCTGGTTCAGGCGGGAGTTGAGCTTGTAGCGGCCCACGCTGGACAGGTCGTAGTAGTCGGAGGAGCGGAACAGGTTCTCGAAGAAGCTGGCCGCGATCTCGGGCGTGGGCGGGGAGCTGGGACGCAGCCTGCGGTAGATCTCGATCTGGGCGGACTCCATATCCGTGGTCTTGTCGAGCAGCAGGGTGTCGCGCAGGGAGGAGGAAACCTCCATGCCGCGAGTGTGCAGCACGTCCAAATCCTTGATCTTGGCATCACGCAGCTTGTCGAGCAGATCCGGAGTGACCTCCTCGGCCGCCTCGGCGATAACCTCGCCGTTCTTGTCGACCATGTCGCGCGCCAGGAACTGACCCAGCAGGGAGTCGGGGTCGACCTCGATGGTCTTGACCTCGCTGCGGATGAGCTTCTTCCAGGCGCCCCGGGTGATATCGGTGCCCTTCTTGAGAAGGACCTTCCCGTCAACCTCGACATCGGCAAAGGCGGTTTCCTTGCGGTACTGCTCCGCCACCACCGTGCGCGTAACCTTGGTCTTGAGCAGGGTGTAGGACTCGAGGTCGTAGAAGTAGTCGAGGATGTCGGCGCGCGACAGTCCCATGGCCTTCAGCAGGATGGTCACGGGCATCTTGCGGCGGCGGTCGATGCGGACGTACAGGATGTCCTTGTGGTCGAAGTCGAAGTCCAGCCAGGACCCGCGCATGGGAATGATGCGGCTCGAATAAAGGACCTTGCGGCTGGAGTGGGACTTGCCCGAGTCATGCTCGAAGATGATGCCCGGGGAGCGCTGCAGCTGGTTCACGATGACGCGCTCGGTGCCGTTGATGACATACGTGCCCTTCTCCGTCATCAGCGGGAGCGTCCCGAAGTATATGTCCTGTTCCTTGATGTCGCGAATCGTGCGGTTGTCGGTCTCTTCATCCACGTCAAAAACTACGAGACGGACGGTGATACGGATGGGCGTCTCAAAGGTCAGGCCCTTGGAGATGCACTCATCGACGTCGTATTTTGGTTCGCCGATTTCATAGGACACGAAATCAAGGCTAGCGGTCTTGTTGAAATCTTCAATGGGAAAAACGGACCTGAACACGCCCTCGAGCCCGAAGTCGCCCCGGCTGGCCGGCGGAGTATCCGCCTGGAGGAAACGATTGTACGAATCCACCTGAAGCTCCAGCAGGTGCGGGATGGGGAGCGTGTTGACGATTTTGCCGAATTTTTTTCTCAGTTGACCCATTGTACCCTCATGCATGAGCGGTTGATGGTTGGGGCGCGGGGCACAAAGCCCTTGCCCTCTGTCTGGCGCATCGGCCGATTAGAGCGACCGGTGCGAAAAATGGGTAGATAAGCTGCAGCCGGAACCAAAAACCCGGCACACCGACGAGGAGCAGATTTGCATCATACAGCGGCTAAACCCAATAGCGAAAGGCGATTAAACCATTATATATACATACAGAGCAAAGAGCGCAACGCCCTTTTTTAGAGGGCGAGCGCTCTTTGCTTTGTTAGCTTAAGGCGGTGAAGTTACTTAACTTCAACTTCGGCGCCAGCTTCCTGCAGCTGCTTGGCAGCCTCGTCAGCCTCGTCCTTGGACACGCCTTCCTTCAGGGTCTTCGGAGCTTCGTCGACCAGAGCCTTGGCTTCCTTCAGGCCCAGGCCGGTGATGCCGCGGACGGCCTTGATGACGGCGATCTTGTTGCTGCCGGCACCGGTCAGGACGACGTCGAACTCGGTCTTCTCTTCCTCGGCGGCGGCGTCGCCGCCAGCGGCCGGAGCGGCGGCAACGGCGACGGCCGGGGCAGCGGCCTCGACACCGAAGACGTCTTCGAGCTCTTTGATGAATTCGGACAGTTCCAGGACGGTCATGTTGCCGATGAATTCGACAACCTGTTCTTTGGTGATATCAGCCATGATAAATCTCCTTGAAATTGATTCGCTTTGAACCTGTTGTTTACGCGGCTTCCTTCTGTTCCTTGATGGCGGTCAAGGCATACAGGAACTTGCGCTCGATGTTGGCGAACAGACAGACGAAATTGCGAGGTACGGCCTGCATGGTGCCGAGAAGGGAACTCAAGAGCTCAGGCTTGCTGGGCATCTTGGAGAGTTCCTTCACTGCGTCGCTGTCAAGAAACTGGCCTTCCAGAGTACCGAAACGCATGGCGAACTTCTTGTTCGTCTTGGCGTAATCGGCCAGCGCCTTGGCAAGGGCGACGGGATCGTCGTATCCGAGCGCAATGGCGCAGTTCTCTTTCAGATGTTCGCTCAATACACCGTGATCAGTGTCATTGAGAGCCAACCGGGCCAGGGTATTCTTGACGACTTGGTAATCGACGCCGATTTCGAAGCACTTGGCGCGCAACTGGGTCATTTCCTCGACGGACATGCCCTTGAAATCGGTGACGACGGCGATGCTGGCGCGCGAAGCTTTTTCGTGCAGCTGCTCGATGATCTGGGCTTTTTCTTGCCTGTTCATCTACCACTCCTCGTCGTTCGGCCCGGAAAGCAGGTCAAAGCTTTGTCTGAGCAGGATGTTTAAGGGGACACAGCCCCGCCTGCCGTCTCTGACTCAACCTTCCGTGCGATTATCTACAGGACCCCGTGAAGGGGTCCGGCATTCAATTGTTAAAAACTAGGCTTCCAGGAACTTGCGGACGGTCAGGGGATCGATCTTGACGCCCGGGCCCATGGTGGAGGAAACAGCCAGCGCCTTCATGTAGGTGCCCTTCGCGGAGGAGGGCTTGAGGCGCATGACGGAGTCCAGCAGGGCCTTGAGGTTCTCCAGGAGCTTGTCCGGACCAAACGAGACCTTGCCGATGGGGGCGTGCAGCACGCCGGCCTTGTCGACCTTGAACTCGACCTTACCGGCCTTGAGCTCGCTGACGGCCTTGGCCACATCCATGGTCACGGTGCCGGTCTTGGCGTTGGGCATCAGGCCTCGGGGGCCGAGCACGCGGCCGATCTTGCCGACCACGGCCATCATGTCAGGGGTGGCCACGGCCTTGTCGAACTCGAGCCAGCCGGACTGAATCTTCTCGACCAGATCGTCGGAACCGTAGTAGTCGGCACCGGCTTCCTTGGCCTCGTTCTCCTTTTCCCCCTTGCAGAAGACGGCCACGCGGATGTCCTTGCCCAGCCCGTTGGGCAGGGAGACGGCACCACGAATCATCTGATCGGAGTACTTGGGATCGACGCCGAGGTTGATGGCCACGTCCACGGTCTCGTCGAACTTGGCAAAGGCGGCGGCAACGGCGGCCTTCACGCCCTCTTCGACATCAACACGCACGGCGGTGTCGTGATCACCCACGGCGTTGCGGTATTTTTTTCCATGCTTAGGCATATTTCTTTACCTCACTAGGCCTTGACGTCGAGGCCCATGCTGCGGGCGGTGCCCTCAATCTGACGCATGGCGTTCTCGATGTCATTGGCGTTCAAGTCAGCCATCTTCAACTCGGCGATCTCTTTGATCTGGGCCTTGGTGACCTTGCCGACCTTGGTCTTGTTCGGTTCACCGGAGCCCTTCTCAAGCTTGGCGGCCTTGAGCAGGAGCACCGCCGCCGGAGGGGTCTTGGTGATGAAGTCGAAGGAACGGTCCGCGTACACGGTGATGACCACCGGGATGATCAGGCCTTTCTGGTCCTGCGTCTTGGCGTTGAACGCCTTGCAGAATTCCATGATGTTCACGCCGTGCTGACCCAGCGCCGGACCGACCGGCGGAGAGGGGTTGGCGGAGCCCGCGGGGATCTGCAGTTTGATCTTTCCTAATTCTTTCTTAGCCATTATTGTATTCCTCGATGAGAAATTTCGCTGTTAGCGACAATCCGGGCTATCCCTTGTCCACCTGGACAAAATCAAGCTCCACAGGAGTCTGACGCCCGAAAATAGAGACGGATACTTTGAGCTTGCCCTTGTCGTAATTGACTTCTTCCACAACACCGTTGAAGCCGGAAAACGGGCCGTCGATGACCCGGACCTCGTCGCCGCGCTCGAAGTTGAACTTCGGACGGGGCTTTTCCTGACGGCTTTCCATCATGTTGAGGATGTTCTCCGCCTCGCTGTCGCGCATGGGCGTCGGGCGGTTCTTGCCGCCGACGAATCCTGTCACGCGCGGGATGGACTGGATGAGGTGCCAGGAATCGTCGGTCAGGATCATCTTGATCATGATGTATCCCGGATAGAACTTGCGGGTGGAAGTCTTGCGCTCACCTTTGACCATCTCGACGATCTTTTCGGTGGGCATGACAACCTCCTCGATGAGGCCCTTGTCCTGTCCGGTGCGCATCATTTCACGCACGGTCTGTTCCACCCTCTGCTCGAATCCCGAGTAGGTGTGGACTATGTACCAGCGTGCACGAGGCGCTGCGTGTTCCATTGTGGCATCCATGTTGTGTTCCAGCCTTTGCGAGTAGCTTTGGTCCTAGGAGAGGATGGCCTCGACAATCTTCGAGAGCGCCAGGTCGACCACGCCCAGGTAGAGAGCGATGACCACGGAAACGACCAGCACGGCGATGCACGTGGTGACGGTCTCCTTGCGGGTCGGCCAGACCACTTTCTTGATCTCGACCTTGGACTCCTCAAAGAACTCGATGAATTCCTTGATCTTGCCCTTCAGACCGGCTGCCGGGGACTGTACGGCCTGCTTTTCAGCGGCCTTCTTGCCTTTCTTTTTGGCCATATCTCTTTATCCCAAATTATTGAGCGGTTGGCGGGGCCTTGCCGTATCTCGGCAAGGCCCCGCGCCGCTTTCAAAGACTTAGTTGGCAGGGGTAGAGGGATTCGAACCCCCAACATCCGGTTTTGGAGACCGGCGTTCTAGCCGTTGGAACTATACCCCTGCTCTATCGAAGACTACTTGGACTCTTTGTGGACCGTGTGCTTCTTGTCCCAGGGACAATACTTGCTCACTTCCAGGCGTCCGGTAGTGTTCTTCTTGTTCTTCTGCGTAGCGTAGTTCTTACGCTTGCACTCGGTGCACTGCAGCTGAATGTTGACTCGCATGATTACTCCACGATCTCGGTGACGACACCGGCGCCGACGGTGCGGCCGCCCTCGCGGATGGCGAAGCGCAGGCCGACTTCCATGGCGATCGGGTGGATCATCTCGACGTTGAAGGTTGCGTTGTCGCCGGGCATGACCATCTCGACGCCCTCAGCCAGGGTGACGACACCGGTGATGTCGGTCGTCCGGAAGTAGAACTGCGGACGGTAGCCGGTGAAGAACGGGGTGTGGCGGCCGCCCTCGTCCTTGGACAGGACGTAGACCTCGGCCTTGAACTTGGTGTGCGGGGTGATGGAACCGGGCTTGGCGGCAACCTGGCCACGCTCCACTTCCTCGCGCTTCACGCCGCGGATCAGCAGACCGACGTTGTCGCCGGCCTGGCCCTGGTCAAGCAGCTTGCGGAACATCTCGACGCCGGTGCAGGTGGTCTTGATGGTGGGCTTGATGCCGATGATTTCGACTTCGTCACCGACCTTGACGATGCCGCGCTCCACACGACCGGTGATAACGGTACCACGGCCGGAGATGGAGAAGACGTCCTCGACGGGCATCAGGAACGGCATGTCGATGTCGCGCTCGGGCTCGGGGATGTAGGAGTCGCAGGCGGCCAGCAGATCATAGATGGGCTTGGCGGCCGGATCGTCGGCGGAATCGCACTCCAGGGCCTTCAGGGCGGAACCCTGGATGACCGGAATGTCGTCGCCGGGGAATTCGTACTTGGACAGCAGCTCGCGAATCTCGAGCTCGACCAGTTCCAGCAGCTCCTCGTCGTCGACCATGTCGCACTTGTTCATGAAGACGACCATGGCGGGCACGCCGACCTGACGGGCGAGCAGGATGTGCTCACGGGTCTGGGGCATGGGACCGTCGGTGGCGGCGCAGACCAGAATAGCGCCGTCCATCTGGGCGGCACCGGTGATCATGTTCTTGATGTAATCGGCGTGACCGGGGCAGTCCACGTGGGCGTAGTGACGGGACTCGGTCTCGTACTCGACGTGGGCGGTGGCGATGGTGATGCCGCGCTCTTTCTCTTCAGGAGCCTTGTCGATCTCGTCGAAGGCAACGTACTCGCCGTGACCGGCCATGTGGGCCAGCTTGGTGATGGCGGCGGTCAGCGTGGTCTTGCCATGGTCGATGTGACCGATGGTGCCGATGTTAACGTGAGGCTTGCTACGTTCAAATTTAGCTTTACCCATTTCAATAACCCCCTGGATCAATAAATGTTGTGTAGGTTTCTATTTCTAAATACTTGTTGACAAGCAATTCGAACAACAAAAACGCTCGTGGAGCTCACGACCGGATTTGAACCGGTGACCTCATCCTTACCAAGGATGTGCTCTACCGACTGAGCTACGTGAGCACAGCCATACACTGTATATAAAGATGATGGAAGGAGAGAGATGGCTAAAATGGAGCGGGAAACGGGACTCGAACCCGCAACCCTCAGCTTGGAAGGCTGATGCTCTAGCCAATTGAGCTATTCCCGCTCACTCTCTGTAGTCCATCGACGGACTCTGGGACCGCCTCCTACAGCGTGACTCGAAAAATTATGGTGGTGGGGGGAGGATTTGAACCTCCGAAGGCGTATGCCGACAGATTTACAGTCTGTTCCCTTTGGCCACTCGGGAACCCCACCATTTGTGTCTTATGGAGCTGGCGATGGGACTTGAACCCGCAACCTGCTGATTACAAATCAGCTGCTCTACCAATTGAGCTACGCCAGCTCACGGGAACGAAGTCTATATACGCCGCGATGTCAAAAATCAAGAGTTTTCAACGGCCTTTTTTCCCGCAGCCGGGAAGCGCTGCCGTGCGCTCGAAGACGGGCCGGTTTAATGAGAAAAGCGGTCCTTTGTCAAGCCTGCGCCGGTATTTTTTTCAAATTCTTTCCCGCCCCGGAGATATTGATCGCGGCCCCGGCGGACGGATGCGGGCCCGGACGGGCATAATAATTGCCGCCTGCGGAATCATGGTCTATCATAAGAGGAATACCAACCCTGCAACCCGTTATGAAACTATGCGCCCGCCCGAACAACTCCCAACCGCCCGGCCCCCGCGCCAGCGCCCTTCGGCCGCCTTGCTTCCGGCCGTCCTGATCTGGGCCGTTCTCGTTTGGGCCGTCCCCTCCCCCGCCCAGGCCGAGGATCTGGTCATCCTGACCCACGACCTGACGGGCCAGGCCGAGACCGATCCGGACACGGGCGAGTTGCACGGCATCGAGCACGCGGGCAAGCGGGCCTTCAACCTGGAGGCGGTCCGCGAGATCATGACCGCCGTGGGCGTCGAGACCCGTATCCGCGAGGTCTCCTTTGCCCAGGGCATGGACGCCCTCGCCTCCCGGCCCGACGCGGCCTTTTTCAACGTCTACCGGACGCCGCAGCGCGAGGCGCGCTTCAAGTGGGTCGGCCCGCTCCAGCGCGAGGTGGACTACCTGTACGGCCTCAAGGGATCCGCCATCGGCGACCTGGACGCGGCCAGGTCGGTCTCGGCCATCTGCGCCGTGGAGGGCAGCCAGCACCACACGGTCCTGCTGGAGCGCGGGTTCACCAACGTGGTCGCCGCACCGACGTACGGCGAGTGCTTCGCCCGGCTCAAATCCGGCGACGCCGACCTGGCCGTGTCCTCGGACGAAACTCTGATCCAGAAGCTCCACGCCGCGGACATCCCGGCCTCGGACATCCGCCGCGTGCCCGAGCCCCTGGTCCAGTCCGCGGGCTACATCGCCTTTTCGCCCCAGGTGGACGACGAGGTCATCCACCGCTGGCAGGCCGCCCTGAACGGACTGATCGCCTCGGGCCGGTTCCAGACCCTGTACGACCGCTACTACGAACGCTGATCCGCTCCCTTTTCCTTTGACTCGCGCCATCCGAGCCCGTATGTGCATCCCGACATGACCCGTTTTTCCATCACCCCCGACTCCCCGTGGCTGGCCCCCCTGGCCGGCTATTCCGACCTGCCCTTCCGCATGCTCGTGCGCCAGTACGGCTGCGGCCCGGCCTGCTCCGAGATGGTCTCGGTCAAGGGCATGGCCTTCAAGAACTCCGGCACCCGCCGCCTCATCGCCACCTGCCCGGAGGACGACCCCATGGTCCTCCAGCTGTTCGGGTCCGAGCCTGAGTATTTCCCGCCGGTCATGGAGAAACTGGTCGGCATGGGCTACCGCAATTTCGATCTCAACGCGGGCTGCCCGGTGCGCAAGGTCCTCAAGTCCGGCTCCGGGGTCCAGCTCATGGAGGACCTCGACAAGCTGGTCGAACTGGCCGCCATCATGGTGACCAAGGCGGCCGAGCATCCCGAGGGCGGCCGCGTGGGCGTCAAATTCCGCCTGGGCTTCAACAAGGGCGAGGAGGTCTTCCTCGACCTGGCCAGACGGCTGGAAGGCGTCGGCGTCGACTGGGTGACCATGCACCCGCGCTACGGCAGGCAGATGTTCGCGGGCCGGGCCAACTGGGCCAAGCTGGCCGAGCTGAAGCGGGCCGTGTCCATCCCGGTCATCGGGTCCGGCGACCTGTTCTCGGCCGAGGACGGCGCGCGGTGCATCGAGGAGACCGGCATCGACGCGATCATGTTCGCCCGTGGCGCGCTCTACGATCCGTCCATCTTCGCCCGGTACGTCGCCCTGCGCCAAGGCGCGCCCCTGCCCGTGCGCGACGGCGCGTTCCTGGCCGGGATCGTGCGCGAGCACATCCGCCTGACGCGACTTTTCGAAGGCGACGGGCGCTCCTTCCGCAAAATCCGCTCCATCATTCCCCGCTACGCCAAGGGACTCAGGGGCATCCGCTCCCTGCGCGCCTCCCTGCTGCAGTGCGAGACCTGGGAAGACCTGGAGCGGGCGGCGGACGTCATCCGGGACCTGGAACCGGCCGATCCGGATACCCCCTGGCCGCCTGTTGACGAGATTTGCCAATAGCGTTTACACAGAGGCTTGTTGCCTTAATCATTCCATACCCTTGACAAGGAAGCGGTATCAGCATGGCCACCCAGTCCACCGACATCCTGCTTGAAGCGGGCACCAATGAATTGGAAATCGTCGAGTTCTACCTCGAGGAGGAACCCAAGGCGTCCGACGAAGCCGAACCCAACCAGGAAGAGCAGGTCCTTGAAGAGGGCCACAAACCGAGCCGCAAGGGCTTTTACGGCGTGAACGTGGCCAAGGTGCTCGAGATCATCCGCATGCCCAAGGTCACGGAGATGCCCGAGGTCTCGCACCCGGCGGTGCTCGGGGCCTTCAACCTGCGCTCCCGGATCATCCCCCTGCTCGACCTGTCCATCTGGCTCAAGAAGAAGCGCGTGGAGAACGAGCCGCCCAAGGTCATCGTCACCGAATTCAACCAGGTAACCTCGGCCTTCATGGTCTCGGGCGTGACCCGCATCCACCGCATCTCCTGGGAGGACGTGGAAGCGCCCAACAAGTACGTGTCCGCCCTGTCGTCCGAGTCCATCACCGGCGTGGTCAAGTTCGACGACCGCATCGTCTTCATCCTCGACCTGGAACGCATCGTCTCGGAACTCAACCCGGCCATGCGCCTGCAGTTCGACGACAACTTCGAGCTCGACGGCTACTCCGGGTACAAGGCGCTCATCGCCGACGACTCGCCGCTCATCCGCGAGATGATCCGCGACATGCTCGGCCAGGCCGGGTTCCAGGTGGAAAAGACCAACAACGGCCGGGAATGCTGGGACCGTCTGGTGGAGATCAAGAAGCGCGCCCAGGAAGAGGAGCGTCCGATCACCGACTACGTCCAGGTCCTGGTCTCGGACATCGAGATGCCCATGATGGACGGCCACCACCTGTGCAAACGCGTCAAGGAGGACCCGGTCCTGCGCGACCTGCCGGTCATCCTTTTCTCCTCGCTGATCACCGACAAGCTCCGCCACCGGGGCGAGACGGTGGGCGCCGACGACCAGGTCTCCAAACCGGAGATTACGTATTTGGCGCGCCGGGCCGCGGCGCTCATTGAGGCGAGGAAGGCAAGATAGCGAGATTTCGCTTTATTGATGGCTGGGTGGTCTTAAGCGGCTTCCGATAGCGAGCCATCTACACATTTTTCCGGCCGGGCCAATCCTCACGTAGACGGCTACGCTACGGTTGCCCCGGCCGGAAGAAAATGCACAGCTGACCCACTCTCGAACGCCTTGTGCCAGCGCGGTTAAAAGAGCCGCTGTCGGGTGCTGAAGCACCCGAATCGCTCCAGAAGAATTAAGAATTGAAGGCCCCTGACTCAGATATGAGTCAGGGGCCTTCTCGTGCGGTCCAGCCCGCGAAGCGGATACAAAAGGTTTCGGAGGGTGAGGGGGATGGGGGTCCGGGGGAAGGGGGAGAGGGAAGCCCTTTTCCCCTTCCCCCGGCCGCCGGAGGCAATAAAAAGTCCCCGCCAGCGCATGCCGGCGGGGACTTTTTATTGATGACTGGAGCGCGTCTAGCAGATGCGCGGGAGTTGTTCGCCCTCCAACATGCCGAGGAGGCGTTTGCCGCCAAGCTGGGTGACGAGGACGACCTTGCCGGGGTTGGCGTCGGTCATGGTGCCGATGCGGCAGGCGTCCCGGCCGAGCGGGTCGGCGCGCATGATTTCGAGCGCCTTGTCGGCGTGTTCGGCGGGCAGGACGCAGAGGAACTTGCCCTCGTTGGCCAGGTAGAGCGGGTCCAGGCCGAGGATCGAGCAGCCGCCCTTGACCTCGGGGCGTACCGGGATGCTGGTCTCGGTCAGTTCGCAGCAGACGTTCGAGCTCTTGGTGATCTCGTTCAGGGTGGTGGCCAGGCCGCCGCGCGTGGGGTCGCGCAGGACGTGGACCTCGGGCAGCTCGCGGACGAGCTTGACCAGGAGGTGGTTGAGGGCGGCGGAGTCGGACTGGACCTTGGCCTCGAAATCCAGCCCCTCGCGGGTGCCGAGCACGGTCAGGCCGTGATCGCCGATGGTTCCGGAAACCAGGACCGCGTCGCCCTTCCTGGCCGCGTCGCCGCTCGGTGTCGGGTCGGCGATGACTTCGCCGATGCCGGTGGTGTTGATGAAAATCTTGTCGCAGGCGCCCCGGGGCACGACCTTGGTGTCGCCGGTGACGACCTTGACCCCGGCGTGTTCGGCGGCCTCGCCCATGGATCGGACGATGCGTTCCAGGTCGGCCATGGGCAGCCCTTCCTCGATGATGTAGCCGCAGGTGATGTAGCGCGGCACCGCGCCCATCATGGCCACGTCGTTGACCGTGCCGTGCACGGCCAGGGAGCCGATGTCGCCGCCGGGAAAAAAGATCGGGTCCACGGTGAAGGAGTCGGTGGACATGGCGATTTTGCCGGACAGGGAAAGGACCGCCGCGTCGTTGAGGCGGTCGAGTTCGTCGTTGCCGAGATATTTCAGGAAGAGTTCGGAAATCAGGCGCTGGGAAGCGCGGCCGCCGCTGCCGTAGTCGAGAAGAACCTTGTCAGACATATTTTAATCCAATTTGTATTTGTAGTAGGCGGCACAGGAACCTTCGGTGGAGACCATGCACGGGCCGACCGGGTTGGCCGGGGTGCAGGCCTTGCCGAACAGCGGGCACTGGTCCGGCTGCTTGATGCCCTTGAGGATGTCGCCGCACTTGCAGCCGGGCAGGGACGGGCCGTCCTTGATCTCGATGCCGAATTCCTTCTTGGCGTCAAAGGATTCCCACTCGGCCCGGATCTCCAGGCCGGAGCCGGGGATCAGTCCCAGGCCGCGCCACAGGGCGTCGGTGGGCTCGAAGACCTCGTACATGATCTCGAGCGCCTTGGGGTTGCCGTTCTCGCCGACGATGCGCGTGTAGTTGTTGGCCACGTGGGCCTCGCCCTGGTTTCGCCATTCGATCATCTGGTTCAGGGACTGGAGAATGTCCAGGGGCTCGAACCCGGTGACCACGGCGGACTTGGCGTAGTTCTCAGCGATGAATTCGTAGGGCTTCACGCCGATGATGGCCGAGACGTGGCCCGGCAGGATGAAGCCGTCGATGTTGATGGCCTCGTCGGCCAGAAGCGCGTCCAGCGCGGTGGGCACGGTCTTGTGGAAACAGAGGATGCGCAGGTTGGCTATCCCCTGGTCGCGGGCCATCTTCATGGTCGCGGCGATGGTCGGGGCCGTGGTCTCGAAGCCCACGCCGATGAAGACCACCAGGTCGCCGGGATTTTCCTTAGCCAGCTTGAGGGTGTCGAAGGGCGAATAGACGACCTTTACCCGCGCGCCGTCGGCAACGGCCTTTTTCAGGTTGCGGCCCTTGTCCCCGGGCACGCGCATGAGGTCGCCGAAAGTGGCCAGGATGACGTTGCCGCGTCCGGCCAGGTCCAGGAAGGCGTTGACCTCGGACTCGTGGGTCACGCAGACCGGACAGCCCGGCCCGGAGAGGTGGACGATCTTTTCGGGCAGGAGGGAACGCAGCCCGCTCTGGAAAATGGCCACGGTATGCGTGCCGCAGACCTCCATGAAGCGCAGCTCCCGGTCCAGTTCGGATTCCATCTTGTCGAGGATTTTCCGGCACAGGTCCGGATCACGGAACTTTTCCAGCAATTCGAAGCTCAAAGCATAGTCCTTTAGGCTGATTTCGGAACCGATTTCTTCAGGTTAGCGACAGTCATATACCCTCTCCAGGATATGGGCAAATGAAAAACCCGGCGGATCGGCCGGTGGGCGCGGCGGGCGGTTTTAATAACGCCGGGGAAGGGATTTCGGGGGCCTATTTCCGCTTTCTGCCCCGGATGGTGTCGCGAATCATGACCAGCGAGGCCGCCTGTGCCGCCAGCAAAACCGGGAGCATCAGGGCGGTGGCGGCCACGGCCAGGGGCCCGGACCGATAGTGGGCGAAGGGTTCGGGGCTGATCAGGATGGAGAGGGTCCGCAGCCCGTTGAGTACGGCGAAGAGGGAGTAGCACACCCCGGCGGCGATGACCGCGCGGTCGTCCATGCTGGACAGAAACAAGCTCATGGACAGGCTCATGGACAGGATGAGCAGGACCACGCAGGTGATGGTCAGCCGCGCCTGGTAGGAGGGAGAGATGAAGTAGTACCAGAAGATGCCGACGGCTTCACAGGCCAGCAGGACGGCCGAGGCCGCCATCGTGGAATTACCCACCCTGCCCTCGAAAAAGAGCCGGGTGCCAGCCCAGACCAGGGCCACACCGCCGGTCAGCAGCAGATGGGTGACGAACCCCTTGATCCAGTCGCCGTAGTAGAAGTCCGCCCCGGCGCCGATGGCGGCCAGCCCGATGGCCGCGTACCCGGCCGCCCACCAGGATACGCCGGTGAGCCGGGGCACGCGGTTGACACGGCGCATGCGCCACGCCAGGGCCAGGACCGCCAACCCGCCCAGGAAGAAGACTGCCTGCAATACGATCAAGCCGTTCACGGATTCCTCCCACTGTGCCAACCGTTATCATAAGTGGCAGCGTACCGCCAGAATCCAGCGAAAAGAACGGCCTGGGTGACGGGATGGCCGTTTTTCCGGGATACGGCCGCTTTATTTTTTCCGGCCGTACTGGTAGATGGGAATCATCGGATGCGCTTGTGCATCCCGCCAACCCGACGCCCGCCGCGCACGCACGCCATGTCTGCCAAGGATAACGCCCCCAAAGCCGGTTCCCGCCGGTCGAATCTGCCCACGCCGCCCCCTGTCCGGCCCGCTCCCGAACTGTTCGTCCCCGACGACGCCCGGTGCGCCCGGTATTGGGAGGAATACGCCATGCTGGACAACGTGGCCGCGCACAGCCGCATGGTGGCGGATGTGGCAACCTTCCTGGCCAGGCGGGCCGTGGAGAAGGGAATTGACGTGGACGTGCCCACGGTGCGCGCCTCGGCCCTGCTCCACGACCTGGCCAAGACCTACTGTATCCGCCACGGCGGCAACCACAGCCAACTGGGCGGGGCCTGGGTGGCGGAGTTGACCGGCAACCCGGTCATCGCCTCCGGGGTGACCCACCATGTCTACTGGCCGTTCGCCATGGACCTTGAACCCTACTTCACGCCCCTGGCCGTGCTCTACGCGGACAAGCGCGTGAACCACAACCGGTTGGTGTCCGTCAAGGACCGCTTCAAGGACCTGGTCGTGCGCTACGGCATCCCCCTGAACCTCCAGGACAGCATCAACGAAACCAAACGGCAGGCCCTGGAGCTCGAACAACTGTTATGCGACACACTCGAGGTGGACCTCAATGCATGTGATTTTGATAGCGGGCGGCTGGTCTGACGAACGCGACGTCTCCCTGTCCGGGGCCCAAAAAATCCGGACCTCCCTGGATGAACTCGGCCACGACGTCACTTTTTTCGATCCTGCCGACGACTTCCGGAACCTGCTCTCCATAGCCAAGGACGCGGACTTCGCCTTCATCAACCTGCACGGCACGCCGGGCGAGGACGGCCTGATCCAGGCCGTGCTGGACAAGGCGGACTGCCCCTACCAGGGCGCGGGCCCGGCCGCCTCCTACCTGGCCCTGAACAAGGCCGCCTCCAAGGAAGTCTTCGAGGCCAACGGCATCAAGACCCCGGACTGGCAGTTGGTCACGCCCACCCAGGGGCGCGAGACCGCGCTCAAGCTTCCCCTGCCCGTGTTCGTCAAGCCGGACAAGGGCGGCTCGTCGCTGGGCATGTCCCTGGTGCGCACGGCCGAGGAGTTCCCGGCCGCGCTCGACAAAGTCTTCGCCATGTGCCAGTCCGCCCTGGTGGAGGCGTTCATCCCCGGCGTGGAGCTGACCTGCGGCATCCTGGGCAATCAGGCCCTGCCCCTGATCATGATCACCCCCCGGGACGGGTCCGACTTCTTCGACTACGAGAACAAGTACGCGGCCGACGGGGCAGAGGAGATCTGTCCGGCCCCGGTGGACGAGGCCCTGACCACGTCCATCCAGGAGCAGATGCTCACGGCCCACGCTGCCCTGGGGCTGACCGGCTGCAGCCGGGGCGACTTCATCGCCACCGCCGACGGCGAGGCCTACCTGCTCGAGGTCAACACCCTGCCCGGCATGACCCCCACCAGCCTGCTGCCCAGGGCCGCGGCCCACGTGGGCTACACCTTCACCGAACTGATCGGCGAACTCATCCGGCTCGGCCTGGAAGGCAGGGTCTAGATGGCACTGACCGCCATAGGCGTGGCTCTCAAGACCTACGGGCTGGCCTGGAAGGCCGCCCTGCCCCTGCTCAAATTCAACGGACGGCTCAAGGAAGGCTGGGAACAGCGCACCCTGGCCGACGGCGAGCCCGCGCCTGCCGACCTGTGGATGCAGGCGGCCAGCGGCGGCGAGGCATACCTGGCCTGGGAGGTGCTCAGGCACCTCAAGCCGGCCGGAACGCAGACCCTGCGCGTGCTGGTGACCACCAACACCCTGCAGGGATACCAAACCCTGCTGCGGGCCGCCGAGGAGATCAACGGACGCAGGGCCGGGCTGGCGGTCCAGCCGTGGTATTTCCCCTTTGACGCGCCCGAGCTCATGGACCGCATGGTCCGGCGCGTGCGCCCGAAGCTGGCCGTCATCCTCGAGACCGAGATATGGCCTGGCTTCCTGTCCGCATGCAAGGCCGGGAACGTGCGCGTGCTCCTGGCCAACGGGCGCATGACCACCAAGTCCCTGGCCGGGTACATGGCCTGGCCCGACCTGTTCCGCGCCCTGGGCCCGGACCGGATCATGGCCGTTTCCGAGACCGACGGCCGCCGCTTCGGCACCCTGTTCGGCCGCGAACGGGTCCGGGTCATGACCAACATCAAGTTCGACCGCATGGGCGACGCCGGGCCCATGGCCCGCAAGACCAATCCGCTCGGGGACCTGATTCCCGACAAGGACCCGTTCGTCATCTTCGGCTCGGTGCGCAAGGAGGAAGAGCACGACGTGACCAGGCTGGCCGCCGGCCTCATGTCCGCGCGCCCGGCGTTGGTGCTCGGACTGTTCCCGCGCCACATGCACCATCTGGACCTGTGGCGCAGGGCCATGGACGGGGCCGGGCTCAACTGGGTGCTGCGCTCCCGGCTGAACGGCCCGGCCAGGCCCGGCACGGTCATCCTGTGGGACACCTTCGGCGAGCTGGTCCCTGCCTACGGATTGGCCAAGGCGGCCTTCGTGGGCGGCTCCCTGGCCCCGCTCGGCGGGCAGAATTTCCTGGAGCCGCTGACCAGCGGCGTGACCCCGGTGACCGGTCCGCACTGGAAGAATTTCGCCTGGGTCGGCCGCGAGATCATCGACTCCGGCCTGGCCGTGGAGGCGTCCGGCTGGCAGGACGCCTTGGAATCACTCAAGAAAATCGTCGACAATCCGCCGCCCCGCCAGGAGGTGGCCAAGGCCGCGAAGCAGTACATCCGGGACCGCAGGGGCGGCGCGGAAGCGGTCGCCAAACAGGTTGCCGATTTTCTTAATAAGGATTAAATACGCTACCCAAGCAATGAACGAATTCCCCGAATGCCACGGCATCATCCCCGCAAGGTACGATTCCTCGCGGTTTCCGGGCAAGCCTCTGGTCGAGATCGGCGGCAGGCCCATGTTCTGGCACGTCTGGTCCCGGGCGTCCGCCTGCCCGCTGCTGACCAGCGTGACCCTGGCCACGGACGACGAACGCATCTTCGACGCGGCCAAGGCGTTGGACGTGCCCGTGGTCATGACCCGGCGCGACCACGACAGCGGCACGGACCGCGTGCTCGAGGCGGCGCGGGCCCTGTCCATTGACTCCGACGCGGTCGTGGTTAACATCCAGGGTGACGAGCCGTGCCTGGAGCCGGACATGCTCACCGAACTGGTCCGGCCCTTCGAGGACCGCCATGTCCGGGTGGCCACCCTGGCCACATCCATCGGCCCGGAAGAGGCGGCCTCGCCCGACCGGGTCAAGGTGGTCCGGGCGGGCAACGGACGGGCGCTCTACTTCTCCCGTTCCCTGGTGCCCTTTGACCGCGACGGGAAGATGCACGGCTTTTTGCTGCACATCGGGCTCTACGCCTTCCGCATGGAGGCGCTGGAACGGTTCGGCAGCCTGGACCCGAGCCCGCTGGAGCAACGGGAAAAACTGGAACAGCTCCGTCTGCTCGAAGACGGTATCGATATTTACGTGACCGAGACGCGGCACACCTGCCACGGGGTGGACAGGCCCGAAGACCTCGTCAAGGTCAAGACCATTCTGGAGAACCATTGATGAAAGCGATTCTTGCCCTCGAAGACGGCACGATTTTCAAGGGGACGAGTTTCACCGGCCAGGGCGAGGCCTCCGGTGAGGTCATCTTCAACACCGGCATGACCGGCTACCAGGAGATCCTGACCGACCCGTCCTACACCGGGCAGATGGTCACCATGACCTATCCGCTCATCGGCAACTACGGGATCAACCCCGAGGACGTGGAGTCGCACAAGGTCCAGGCGGCCGGCTTCATCGTCAAGGAATGCTGCAAGAGACCAAGCAACTGGCGCTCGACCATGTCCCTGCCCGACTACCTGACCGAGGCCGGGGTCATGGGCATCGAGGGCATCGACACCCGCGCCCTGACCCGCCACCTGCGCATCAACGGCGCCCAGCGCGGCTATATCGCCACCGGCGACGCCGACCCGGCCAAGCTGGTCGAAAAGGCCCGGTCCATCGAGAACATGGAAGGCCTCAACCTGGCCGACCGCGTGTCCTGCGAAAAACCGTACACCTGGGACGGCAAAAAGCCCGTGTACATCGACGACATCAAGAACTTCGCCTGGAAGGGCAAGGGCCCCAAGCTCGTGGTCTACGACTTCGGCATCAAATGGAACATCCTGCGCCTCATGGAGGACGAGGGCTTCGACATGATTGTCCTGCCCTCCCACTACACCGCGGCCCAGGCGCGCGAACTCGGCCCGGACGCAGTATTCCTGTCCAACGGCCCGGGCGACCCGGCCGCCGTGACCACCGCCGTGGAAGCGGCCAGGGACCTGTGCGAGGACATGCCCGTGGCGGGCATCTGCCTGGGCCACCAGATTCTCGGCCTGGCCATGGGCGGCACCACCTACAAGCTCAAGTTCGGCCATCACGGCTGCAACCACCCGGTCATGGACCTGCAGACCGAGAAGATCGAAATCTCCTCCCAGAACCACGGCTTCTGCGTGGATGTTGAAGGTATTGATTTCCTTGAGAAGACTCACGTGAACCTGAACGACAACACCCTTGAGGGCTTCCGTCACAGGGAAAAGCCCATCCTGGCCATCCAGTACCACCCGGAAGCGGGCCCCGGTCCCCACGACAGCCGCTATTTCTTTCCGAGATTTCGTGATATGGTCAAGGAAAGTACCGGGATATAGGCTCCCAGAACCACAGCCAGGAACACTCCCATGTCCGCAGATCTGATCAAGTCGCGCAAGAAGCTGAATTCCGTCGCCACCCTCCTGAAAAAAGGCAAGTACATGCCTGCCGTGCAGGCGGTTCACGACGGCCTCATTCTCTTCCTCAAGAATCAGGTCATGAAGAACGAGCGGGACGAGTTCGAGGAAATCCTCCAGAAGGTCACCTACGTGCTCAACTCCGACAAGGAGCTGCGCAAGATCTACCCCCTGGTCATCAGCTACGAGCCGGGCCAGGAACGTCCCCTGCTCGACGCCATGCGCGAGCTGCTCCAGGAGCTGCAAAAGGCCCTGAACGAAGAGGTCCAGGGTGACCTGGAGGCGCTCAACGCCCAGAAACTGGCCGAACTGGAAAAGGGCCAGGCGTTCCTGGACGCCCAGGAGTGGGACCAGGCCAGCGAGGTCTTCGACCAACTGGTGCGCACCTTCAGCGGCGACCCGGAGCTCAAGGCCGACATCGCCGACCGCTACCTCAACGCGGGCCGGTACAAGGAAGCCTACTCCATGCTGGACGAGGCGCTCAAGGACGACCCCAACGCCATCCACCTGTACAACCGTATCGGCATGGTCCTGCGCAAGATGCAGGACTTCGAGACCGCCGAAAAATACTATCTCAAGGCCCTGACCCTGACCACCGACGACGAATACCTGCACTACAATATGGGCCGCCTCTACTACGACTGGCGCAAATGGGGCAAAATGGCCAGCTCCGCCAACAAGGCCGTGGAAATCAACCCCGGCTTCGCCGAAGCCGTCAAAATGCTCAAATTCGCCCAGAAAAAAATGGGCTAGCGGGCCGCTACAATATACAACGAAAAAGGGCTCCCGTCAGGGAGCCCTTTTTCGTTGTTCGCGCCTCCGGCGGCCGGGGGAAGGGGGAAAGGGAACCCTTTGAAAAGGGCTTCCCTTTCCCCCTTCCCCCGGACCCCCATCCCCCTTTCCTTCCTAAACTTTATATCGCCGCTTCGCGGATGGATACATACATCCGTCCTCTTCTCTGACAATTTACCGCGTCCGAACGATCACAGGGAAAAAAGCACTGCTCACCTCAGCCCACCGCACGCGCGGATGCGCCTACA